>NC_019973.1:3657371-3975267 GCF_000230995.2 Mesorhizobium australicum WSM2073 | reverse complement strand
CCCGTTATCCCCTGATCGCAAGATCAACCCGCATTCACGAGCACTGTTCTTGCGGCGGGCCGATGCCGAAGTCAACGCCGCGCCCTGCCGTCGAACTGCCGAACCTCGCCGTCGCCGCCCGAAAGGATGCGCTGCGGATTGCGGCTGAGATCGGTCACCGCCTCCTCGATGCGGTTGATCGAGCGGCGGCTATCCTGCACCAGCGCCTCGACATTCTGCAGTCCCTGGCCCGAGAAGCGCGCCAGATTGTCGGTGATGACCCCAAGCCGGGCATTCAGCGTATCGGCGACCTGCTTGAACGATTTCAGCGTATCCCTGGCGTCGGCCATCACGCCGTCGGCCTGGCCCGAGCCGAGCAGCTTGTCGACCTTGGCGAGAATGCCGTCGACCCGCACAGAGGCGTCGTTGAGCCGTTGCGCCAGCTGCCTGGCGTCCTTGATCGTCTGGTCGATGTCGTCAGCCCGATTGGCGATCTTGCCGGTCACCTCCGCGATATCGGCAGCCGCCTTGTTGGCGCTGTCGCTGGCCTTCTGGATGTTGGCGAGCGCTTGGCGCACCTGCGCCGGATCGATGCCGTCGAGCACGCCATCGACCTTGGCCAGCGTGCCTTGCGTCTGCTTGGCGAAATCGTTGACCGATCCCACCGCCGTATCGACATTCCTGATCACACCGTCCAGCTGCTGCGAGGTTTCCTTGAGGTTCCCCGTCACCGCATCGACATTGGCAACGATGCTCTTGATCTTGTCCTTGTCGACGGCATTCAGCAGGCCTTCCGCTGCCTTCAACGTGCCGTCGAGCTTGCCTGAAACGCCTTTCAGCTCATCGGACAGCGCGCTGACGGCGGACAGGAATTTGTCGATCCCGTCGGAATTCCTGGCCAATGCGTCGGAAAACGTCTGGACGTTCTGGACGGTCTGCGTCAGCGGCCCTCGCACATCCTTGGTGAAGCCTTCCAACTCCGTCAGCACCTTGTCGGCACGGGTGAAGATGTTTTGCGCCGTCTGCAGCAGATTGGTCACGGCAGAAGGATTGGCGACGATCTCGGCGACCTTGCCTTCCTTCTCGGCCTGGTCGAGCAGCTTGACTTCCTTGGGGTCGGCGCCCTTGAGTTCGATATTGGCCTGCCCGGTGAGGCCGGCGAGGCCGATATCGGCCTGCGTCGACTTGGTGATCGGCGTCATCCGGTCGATCTCGGTGTCGGCGATGGCGACAGTCGGATTGTCGACGTCGATGTAGACGCGCTTGACGTCGCCGACCTTGACGCCGTTGAACAGCACGAAGCTGCCGCGGCCGAGACCAGAGGCCGAGCCCGGAATGCGCACCCGCAGCAGCGTCGTCTCGCCCCTGTCGCCGATCGCCGCCGTCCAATAGACGAAGGCGAACGCCGCCAGGATCGCAACCAGCGTGAAAATGCCGACAATGACGTAGTTGGCTCTGGTTTCCATTGCTTCACTTATGGCTATGCACGTGCGGCAAGATCAAGTTGCCGTGCGCGTTTTCCGCGGAAATAGGATTTTACCCACGGCTCCTCGCTCTTCAGCATGTCGTCGATCGTGCCTTCGACCAGCACCTTTTTCTTGCCGAGCACCGCCACGTGGTCGCAGGCGGTAAACAGCGTGTCGAGGTCGTGGGTCACCATATAGACGGTCAGGTCCATGGTGTCGCGCAGCTTGACGACCAGTTCGTCGAACTCGGCCGCGCTGATCGGATCGAGGCCGGACGTCGGCTCGTCGAGAAAAACGATGTCGGGGTCGAGCGCCAGGGCGCGGGCAAGTGCCGCGCGCTTGATCATGCCGCCGGAGAGTTCGGAGGGAAACTTCTGCGCCGCATCCGGCGGCAGTCCGACCAGCTCGATTTTCAGCAGCGCCAACTCGTCCATCAGCTTTCTTGGCAGATCGAGATATTCGCGCATCGGCACCTGCACGTTCTCCATCACGGTCAGCGCCGAAAACAGCGCCCCATGCTGGAACAGAACGCCAAGACGCATGTCGATGCGCAGCCGCTCGAGATCGCTTGCCTTGTCGACGTCGACGCCAAACAGTTTGATTGTTCCCGACTGCTTGGGCATCAGTCCGAGAATGGTTCGCAACAGCACGGACTTGCCGGCGCCCGAGGCACCGACGAACCCCAGTATCTCGCCGCGCTTGATGTCGAGCGACAGTTTGTCGAGGATCAGCTTGTCGTCGATGGCAACGGTGACGTCGTGCACCGAAAGCACGATTTCGCTCTCGTGCGGCGCCTCAGTCGTGATTCCGTTTCCCTTTGCCATGTTACTAGAACTGGATCGCTGCGTAGAACATGGCGAAAAGTCCGTCGAGAATGATGACGACGAAGATCGACTTCACCACCGAAGCGGTCACGTGCTGCCCGAGCGATTCGGCACTGCCGCCGACCTTCATGCCCTCGACTGAAGCGATCGTGCCGATGATCATGGCCATGAACGGCGCCTTGATCAGCCCGGCGAAAATCGTGCTGAGATCGATTGCGACACGCAACCGGTCGATGAAGGCAGCGGGGGGGATATCGGAGTAGAGCCAGGCCGCGACAATGCCGCCGCCGAGCGCGGCGAAATTAGCGATGATCGTCAGACAGGGCAAGGCGATCACCAGGGCAACCAGACGTGGAAAGACCAGGACGCCGATCGGATTGAGGCCGATGACCTTCAGCGCGTCGACCTCCTCGCGCATCTTCATCGAGCCGATTTCGGCGGTGATCGCGCTGCCGGAGCGTCCGGCGATCATGATTGCCGTCATCAGCACGCCGAGTTCGCGCAGGATCAGCACGCCGACCAGGTCGACGACGAAGATGTCGGCGCCGAAATAGCTGAGCTGATAGGCACCCTGCTGGGCGACGATGGCACCAACGATCGCCGACATCAGCACCACCACGGGGATAGCGCCGACGCCCATGCGATCGATCTGGTTGAAGATCGCCGCCGGATTCACGGCATGGCCACGGCCGAGCTTCATCTGCGCGCCGCGGATGGTGGCGCCCAATATGTTCATCGAGGCAAGGAAATCGTCGCGCATCTCGTAGACGCGCCGGCCCACCGCCTCCAATGCCCGAATGACAATGTTGGGCGGTCCCGCCGGTCCGGCTTCGGGTTCGCGCCGGACGGCCTCGCTCACCGCTTCGAGCAGGATGGAAGCGACGTCACTTTGGCCTTGCAGCCTTACCTCGACATTCTTCTTCTCGAAAACGCTCACCAGCCGGTCGATCAGCCAGGCGCCGGCGGTGTCGATCTTCTCGATTTTCGAAAGATCGAGCGCCAACATCTTGAAACCGCTTCGTTTCTCGATCTTGCGCATCTCGGCGTCGATCAGCGCCACCGTCCGCGTCGTCCAGATCCCGGAGAACGCACAGCCGAGGACCCCATCCTCCTCGCCGACCGCGACGCGCGGGTCGTGGTCAGCCCCCGAGGCGGTCGTGCCGCTTGCGTCGCGTTTGCCGATGGTCAACATGGCGTCCTGTTTAGCCTGATGGGTCCGACCTTGTCGATTTGCCGACAACCCTTCTCGCATAGCCGGAGCAGAAAAATATGGCGCGTGTCATTTCGGTCGAGGCCGAACGTTTTCCCATCGCCGGGACCTTCACCATTTCGCGCGGCTCCAAGACTGAGGCCGAGGTCATCACCTGCACGATCAGCGACAACGGCCATGCCGGTCGCGGCGAATGCGTTCCCTACAAGCGCTATGGCGAGACCATGGACGGCGTGAGCGGCGCGATCGCGGCGATGCGCGACCGGATCGCCGGCGGAATGGACCGTGCCGCCCTGCTCGACGCAATGCCTGCCGGAGCGGCGCGTAACGCCATAGACTGTGCCCTGTGGGACCTTGAAGCCAAGATCAGCGGCAATCCGGGGGCGAACGCAATCTGGCCGGCCCCTTTGCATCAGCTCGAAACCGCCTACACGCTGTCGCTCGGCGAACCGGAGGCGATGGCGGCGCAGGCCCGCGCCAATGCCGGCAGGCCGCTGCTGAAGGTCAAGATCGGCGGCGACAACGACGCCGCCCGCATCCAGGCGGTGAGGCAGGCGGCGCCCGGGAGCCGATTGATCCTCGATGCGAATGAAGGCTGGACCGACGACAACATCGTCGCGAATCTGGCTTTTGCCGCGAAGCAAGACATCGCGCTGATCGAGCAGCCGCTGCCGGCGGGCCGTGACGGCATCCTGCGCCACATAGCCCATCCGGTGCCGATCTGCGCTGACGAGAGCGTCCATGAAGCAGGAAACCTCGAGGCGCTTGTCGGCCTCTACGACGCCGTCAACATCAAGCTCGACAAGTCCGGCGGGCTGACAGCGGCGCTCACCTTGCGCGACCGCGCCCGTGAGCTGGGTTTCGGCATCATGGTCGGCTGCATGGTCGGCACGTCGCTGGCAATGGCGCCGGCGGTGCTGCTGGCGCAAGGAGCGGATTTCGTCGACCTCGACGGCCCGCTGCTGCTTGCCCGGGATCGTGTGCCGGGTCTCGTTTACCAGGGATCGCTCGTCTCACCCCCGGACCGGGCTCTGTGGGGCTGAGCGCGCGGCAAACCCGATCAGCATAAGGCCGACGATCGCGATCGGGATCATCGCCAGGAATCCATCGACACCGAGACGGTCATAGAGCGGGCCGGAAACAAGCGTAACGGCGGCCATGAAGAAGCCGTTGAAGAAATAGGCGATGCCTTGCGCGGCACCCGTGCGCTCTTCGGAGACGGTCTCGCCGATCATTTTCTGCAGGCCGATCAGCACCATTGCGACAGACACCGAATGCAGCGACTGCACGGCAAAGAAGCCGGCGATGCCGAGGCCGAGCGGCCATATCAGTGGAAAGATGATCCAGCGCACAACGGATCCAATGCCGGCAATCACCATCACCTTGACGACAGACACGGAGGCGAAAATGCGATTGAAAAACACAAACATGCAGACTTCCGACACCACGCCCCACGCCCACAGCAGGCCGACAACGGAATCGCTGATGCCGATCGATTTCCAGTAAATGGAAACGAAACCGTAGAGGAAGGCGTGGCTGGCTGTAATGATGCCGACGCCAAGGGTGAAGGAGAGGAAATAAGCGTTGAACAGGCTTGGCGCCGCGTGCTGGATTTCCACTGCCGACAGCGGCGAGGCCTTTCGCGGCCGTCCCATGCGCGGTGCCAGCAGGCCTGCGATGAGTGCCGCGCCAAGGGCAAGGAATATGATCACCGGGACGGCTCCAGGGCCACTGGCCGCCAGGATGAAACCGCCGGCGACATTGGCCAGGAGATAACAGATCGACCCCCATTTGCGCATGCTCGCGTAATTGGCCCCGAAGCGGCGCACGCCCGAGAGCGCCAGCGAATCGGCGATCGGCGAATGTGGCGTCCAGACGATAGTCAGCACCAGCGACACCGCCAGCACCGTCGCGTATGTCGGGGTCAGGAAGTATCCCGCGGACAGCAGCAGCGATGCGGCGACGAGCACGACATAGACATCGGCGCGGTCCCTGGCTCGATCCGCAAGTGTGGTCAGCAGCGGCGTCGTTACGACGCGCAGGAACATCGGCGCCGCCAGGATGACGGCGATCTGCTCGGCATGAAACCCCTTGGCCTGCAACCAAAGCGGGAAATAGGGCAAATGGGTACCAAGCGATATGAACAACGTGCCGAAGATCAGGCTCATGCGCAGTTCAAAACGGCTCGGCTTCACGAGTTGTTCGGGCAAAAGCGGTGGCAGCGGCATGAATCGATCCAATGACGCTGCGCTCAACGACCGGCGAGCAGCGCAAGCCGATCCTTAACATGAGCAAAAACCGGACGAAACCGGCTGGACCAGTCGATTAACACCAGAAATTGCAGGGCCGGCTTCGCCTCAGGCCGCCTGCACCACCCTGTCCTCGATCAGCAGCGGGATGAAGGGCTCGTCAAACGCTTCAGGCAATACATGCGCCCAGGTCAGGATTTCCATGCGGCCGTCGAAATGCTCGACCACGGCGGTGCAGCTCTCCACCCAGTCGCCGGTGTTGATATATTGTACGTCCCCATAGCTTTCGATGGCGGCATGGTGGATATGCCCGCAGATGACGCCGTCGACATGCGAGCGTCGCGCTTCCTCGCTGAGCACTGTCTGGAACGAGCCGATGAAGTTCACCGCCTTCTTGACCTTGACCTTGGCCCAGGACGAAAACGACCAGTAAGGCAGGCCGAGCAGCTGGCGCAACCGCGTGATCACCCGATTGACTTGCATGGCGGCGTCATAGGCATGGTCGCCGAGATAAGCGAGCCAACGCTGGTTGTGGACTACAGTGTCGAACTGGTCGCCATGGATGACCAGCAGCCGCCGGCCATCGGCGGTTTCATGGATGGCGCGGTCGGCAACGACGATGCCGCCGAAATGCACGCCCTGGAACTGGCGGGCGAATTCGTCGTGATTGCCGGCGATATAGGTGATCGAGGCGCCCTTGCGCGCCTTGCGCAGCAGTTTCTGCACGACGTCATTGTGGCTTTGCGGCCAATGCCAGCTGCGCCTCAGGCGCCAGCCGTCGACGATATCGCCGACCAGATAGATGATGTCGGCGTCGTGGTAGCGCAGGAAGTCGATCAGGAAATCGGCCTTCGCCGCCTTCGAGCCCAGATGGACATCGGAAATAAACATGCTGCGGAAAGTGCGGGGCTCTTGGCCTGACATCGCGGATTCACCCTTGCTTTCGAGCAGCCTATGCCCCGATTCATGCAACAACCGTATGACGGTTGCGATTGGTCCAGCGCTAGCGCTAGCCTGCCGGGCAAATCAAAGGAGAAAATCGTCATGGATCTCGGTATCCGCGGAAAGAAGGCCATCGTCTGCGCTTCGAGCAAGGGGCTTGGCCGTGGCTGCGCCATGGCGCTGGCCGAGGCGGGCTGCGACATCGTCGTCAATGGGCGCAATCCGGAGCTGGTCGCGAAAACCGCCGCGGAACTGCGCCAGCGCCATGGCGTGACGGTGACGGAAGTGGTCGGCGACGTTTCTAAGCCGGAGATACAGAAAGCGCTGCTCGCCGCCTGTCCGGAACCCGACATCCTCGTCAACAACAATGGCGGACCGCCATTGCGCGATTTCCGCGAACTCGATCGCGGCAAAATCCTCGAAGGCGTGACCCAGAACATGGTGACGCCGATCGAACTGGTGCAGGCGGTCATTGACGGCATGGCTGCGCGCGGCTTCGGCCGCATCGTCAACATCACCTCGCTATCGGTCTACGTCCCCATACCCGGCCTCGACCTGTCGTCGGGCGCGCGCGCCGGCCTGACCTCGTTTCTCGCCGGCGTGGCGCGCACGGTGATCGAGCGCAACGTGACCATCAACAGTCTCTTGCCCGGCAAGCTCGACACTGACCGACTGCGCGGCCCGCATGAGGCTGGCACGCCGGAGGATCCCAAGGCGGCCGCGGCGCGCAAGACCCGCATCAGTGCCGACGTGCCGGCCAAACGGCTCGGCACGCCGGAGGAATTCGGCCAGATCTGCGCCTTCCTCTGCTCGGTCCATGCCGGCTACCTGACCGGGCAGAATATACCCGTCGATGGCGGTCTCTACGTCAGCGCTTTCTGACCGAAATGTCGGCAAAGCGGCGCGAAACATCCGGCATGTAACAGCCGTAAGTGTCTGACATCCAGAGATTTTCGATGCGCTGGCGCTTAAAGATGCCGGCGCGTCAATTAGCGTCGCGAAAAACCTTGGCCTCATGCTAAAAGGACTCCCGAAGCAGGTTTCGAGGAGCGGCCGCATGGAAGGCGAGAACAAGAAAACGGCACGTTCGGACCTCGACGAAGCCGCGCTCTATTTCCACAAGCACCCGACGCCGGGAAAGCTCGAGATCCAGGCGACCAAGCCGCTCGGCAACCAGCGCGACCTGGCGCTCGCTTATTCGCCCGGCGTCGCCGCCCCTTGCCTCGAAATCCGCGACAATCCGGCGACGGCCGCCGACTACACGGCGCGCGCCAACCTGGTCGGTGTCGTATCAAACGGCTCGGCCGTGCTCGGCCTCGGCAATATCGGGCCGCTCGCCTCCAAGCCGGTGATGGAGGGCAAGGCGGTCCTGTTCAAGAAGTTCGCCGGCATCGACGTCTTCGACATCGAGATCGACGCGCCGGAAATCGAGCGCATGGTCGAAACCGTCGCCGCTCTGGAGCCGACCTTCGGCGGCATCAACCTCGAGGACATCAAGGCGCCGGAGTGTTTCGAGGTCGAGGAACGCCTGAAGGCTCGCATGAGCATACCGGTGTTCCATGACGATCAGCACGGGACCGCCATCATCGTTGCCGCTGCCGTGCTCAACGGGCTGGAATTCGCCGGCAAGACCATTTCGGACATCAAGGTCGTCACCTCCGGCGCGGGTGCTGCCGCACTAGCCTGTCTCAATCTTCTCGTTTCCCTCGGCGTGCGCGTCGAAAACATCTGGGTCACCGACCGGTTCGGCGTCGCTTACAAGGGCCGTGTCGACGAGATGGACCGTTGGAAAGATCCTTATGTGAAGGACACCGACGCGCGCACCCTGGCCGACGTCATAACGGGCGCCGATGTTTTCCTCGGTCTCTCCGCCGCCGGCGTGCTGAAGCCGGAACTGCTGCAACACATGGCACCGAAGCCGCTGATCCTGGCGCTGGCCAATCCCAATCCGGAGATCATGCCGGAAGTGGCGCGCGCGGCCCGTCCAGACGCCATGATCTGCACCGGACGGTCCGATTTTCCCAATCAGGTCAACAACGTGCTTTGCTTCCCCTACATCTTCAGGGGTGCGCTCGACTGCGGCGCCAGCGCCATCAACGAGGAGATGAAGATGGCGGCGGTGCGGGCCATCGCCGCCCTTGCCCGCGAAGAGCCTTCCGATGTCGCCGCGCGCGCCTATTCCAGCGAGACGCCGGTCTTCGGACCCGAATTCCTGATCCCCTCGCCCTTCGATCCGCGCCTCATCCTGCGCATTGCGCCGGCGGTGGCCAAGGCAGCCTGCGACACCGGTGTGGCGACACGGCCGATCACCGACTTCGCCGCCTATATCGACAAGCTCAACCGCTTCGTCTTCCGCTCCGGCCTGGTGATGAAGCCGGTGTTCTCTTCCGCCAAGGCCTCCAGCGCCAAGCGCGTCATCTACGCCGACGGCGAGGACGAGCGCGTACTGCGTGCCGCCCAGGTTGTGCTTGAGGAAGGCATCGCCGAGCCGATCCTGATCGGCCGCCCGCACGTCATCGAGGTCAGGCTGAAGCGCTATGGCCTGCGTATCAAGCCCGGGGTCGATTTCGGCCTGATCAACCCGGAGGACGATCCGCGCTACCGCCACTATGTCGACCTCCTGATCGAACTCGCCGGCCGCCGCGGCGTGACGACGGAGGCCGCGCGTACCATGGTGCGCACCGACAACACGGTGATCGCCGCACTTGCGCTGAAGCGCGGCGATGCCGACGCCATGGTCTGCGGCCTCGAAGGCCGTTTCGAGCGGCATCTGCGCAATGTGACGCTGATCATAGGGCCGCGCACCGGCATCAAGGACCGGGACCTGTCCACGCTATCCATGCTGATCTCGCAACGCGGCATCATCTTCCTTACCGACACCCACGTCTCCGTCGACCCGACGGCCGACGAGATCGCCGAGATGACCGTGCTGGCGGCGGAAGAAATCCAGCGTTTCGGCATCGAGCCGAAGGCGGCACTCTTGTCGCATTCGGATTTCGGCTCGCGCGATTCGCCGAGCGCGCTGAAGATGCGTCAGGCCGCGGCGATTCTGGCGCGCATCGCGCCGGAGCTGCAGTGCGACGGCGAAATGCACGCCGATTCCGCTTTGTCGGAGCATCTGCGCCAGCGCGTCTATCCGCATTCGCGCCTGAAGGGCGAAGCCAATCTCCTGGTGTTCCCGAACCTCGATTCGGCCAACATCACGCTGACGGCGCTGCGGGCCATGATGGATGCCTTGCATGTCGGCCCCATCCTTCTCGGCACCGACAAGCCGGCGCACATATTGACACCCTCGGTGACCTCGCGCGGCGTCGTCAACATGACGGCGCTGGCGGTGGTCGAAGCCGCGCACAAGGCCCAGGCGATCGCCAATCTGGACTGAACCGGCGGTCGCGATCCGATTGATCCGGCCCCGATTGAGGTGTGGCGGCGACGCGTCACGGAACGCATTGTCGGAATCGAGTGTTGCGAGCCGACAACTCTTAACCGAGAAATCCGGCATCGGACGAATGCGGATTTCTCGGACCAGGTCAATTTGATATGGTCACGCCGTCTGATTGGGCGGTGAAAATGTCATGAGAGCCCTGTTGCTGGCTTCGGCAATGCTGACTGTGATTGGCGGACAGGCGTTCGCCGCCGACGCCATCGGGCTGGGCCCGGCCGCGCATGACTGGTCCGGCGTCTATGTCGGCGGGCATCTCGGCTATGGTTTCGGCAAAACCGACGCGACCTACAACCTGCCAAATACGCCAGCGATCCGGGGCACGCAGGACTACGACATCGACGGCTTTCTGGGCGGTGTCCAGATCGGCTACAATTACCAGGTCAATTCCGCGGTTCTGGGGATCGAGGCCGATATTTCGGGCGCCGATATCAAGGGGCATTCCGACGAGGTCAATGTCGGCGGAGGCGATGTCTACGACACCAGGGTGGATTGGTTCGGATCGATCAGCGCCAGGGCAGGCTATGCGTTCGGCAGCACCCTTGTCTACGGGACCGGCGGCCTCGCTATCGGAGGTGTCGAGAACCAGTATCTCGATGGCCCGGCCGACAGCTATTCCGAAAAGAACACCAAAATTGGCTGGACGATTGGCGCCGGGCTGGAGCAGGCAATCACCGATCATTGGTCGGCAAATGCCGAATACCGATATGTCGACCTGCGGGATCAGACGATCAACTACGCGCCCAACTCCAATACGACTTTCGACAACACGTTCAGTACCGTCAGGATCGGGATGAACTACAAGTTCTGATGGCCCACCCGGCCATTGCCGGACTGATGGGCACACCGAATGCGCGCGGCTTTTTTCAGCCGGCAACTAAGCAACTTCCGAAATAGACGCTTAACCGCGAACGGGGTAGCCTTGGCGACCACAGGCAAGCGGGATCGAGGCGGATGGCGAGCGGAGGTTTGAAGCAGGCGCATGCTGCCGTGCTGCTTGGCCTTCTGCTGTCCGGCGCCGTGGTCAGCGAGCCGCAGGCCGCTTCGCGGGTCTGCCGTCAACTGGAGGCCGAGCTCGCCGCGGCTTCGCGTGGCGGCGGCGGTCCGGCAATGATCCGCAAATACGATGCGGCCATCTACCGGCAGCGCGAACAGATCTCCAAGGCCCGCAGCCAGGCGGACAATGCCGGTTGCGGGTTTTCACTATTTTCCCGCAACATCAACCGGTGCGCCGGGCTCAACGCCACCATCGAGCGCATGAGCGCCAATCTCGACAGTCTGCAAGCCAAGCGCGCCCAACTCGCCGGCGGCAGTTCACGCCGCGACCGGGGCCGTATCCTGGCGGCGCTCGATGCCAATGACTGTCGTGACGATGCGGTTGCGCCGCGCCGCGAGCCTCCGCTGGAAGCGAATCGTGAAGATGGAGGCAATGCCAATCTCTTCGACCAGCTTTTCGGCGGCGACGACCGTCAGATCGATACATTGGACCAGCCTGACGATTCCGGGGAGGAACGCGATGTCGGCCGCGTCCTGAACCAGCCCGGCAGTCCGGACGTTGCGAGCAGCGGCGGCGAATTCCACACCAGTTGCGTGCGCACTTGCGACGGCTATTTCTTCCCCATGTCGAACGCCGCCTCGGCCGGCGATTTCGAGCGCGACCAGAAGAATTGCGAATCAGCCTGCCCCGGCACCGAGATGCAGGTCTTCTATTCGCGCGGCATGGACGATGATTCGGCATCGATGATGTCATCGGTCACCGGCAGGCCCTACGGCGAATTGCCGACCGCCTATCTCTACAAGCAGCCCGACATGTCGCGGCCGCCCGCGTGCGGCTGCAACGCCGCGCAGAATTTCCAGATCATTGGCGGCAACTCGCCAAGCCCCCAACAGTCACAGCCCGAACCGGAAGCGGCACCGCTCGTTCCGGTGCCGGCCTTAAAGCCCGATCCGGGTGCCGACCCGGAGACCCTGGCCAACAGGGACGGCGGGCTCGACCGTGAGGCCATCAAGCGCCTCTCGGCCAAGCCTGTGACATCGCCGGTTTCTGCCGTGCCTCCGGACCAGCGCAAGGTCAGGGTCGTCGGGCCAACGTTCCTTCCCGACCCATCAGGGGCAATAGATCTGCAAGCTCCGGCCCCGAAGGCAGTCCAGTAAGGGCAAGCCTGAGCGGCATGAACAGCGCCTTGCCCTTGCGGCCGGTCGCTTCCCTGATCTTGCCGGTCCAATCCTTCCAGACCGTCCCGTTCCACGGCTCCTCAGGCAGGAGATCGAGCGCCTGGTGCAGAAAATCGCGGTCGTCGTCGGAAAAGTCGGGCTTCTCCCGCGGCCCTTCGCGCAGGACGCGCCACCAGGCAACCGCATCGGCTAGTCGGTCGAGATTGCCGCGCACCGCCAGCCAGAATGGTTCGGCCTGTTCGCCGGAAATACCCAGCACCATCAGCCGGTCCCGCGCCTCGTCGAACGGCATGTGATGCAGCAGCACCCGGTTGAGCACGAACAGTTCGGCCGGATCGAACTTGGACGACGATTTCGAGGTCGCGGCCGGGTCGAAATGGCCGGCGAGTTCGGTCAGGTCATGCGCGGCCGCGACATTTTCCGACGTGCCGACCAGTACGGCCAGCGAAGCGACGGCCATCGGCTCGATGCCGTCTTCGCGCAGGCTCTCGATGGAAAGTGCGCCGGTGCGCTTCGACAGCCCCTCGCCCGAGACGGTGGTCAGGAGATTGTGGTGGCCGAAGACGGGCGGCTCGGCACCCAGCGCCTTGAACAGGGCGATTTGCACGCCGGTGTTCGTGACATGATCGTCGCCGCGGATGACATGGCTGACACCCATCTCCATGTCGTCGACGACGGAGGGCAGCGTGTAGAGATAGGTGCCGTCCTCACGCACCAGCACCGGATCGGACAGCGAGGCCAGATCCACCATCTCCTCGCCACGCACCAAATCGTCCCAGCGGATCTCGGTGCGCTCCGGCTGCAGCGGATCGCCGGAGAAATTGGGCAGCAGGAAACGCCAGTGGGGCCGGCGTCCATCGGCCTGATATTCGGCCACCTGCTCTGTCGTCAGCGCCAATGCCTCGCGGCCATAGACCGGCGGCAGGCCCCGCGTGCGGCGCACCTTGCGCCTGAGATCGAGTTCTTCCGGCGTTTCGTAGCAGGCGTAAAGAACGCCCGCCGCCTTCAGCCGCTCCACCGCCGCGTCATAGATTTCGAAGCGCCGCGACTGATACTCGGTGGCATCCGGGAAAATGCCCAGCCAGTGCAGGTCGTAAAGGATGGCGTCGGCGAATTCCTGCTTCGAGCGGGCGATGTCGGTGTCGTCGAAGCGCTGGATGAAGCGGCCCTTGTTGTTGAGGGCAAACAGCCAGTTGAACAGAGCGGTGCGCGCATTGCCGATATGGATGCGGCCGGTCGGTGACGGGGCGAAACGAACGGTAACTGTCATGAGCGGGGCGTACCGGATGCCTTTATGATTGACAAGATGCGCCCCCGCGCCGTGCCGCAGACATAGAACATGGCGGCTGGAATGAAAAGACCGGGCCGGCACGCCTCAGCTGGCGCAAGACCCCGCCGTGAGAGGGCAAGCGGCCAGCGGAGCCGACGAACAGGTGGTTGACGACGATCAGCGGCCGAAGTCGTCTGAACTCAGGCGGGTCCAGCGGTCGCCCATCAAGCCGCCGATAGCGATGTCGCCGGAGCGGACCGCTTGCGTGACCTCGGCGATTCGCGAGCGGACCATCGTTCCGCCGGCATAGCGGAAGAAGACATTCCTGTAGCCGAAGAGGTGAGGCATGAACTTGTCCTGGGTCTGCCCGGTTATGCCTGCGCAGCCCATATCCCGCGCTGCCGCGACGAGGCCGTCCAGCGTCGCGCCCCAGTGGTGTCCGGAAGCCTGGATTTGCAGCAGGACCGCCATGTCTCCGACCCGGCCGTAAAAGGCATAGCAACCGAGCATTTTGCCTGTCTCATCGTAAGTCCCGCCGAAATGAAGTGGTCCGTCGGCCCGCTTCTCGGCCGCCAGCGCGAGCAGCCGCGGCAGTTCGCCGTCCTTCCAACTCGGCCGAAGAGCGTAATCGGAGAGAAGGGTCGGCAACCGCTCGGCAAACTGCGCGGCATTGATCGGCTCGGCATGGACCCGATGCGACGATGAAGCCTGGAAAGGCGATCCGAACCTTCGCTTCGCGACAGCGTCGAATGCTCTCGCACAGGGATCGAGTGCCAAGCGAGGCAGGCCGGGCCATTTACGGTGCAGCGCGGCGGCGGCCATCGCGGCTGGCCGGAAGATGCAGGTCCATCCCAGGCAATGGACCGGCAGGAGCTGGTATTTCATCGGTCGCGCGAAGGCCAGGGAGACCCGGTTGGCCGAATCCGTCAGTTGCAGATCGAATTCGCCTTGGTGCAAGGCGCGCAGCAATTGCGGTCCTGCCGAGCCATCGTCGGCGCCAGTGTCGGCCATGAACGGACCGATGATCGCCGCATTCAATCCAGCGCCGTTGAACTCGTAACGGGCTTTCAGGACGCCGAGGAACCCGCCCAGATCCCCCTGCCGGTTGATCTGGACAAGAGCGCTCGCACCGGGCTGGCCGGCGGGGTCAAGATAGATCTTTCTCATGTATTCGGCCGTCTCCTCGATAGCGCGATCGAGGAGGTGACGCCGGCGGCGGCGAAACTTCGTCAGGAAGAGTGCCGCGACGCGCTCGAGATCTTCGGCGGCGAGTGGCCGAACCGAGCCGTGCTGGGAATCCAGCACCGACGGGGCCGTCACCTTTTGCGCGCCGGCATTTGCGGAAACGAGATGCATCGTAAACACCGAACAGGTTGCTTTTACAGAGTACAGCAACCAAAAGTGGAAACAACGAATCTCGGCCGGTAACGTAAACAGACGTCCCGCACTCGGGACTTTGGCTTCGCGCTGCGATTGCGAGCGCCACATGGCTCGCCGGCTTATGGCAACCGATAGAGGTGGCCCCCGGCAGGAGCCGGAGGCCACCTCGGATCACATCACGAGGCCCTTGGTAAGTTCCAGCGCCTGGCGCTCGAACAGGCGGCGGTAGATGCCGCCCTTCAGCCGGATCAACTCGTCATGCGAGCCTTCCTCGACGATCTTGCCGCGATCGAAGACCAGCAGTCTGTCGAGCGCCCGCACCGTCGAAAGCCGATGCGCGATGACCAGTGTCGTGCGGCCGACCATCAGCCGTTCCATCGCTTGCTGGATGAGCACCTCCGATTCCGAATCGAGGCTCGACGTCGCCTCGTCCAGGATCAGGATGCGCGCATCGGCCAGGAAAGCGCGGGCGATCGCCACGCGCTGGCGCTCGCCGCCCGACAGTTTCACGCCACGTTCGCCGACCAGCGTGCCATAGCCCTTCGGCAGGCTGGTGATGAAGTCGTGGGCGCTCGCCAGCCTGGCGGCATGCTCGATCTCCCCCTGCGTCGCGCTTGGCCTGGCATAGGCGATGTTTTCGGCCAGCGACCGGTGGAACAGGATCGGTTCCTGCTGAACGATGGCGATCTGGCCGCGCAGCGACGACTGGGCGACCTGTGAGATATCCTGGCCATCGATCACGATCTTTCCCGCATTCACGTCATAGAGCCGCTGGATGAGCTTGACGAATGTGGTCTTGCCCGAACCCGAGTGACCGACGAGCCCGACACGCTCGCCCGGCGCGATATCCACCGAAAAGTCACGGTAGAGCGGCGACCGGTGATTGCCGTAGTGAAAGGTGACCTTGTCGAAGGCGATGTGGCCCTGCGTGATGGCAATCGGTTCGGCGCCGGGCCTGTCTTCGATGCCGAGCGGTTCGGACTGGAAATCGACCAGTTCCTCCATGTCGTTGATCGAACGCTGCAGATTGCGGATATGCGTGCCGATATCGCGCAAATAGCCTTGCAGCACGAAGAATGAGGTCAGCACGAAAGCGACATCGCCGGCGCTCGCCTGCCCCCACGACCACAGCATCAGCGCCAGGCCGATCACGGCGGCCCGCATGACCAACAGCAGCACCCCTTGCGTGGTGCCGTTGATGGTGCCGCGCACCCAGGTGCGCCGCGTGCGGTCGCGCCATTTGGCGACCACCCTGGCGAGACGGCGCTCTTCGCGCGCCTCGGCGCCAAAGCCCTTGACCACGGCATTGCAGCTGACCGCGTCGGCCAGCGAGCCGCCGAGGCGCGTGTCCCAGGTGTTCGCAAGCCTTGCCGCGGGCGCGACATAGCCAAGCGACAACATGGCCGTCACCGTGATGAACAGCAGGGAGCCGGCCGCGACGACCACGCCCATCAGCGGCCAGAACCAGCCGAGCAGCAGCGTCGAGCCGGCGAGCATGACCACCGACGGCAGCAGCGCGATCAGGATCGTGTCGTTGAGCAGGTCGAGCGCCCACATGCCGCGCGTCACCTTGCGCACCGTCGAGCCGGCAAACGAGTTGGCATGCCAGTCGGTCGAAAAGCGCTGAACGCGATGGAAGGCGTCGGCCGCGATGTCGGCCATCATCTTGAGTGTCAGCTCAACGATTCCCATGAAGGCAAGATTGCGCAACACGACGCCAGTCAGCGCCAGCGCCATCAAGAAGAAAAATGCCGTCATCGCGGCGTTCCAGGCAATGGCATCCGCTCCGGCGCTGCTGGCGACAGCATCGACCAGCCGACCGGAGTAGAGCGGCGTCAGCACGTCGGCCAGCGTCGACAACAGGAAACCGCCCATGATGAGCGAGAGCCGCCAAGGCTGACGCCGCCAATGGGTAAGTGTGAAGCCAAGAACGCTGCGAAAGGCGCTCGCGCGCAAATCGATCTTGAAACGAGCCATGATGTCATTCGGGCGCAAAACGAGCCCGATCCCAATAAAAGTCGAAGGTTGAAAAACCGCGCCGGGGCGAATTGCCCATGAATGCGGAGGTTCGGCTATGGTTGGTCGCCTGCCCAAGGGCGGCGACCGGCAGCGGCAAATGCCTTTTCTACACCCGGAATGGTTCCGATACTTCGGAACACCGGCGCAGACCTAGGCCTCGCGGCCTCGCATAACGATGTCAAATCCTGGCATTCGGTCCTCCCTGAAGGGAATCGCGGAAACGCTCTTATAGGGGTGCTTCGATTGCGCGCCAAGGCAAGCCATGGCCAAAAGCATCTCTGGCCCAGCCGATGAGGCGATTTTGCAACAGTCGCTATCCCTGCCTATCGCCGTCGCACGTCGTTCACCCGGCATGCGGCGCACGATCGAGGCGCATGTATCGCCCATCCATCGATGCCTTGAAACCCAGCTTTTCATAGACCCCATGCGCGTCGCTGGTCGACAGGCTCCAATGCGAGACGGTGCTGAGTTCAGGATGGTCGATGAGTGCCCGCACCAGCCGCAAGCCGACGCCCTGCCCGCGATGCACGGGCCAGACGATGATATCCGCGAGATAGGCGAATACCGTGCGGTCGGTGATCGCCCTGCCGAAACCGACCTGTTTGCCAGCGATGTAGGCGGCGGCGCAGAACGAGTTGGCAAAGGCCCGGCGATGGAACTCGTCGCTGCGTCCAGCTCCCCAGTAGCTTTCCATCAACAGGTCGGAGGTCGCACGAAAGTCGATCCGTGAGAGGTCGAAGCTGATTTCACAGTCGGGCATGCTGGTATCCCTATCCCGCCATGCCGCGTATTTTCGTCCAGCAGACGAACTGCGCTTCAGCCACGATCCCTGAAACGATTGGTGATGGGATAGCGGCGGTCGCGGCCAAAATTCTTCCTGGTGATCTTCACACCCGGTGCCGCCTGCCTGCGCTTGTACTCGGCGATGTAGAGCAGGTGTTCGATGCGCGCCACCGTCGCCCGGTCATGGCCGCGCGAGACGATGTCGTCGACGCCCATCTCGTTCTCGACCAGGCATTCGAGGATGTCGTCCAGCACCGGATAGGGCGGCAGCGAATCCTGGTCGGTCTGGTTCTCGCGCAATTCGGCCGATGGCGCCTTGTCGATGATGTTCTTCGGGATCACCTCGCCCGAAGGCCCGAGCGCACCCGGCGGCACATGGCTGTTGCGCCAGCGCGAGAGCGCGTAGACCTGCATCTTGTAAAGGTCCTTGATCGGATTGAAGCCGCCATTCATGTCGCCGTAGAGGGTGGCGTAGCCGACCGACATCTCGCTCTTGTTGCCCGTAGTGACGACCATCGAGCCGAATTTGTTGGAGATTGCCATCAAGATGGTGCCGCGCGCGCGGCTCTGCAAATTCTCCTCGGTGATGCCTTCCTTGGTGCCTTCGAACAATTGCGTCAGCGCATGCAAAAAGCCTTCGACGGGCTCGAAGATCGGGACGATGTCATAGCGGCAGCCGAGGGCGCGGGCGCAGTCCTCGGCGTCCTTGAGGGAATCCTTCGAAGTGTAGCGATAAGGCATCATGACGGCACGCAGCCGTTCCTCGCCCAGCGCATCGACGGCCAATGCGGCACAGATCGCGGAGTCGATGCCGCCGGAGAGGCCAAGCACCACATTCTTGAAGCCGTTCTTGTTGACGTAATCGCGCAGGCCGAGCATGCAGGCGCGGTAGTCGGCCTCCTCCTTGTCCGGGATTTTCGACATCGGTCCTTCCGAACAGACCCAGCCATCATCGGTACGTTTCCAGGTGGTGACGTCCACCGCATCCTCGAACTGACTCATCTGGAAGGCGAGCGTCTTGTCCGCCCCGATGGCGAAGGAGGCGCCGTCGAAGATCAGCTCGTCCTGGCCGCCGAGCTGGTTGGCATAGATCATCGGCAGGCCGCATTCGATGACTTGCTTGATCACGACCTGGTGGCGAACGTCGATCTTGGCGCGATAATAGGGCGACCCGTTCGGCACCAGCAGGATTTCCGCGCCGCTTTCGGCCAGCGTCTCGCAGACCGCGACGTCGCCCCAGATGTCCTCGCAGATCGGTATGCCGATGCGCACGCCGCGGAAGTTGACCGGTCCCTGGATCTCGGGCCCGGCCTGGAAGACGCGCTTCTCGTCGAATTCGCCGTAATTGGGCAGGTCGAGCTTGTAGCGTTCGGCGATGATCTTGCCGCCATCGGCGAAGACGATGGAATTATGCGTGCCGCTCTTGCGCTTCAGCGGCGTGCCGATGATGACGCCGGGACCGCCATCGGCGGTGTCCGCGGCAAAATCCTGTGCTGCCCGCTCGCATGCCTTGAGGAACGCCGGCTTGAGCACCAGATCCTCCGGCGGATAGCCGGCGAGGAAAAGCTCGGTATAGAGCACGAGATCGGCGCCCTGGCGGGCGGCATCCGCCCTCGCCTCGCGCGCCTTGGCGAGGTTGCCGGCGACGTCGCCGACAGTCGGGTTGAGCTGGGCGATGGCGATACGCAGTATGTCGAGCTTCTTGGTCATGCTGCTGACTTAGCGCGGCGGAATTCACCTCGCAATGGCGTTCGTTTGGACCAATTCAGCCCGTCAATCGTCGCCCATATACTCGCGCAGCGATTGCGGAGAGTGGTTTTCGCCGATCGACATGGCCAGGATGCGCGAGAGATGCCGGCGCGGCAGCCCTGTCTCGTCGGCCCATCGGTTGATCTGGACCTGGATGTTGTCGAGGTCCTTCTTCGATGTCGGATTGTCCGCGATGTCGAGGCCCGCGTCGCGAAGGGCTGCCGCCATGTCGGCCGAAATGACGAAAGCATCCCAGCCCAGCCAGCGCAAAAAATACTGGCCGGTGTTGCCGCCGAGCCGGCTGCCATGCTTGCCGAGATAGGCCATCAGCCCGACCTGGTCATCGGCGGGCCATTCGGCGAGAAAATTGCCGAAGCCGCCATGTTCCCGGGACACGCGCTCGACGAAGGCGGCGTTGTCGCGAACGGACCTGATCTTCTGCGGATTGCGCACGATGCGCTGGTCCGAGGCCAGATCGTGCCAGAAATCGTCGGGCTGGAACAAAAGCCGCTTCGGCTCGAAGCGCAGGAACGCTTCCTCGAAACCGGGCCATTTCTGCTCGATGACGCGCAGACGAAACCAGGCGGCAAAGACGCGCTCGGCCATGGTCGAAAGGATGCGGGCGTCGGCAATGTCGGCGACGGCGGCATTGTCGGGTATCGGACCCAACAGCGAGGTCAGTTCCGCCTCACCGCCCTTGCGATTTGCCGCGCGAGCGCGAATTTTCTTGAAGTCGGCCATCGGTCCCCTCGGTTCGCCTCAATCTAGCACTTCCCGCCCGGGCCGGCAGCCTCTACCTCTAATGCATGTCGCCCAAAACGGTTTTGGGAAGACGACATGCATAAAAGCAAAAACCTAAAGCGCGTCGCCTCAATCCGCTTCGACGCGACGCGCTTTAGCGCAGCAAAGCGCTTGGAGACGCCATGAACAAGACCATCGACGACCTGGCGAACCGTTGGCTGAAGCGGAAGCCGGATGGGCTGAGCCAGTTGGAAAACCGGGTGCTGCAAAGCACCATCGAGCGTACCACCATCACCAGGGACACCAACAAGGCCGTCGCTTTCCACCAGACTTTTGGCGACCGCCTTGCCGATACGATCGCCCGCATCGGCGGCTCCTGGTCGTTCATCCTGACCTTCATCGCCTTCCTGATCGTGTGGACATCAGCCAATGTCTGGCTGTTGTCGCGCGATGCATTCGACCCCTACCCCTTCATCTTCCTCAACCTCGTCCTGTCGATGGTCGCCGCATTGCAGGCGCCGGTGATCATGATGGCGCAGAACCGCCAGACCGAACGCGACCGCATCGATGCCGCCCATGATTACGAGGTCAATCTGAAGGCCGAGATCGAGATCATGGCGCTGCATGAGAAGCTGGACGAACTGCGCCACAGCCAGATCATCGGCATGCGCGACGAAATCGTGCGGCTGGCCGAACTGGTCAAGCGGATCGACGAAAGACTGTCACAGCAGTCGGCCTCATGACCGAAGCGATCCACCATTTCATCGAGCAATACGGGTTGCTGGCGGTTTTTCTAGGCTGCGTGGCCGAAGGCGAAAGTGCCGCGATCCTGGGAGGCTTCTTCGCCCACCAGCATGTTTTCGTGCTGTGGCATGCCTTCGTCGCGGCAGCGCTGGGCGCCTTCGCTGGCGACACCTTTTTCTTCATCCTCGGCAGAAGTTTCGCCGACAATCGCCATATCGTCAGGCTGCGCCGGCGGCCTGGCTTTCGCCGCGCCTACCGCCTGCTCAACACCCATCCCAACATCTTCGTGCTGTCGAACCGCTATGTCTACGGCATGCGCCTGGTCGGCGGCATCGCGGCCGGCCTTTCGACCATAGCGGCGCCGCGCTTCATCATCCTCAACGCCATTTCCTCGGTCATCTGGGCGGTCCTGTTCAGCACGATCGGCTATGTCTTCGGATTGGGAGCCGAGCAGTTGATCGGCCAGGCCCTGATGCAGCACAAGCGGCTGTTCGTCGGGCTCGGCATCGGCCTTGCCGTGGCCGTGCTTGCCTGGCTTGTCGCCCGCCATGTCGCCAAGCGGGAGCGCGACAAGGAGTTTTGACCGTCAGTCGATGCCGAGCGCCTGGTCCCCCCGATCGAGGATGAGCGGGATGATCAGGTCCTCCTCATCGGCCAGATGCCGGGTCAGCATCGCGATCAGACGGTTGTTTTCGTCGGCATAGGCATCGGCGGCGAAGCGCTGCTTGTCCTCACTCTCCTGAAGTGTACGGATGAACGCGTTCGCCGCCTCGGCGTTGCGCTCCAATCCTACATGGATGGTGTGGTGGTCGGCATCGAGAATCTCGAACCCGCGCTTCAGACGGGGCTCCGCCTTGGTGAAGGCCGGGAAATACTGGTAATCCTCGACATTGTGGTGGCCGTCGAGATGCCCGAGAAAATGGTTGAGGCGCGGCGCGAACCAGCGCGCGAAATCGGGGGCCGTCAGTCTGCCCTCGCGATAGTTGCCAATACCGCCGGTGAGCATGCCGCCGAGTTCGCGGAACATGTCGTGCCGCTGCAGCCACATATTGGCCATGCCGTGAATGTTGGCGTGAGCCTGCCAGCTTTCGCGGGGATATTTGTCGGCCAGCCAGCGCAGGTCGTCCGGCAGGCCCAGGCGTTCGAGAGGCGATGAATTCGTGACCTCTGCCATGACGGTCTCCTTTGGTGACCGTCATATAGGCATCAAAGCTTCAGATCGGCACCCCCGTTATGCGCTCAATGAGAGCGATGCCCCAGACGCCGCCGGCAATCACCACAGAAATCAGCACCGCCAGCGAGCCACAATCCTTGGCGAGCTGGATATCGATATGGAATTCACGAGAAATTGCGTCGCACGCCGCCTCGATGCCCGTGTTCAGCACTTCGACCATGATCAAGAGGAGCACCGCGCCGATCAGCAGCGCGTAACCGCGCCAAGACACCGAAACGAACCAGCCAGCGGGCAAGGCCAGCACCAGCAGCATCAGTTCCTGCTGGAAAGCCTTCTCGCTAACCGCAAGCTTGCGAAATGCCCGCACCGAATTGATAAAAGCATCGATCAGCCGCTGCATGCCAAGGCCCCTCTCGGAATCACCGGCCCGGGATAAAGCAATGCCCCGATCAATGGAATAAGGCGGATCGTCCAAATTTCATTCGGCTACCGGTATGGCCGGTGTCGACTTTTCAAACTGCGGCAGCCCATCGTCGATCGAATAATAGTCGCCCTTGTCGCCGACGAAGATATGACATTCGCCCTCGAGCGCTGTCGGCTTGTCGAACGATCCCGCCATGACCGAGATATGGTCTTGGTCCATCGCCTTCCAGAACAGCAGCGACCCGCATGTCTTGCAAAAGCCGCGCCTGGCGAAGCCGGACGCTTCATACCAGGTGATGCTTTCCGTGCCTTCGATCACGATGTCGGTATCGGCAACATTGGTCGCGGCATAGAAATGCCCGCTCTGTTTGCGGCATTGCGAACAATGGCAGTAGACGACGCCACGCAGTGCCCCACTTGTCCGGAAGCGGACCGCTCCGCACAGGCATGATCCCTGGTGACTCTCCCGCACTGGGTTTCTCCCCTAAACTGTAGTCTGACGAAGGCACCAGCATTCCAGCTTTGCGGCCGTCATGCGTAAGCAATTGCGACATCTGTTGTTGTGGAAAATCTGAAGTTCAGTTTCGCTCAGCCAGATCGGTACGCGAATTTGCATGCAACGCCGCCAATCAGCGCTGCCTGGAGGTTGATAGTTTGGTTGGACGCATGCAGCCTGATGTAGCGAAAAGGCGTGAGTTCTGCCGATTAAGGAAACTTTAGCGCTACTGCATCTATGGTGGTCTCCATCGAAGGTCGCGTGTGGGGACGCGCCTTTTCGTGTGTCGGCTTCGAATGGGTGGCGTCCCCGCGTCAGCGATGATGGATATGCGCCAAGTTCAGGCGCGTTCCCAAGGGAAGAGCGAACAACCATGCAGCCGGCGGCCACCCAGACCGAACGAAACACTGAGATCGCAAGCACAGTCGTGGCCACCATGCGCCAGCTTGGCGTGCTCGGCCTGCCGCGCAACTACGAGATCTTCTATGAGGCCCTGAGCGGCACCAACCGCGAGCTCGGTCTTGCCGTCCTGTCGCTGAGCAGCCGGCCGACGCAGGATGAGCTGGATCAGATCGGGCGCGCTTTCTTTGCCCATAATCATGGCCCCGGCATCATCGAGCATGCCCGGGACGTCATCGCCAAGGAGCTTGAGGAGGTCGCGTCGCTCCTGCGCAGCGAGCGCAGCCATATCGAAAAATACGGCAGGATCCTCGACGAGACATCCAGTGGCCTGAGCAACCGCAGCCTTCTCTCCCAGGATCTTCTGCAAAAGATCGCCAACGCAATGACGATCGCAACCAATTCGACGATCGACCACGGCCGGCAGGTCGCCTCGACGCTCAGCGACAAGACGGCGGAGCTTGAGAGCGTCAAGTCGAAGCTCGAGGAATACAAGCGGCTGGCCGATACGGATCCGTTGACCCAGATCTGGAATCGTCGCGCTTTCGACAAGGAAATCACCAGGATCTACAACAGCAACAAGGGTATTCTGTTCAATGCCCTTGTCCTTGTCGACATCGACCGGTTCAAGGACATTAATGACCGCTATGGCCATCCTGTCGGCGACAAGATCATCCAGATCATCGCCGAGATTTTGCAGACCAGCATCCGCGGCGACATGTTCGTCGCCCGAACCGGCGGCGAGGAGTTCGCGCTGATCATCGAGGGCGCCAGCGAGGACGCAACCTACGAGATCGCGGAACGCATTCGCGCCCTGATCGAGCAGACGCCGTTCACCAGCAGCCAGACCGGCATGAATTACGGCACCGTGACGGTATCGATGGGCATCTGCATGGCATCAGAGGCCGAAGGCCCCGAAGACCTCTACACCAAGGCGGATCGGGCGCTCTACCGCTCCAAGGTCAGCGGGCGCAACCGCGTCACCAGGCATTCAGCCATGGCAGGGCGCGCCGGCAAAAGCTGGCTGCTTTACAAGAAAGACTGAGGCTTTCGCTTTTGCCGGTTGCGCCGACACGGTCGGAAGCACAAACCGAAGTTGCAATAAAAAAGGCGCCGGTTTCCCAGGCGCCTTTCCTTTATCGGTTCCAATTGGCCGAGATCAGCCGTTCGCGACCTGCTTGTGCTGCACCGGATGGCTCTTCTTCAACAGGTCCGAGACCAGGAAGGCCAGTTCGATCGCCTGGTCGGCGTTGAGACGCGGATCGCAATGGGTGTGATAGCGGTCCTGCAACTCCTCGGCGGTGATGGCACGGGCGCCACCGGTGCATTCGGTGACGTTCTTGCCGGTCATCTCAACATGGATGCCGCCCGGATGCGTGCCTTCGGCGCGGTGCACCTCGAAGAAGGTCTGCACCTCCTTCAGGATGCGGTCGAAGGGCCGTGTCTTGTAGCCGGCCGCCTCGATCGTGTTGCCATGCATCGGATCCGACGACCAGACCACGCTGCGGCCCTCCTTCTGCACAGCGCGCACCAGCTTCGGCAGATGGTCGGCAACCTTGTCCGAACCGAAGCGGGCGATCAGCGTCAGCCGGCCCGGCTCGTTCTCGGGGTTCAGCAGGTCGATCAGTTCCAGCAGACCGTCCGGCGTCAGCGACGGACCGCATTTCAGGCCGAGCGGGTTCTTGATGCCGCGGCAATATTCGACATGGGCGTGGTCGGGTTGACGCGTGCGGTCGCCGATCCAGATCATGTGACCCGACGTGGCGTACCAGTCGCCCGAGGTGGAATCAACACGGGTCAGCGCCTCCTCGTAGCCGAGCAGCAGGGCCTCGTGGCTGGTGTAGAAGTCGGTTTCGCGCAGCGCGAAATTGGTTTCGGACGTAATGCCGACCGCGCGCATGAAATCCATCGTCTCGGTGATGCGGTTGGCAAGCGACTCGTATTTCTCGCCCTGCGGGCTGTCGGAGACGAAGCCGAGCATCCAGCGATGCACATTCTCCAGGCTGGCATAACCGCCCTGCGCGAAGGCACGCAGGAGGTTGAGCGTGGCCGCCGACTGGCGGTAGGCCATTTCCTGGCGGGCGGGATCGGGAATGCGCGACTTCTGGTCGAACTCGATGCCGTTGATGATGTCGCCGCGATAGCTCGGCAGCGTCACTTCGCCCTTGGTCTCGTTGTCGGACGAGCGCGGCTTGGCGAACTGGCCGGCGACACGGCCAACCTTCACCACCGGCTGCGCACCGGCGAAGGTCAGCACCACGGACATCTGCAGGAAGACGCGGAAGAAGTCGCGGATGTTGTCGGCGCCATGCTCGGCAAAACTCTCCGCGCAATCACCACCCTGGAGCAGGAAGGCTTCGCCGGCGGCAACCGCTGCCAACTGCTTCTTCAGCTTGCGCGCTTCGCCGGCAAAGACCAGCGGCGGGAAGGTGGCGAGTTGGGCTTCCGTGTTCTTCAGCGCGGCAAGGTCCGGATAGGCGGGAACTTGCTTGATCGGCTTTGCTCTCCACGAATTCGGCGACCATTTCGTCATCGCTGCACCCAACGCTCTTTCCGGCGGACACCCTCGCCCGCCATTTCCCGCCCCAAACTGGGGTGGCGGCTCCATACACGAAGCCGATTTCCTATTCTAGACCGGAATTTCGGTGCTGGCGAATGGCTGACGCGCCCAGGACGGCCCGAAAGGCGAGATCAGGCTGCCTTATCCACCAGTCGCGCCAGTTGCGTCATGACCACAGCCGAGCCCGCCAGACGCTTCTCCGCCGTCGGCCAGTCGCGGATGAAGACCACGCTATGGTCGGCCCTGATCTTGGCCAGCGAACCCTGCTCGCCAATATACTTGACCAGCCCGACCGGGTTCGAGAACTCGCGCTTGCGGAAATGGATGACGATACCCTTCGGCCCGGCATCGAGCTTCTCGACATTGGCCTTGCGGCACAGCGCCTTGATGAAGACGATCTTGAGGAGATGTTTCACTTCCTCCGGCAACGGGCCGAAACGGTCGATCAGTTCGGCGCCGAAGGCGTCGATCTCCTCGGTGTTTTCGAGATCGCCGAGACGGCGGTACAGCGCCAGCCTGAGCTGCAGGTCCGGCACGTAGCCTTCCGGGATCATCACCGCCGTGCCGACGGCGATCTGCGGCGACCATCCGCCATCCTGCACCTCGCCGGAATCCTTCACCTCGGCGACCGCTTCCTCCAGCATCTGCTGGTAGAGCTCGAAACCGACCTCCTTGATGTGCCCGGACTGCTCCTCCCCCAGCAGGTTGCCGGCGCCCCTGATATCCAGGTCATGGCTGGCGAGCTGGAAGCCGGCGCCGAGCGTGTCGAGCGACTGCAGTACCTTCAGACGGCGCTCGGCAGTGTCGGTGAGCTTGCGGTTGGCCGGCAGGGTGAACAGCGCATAGGCGCGCACCTTCGAGCGCCCGACGCGGCCGCGCAACTGGTAGAGCTGCGACAGGCCGAACATGTCGGCGCGGTGGATGATCAGCGTGTTTGCGGTCGGGATGTCGAGTCCGGATTCGACGATGGTCGTCGACAAAAGCACATCATACTGGCCGTCATAGAACGCGTTCATGATGTCGTCGAGTTCGCCCGGTGGCATCTGCCCATGCGCCACCGCTACCTTCAGCTCAGGAACAGATTCCTTCAGGAAATCATGGATTTCCACCAGATCGCTGATACGCGGAACGACATAGAAGGAATGGCCGCCTCGGTAGCGCTCGCGCAACAACGTCTCGCGAATGACCAGCGGGTCGAAGGGCGAGATGAAGGTGCGCACCGCCATGCGGTCGACCGGTGGCGTGGCGATCAGCGACAGTTCGCGCACGCCCGTCAGCGCCAGTTGCAGCGTGCGCGGGATCGGCGTCGCCGACAGGGTCAGAACATGGACGTCGGTCTTCAGATCCTTCAGCCGTTCCTTATGCTTGACGCCAAAATGCTGCTCCTCGTCGATGATCAGCAGGCCGAGATTCTTGAACGAAATCGCGGAGCCCAGCAGCGCATGGGTGCCGATAACGATATCGACCTGCCCTTCGGCAATGCCCTTCTTGGTCTCCGCTAATTCCTTTGAGCCCACCAGCCGTGACGCCTGGGCGACACGGATGGGAAGCCCTGAGAAACGCTGCGAGAATGTCTTGAAATGCTGACGCGACAACAGTGTCGTCGGCACCACCACCGCGACCTGAAACCCTTCCATCGCCGCGATAAAGGCGGCGCGCAGCGCCACTTCGGTCTTGCCGAAGCCGACATCGCCGCAGATCAGCCGGTCCATTGGCCTACCCGCGCCGAGATCGTCACGTACCGAGTCAATGGCCGTCTGCTGGTCGTCGGTTTCCTCGTAGGGGAACCGGGCGGCGAACTCGTCATAGAGGCCTTCGGCCGGCACCAGGGCCGGTGCGGCCCGCATCTGCCGCTCGGCGGCGATGCGGATCAGTTGTCCGGCCATGTCAAGCAGGCGCCGCTTCAGCTTCGCCTTGCGCGACTGCCAGGCGCCGCCGCCCAGCTTGTCCAGCGTCGCTTCGGCCGTGTCGGAGCCATAGCGCGACAGCAGCTCGATGTTTTCCACCGGCAGGAACAGCCGGTCGTCGCCGGCATAGTGGATTTCCAGGCAGTCATGCGGCGCGCCAACCGCTTCGATGGTGCGCAGACCGATGAAACGGCCAATGCCATGGTCGGCATGGACGACAATATCGCCGGCCGACAAGGCCGAGGCTTCGGCGATGAAGTCGGACGCGCGCTTCTTGCGCTTCGAGCGGCGGATCAGCCGGTCGCCCAAAATGTCCTGTTCGGCGACGACGACCAGCTTTTCGGTCTCAAAACCGGATTCCAGCGGCAAAACCGCCAATGCGGCCTGTCCCGGCTCGAGCTGTTCGGCCTCCGCCAGCGTCTCGACCTGCTTGAGATTGCCGAGATGGTGCTCGGCCAGGATCTGGCCAAGGCGGTCGAGCGAGCCCTCGGTCCAGCCGGCGATAACGACCCGGCGGCGCGCCGCGCGCTCGTCGGCTATGTGCCGGACGACGACATCGAAGACGTTGACGTTCGGATCGGCTCGCTCCTCGACGAAGCTGCGGCCATGGCGCGAGCCGGCGTGGAAGACTTTCTTGCTCCCCAGGTCCGGCGCGTCGAACACGGTAAAGTCGATGTCTTCGCGCTCGCCAAGCGAAGCCTTCAGATTCTCCGGCGAGAGATAGAGCAGATCCGGCGCTACCGGCTTGTAGGGGACCGCATCCTTGAGCGCCGCGTCAGCCTGCTTTTTGCGCGCCTCGTAGTGATCGAGGATCAGCGTATGGCGCTCGGCCAGCGCCTCATGTGCCAGATGGTCGAAAACCACGGGTGCGTCGGGCAGGTAGTCGAACACCGTCTCCAGCCGCTCGTAGAAGAACGGCAGCCAATGCTCCATGCCCGCGAAGCGCCGGCCTTCGCTGACCGCCGCATAGAGTCCGTCGTCACGCTGGGGTGCGCCGAAAGCCTCGATATAGGAGCGGCGGAAGCGGCTGATGGTTTCGGGCGTCAGCGCCACCTCGCTCATCGCCTGAAGCGCCATCGACTTGCGCTGGCCGGTGGTGCGCTGCGTGGCGGCATCGAAGACGCGGATCGATTCCAGCGTGTCGCCGAAGAAATCAAGCCTTAGCGCCTCGCTCCAGCCGGGTGCAAAGAGGTCGAGAATGCCGCCGCGCACCGCGAATTCGCCGATGCCGCGCACGGTCGGCACCCGCTCGAATCCCGACGTCTCCAGCCGGGCGATCAGCGCATTCATGTCGATCTGGTTGCCGGGCCTGGCGTGGAAGGTTTGGGCCTCGACAAGCTCCGCGGGCGGAATGCGCTGCAGCAGCGCATTGGCGGTGGTGAGAATTACGGCACGGTGCCGTTTCTTCGCCAGTGCGATCATGGCGGTCAGCGCATCGAGGCGCTTGGCGGCGGCATCCGAACCGGGCGAGACACGGTCGTATGGCAGGCAGTCCCAGGCAGGCAGTTCCAGCACAGGCAGGCCCGGCGCGACGAAGGACAGCGCCTCGATGATCGAAGGCAGGCGCTGGCCGTCGCGGGCCACGAACAGCACCGGCTTGTCGGGCGCGATCTCGAGCGCCGTCTGCACCAGCGCGAAAGCCTCGTAGCCGTCCGCGACACCGTCGACGATGAACTGGCCGGCGCGGCCCTTCGGCAAGCCAATGGTGGGAATGAGAGCCATCAAATCACGGTCTTGTTTGTCGCAATTCCCATGGGAAAACCGCTGCGCACTTTTCCTGGAATTGCGTGTGTTCAGAAAGTCATGGTCCGGCGGGACGCCAGGATTTTTTGCAGGACGGCACAGTCGATCTCCGCCGGCACCGGGCGTTCGCCCGTAACCAGCGGCAGGAATTCCGTGTCGACAATATCGAGGAGCCTCTCATATTGGTCGATTTCGTCGGCGGTCAAGGTGCCGATCTCGGCATCGGCGAAGGTGCCGAGGATGAGATCCATCTCGCGCATGCCGCGATGCCAGGAACGGAACAACAGCTTGCGGCGATGGGCGTCCAGCCCCTCGCTTGATCGTTTCGTTCCGGTCATTGTGCCGCATCCTCGCTTCAAGCGGCGCATATAGCGTGGATAGTGGGCGCTGTCAGCCTTGCGCTGCGGCCGTCGCGACATAAGCTGACATCATGCGTCCTTCCATCCTCGATCCCCTATTTGTCCCGATCACCTCGCTTGCCGGCGTCGGGCCGAAGGTTGGCGCGCTGATCGAGAAGGTCGTTGCCGCCGATCTCGGCGACCGCGCCGCACGCGCCGGCGACCTCCTGTTCGTGCTGCCGCACACCGTCATCGACCGCCGACACCGGCCGGGCATCGCACTCGCGGCCGAAGGCGCCATCGTCACGCTTGAGCTGCGCATAGACCGCCACCAGCCGCCACCGCGCGGCAACAGGTCGGTGCCCTACCGGGTGTACGCCCATGACGACACGGGCGAAATCGGCCTGACCTTCTTCCATGCCCATGCCGCCTATCTCGAAAAGGCAATGCCTGTGGGCGAGCATGTCGTGGTGTCAGGCCGGATGGAATGGTTCAACGGCCGCCCAACCATGGTCCACCCCGACCATATCGCGCTCGCCAGCGAAGCGGAAAACCTGCCGCTGGTCGAACCGGTCTATCCGCTGACCGCCGGCCTCTCGGGCAAGGTGCTGCGCCGGGCGATCGGCCAGGCGCTCGGCCGCCTGCCGGAGCTGCCGGAATGGCAGGATGATGCCTTCATGCGCCGCCAGAGCTTTGCGTCCTTCGGCGACGCGCTGACCCGCATCCATTATCCCGCTGATCCGATCGATGTCGCGGTCGAAGGGGCTGCATGGCGCCGCCTCGCCTATGATGAATTGCTCGCCGGCCAGGTCTCGCTGGCTCTGGTGCGGGCAAAGGTGCGGCGCCTGTCAGGCCGCCCTCTCGTCGGCGATGGGCGCATCGTCGAGAAGCTGCGTACAGCCCTTCCCTATTCGCTTACGCCCTCGCAGGAATTCGCGCTCGCCGAAATCAACGCTGATCTCGCCGATCCGGAGCGCATGCTGCGGCTGCTGCAAGGTGACGTCGGCTCGGGCAAGACGGTGGTGGCGCTGCTTGCCATGGCACGCGCTGTCGAGGCCGGCGGCCAGGCGGCGCTGATGGCGCCGACCGAAATCCTCGCGCGCCAGCATCTGGCGACGATCACCCCGCTTGCCGCCAAGGTCGGCTTGCGCATCGCCATCCTGACCGGCCGTGAAAAGGGTCGCGAGCGAGCCGAAACGCTGGCGGGTCTTGCCAGCGGCGAGATCGACATCGTCGTCGGCACCCATGCGCTGTTTCAGGAAACGGTCAGCTTCCACGACCTGGTCCTGGCCGTCATCGATGAGCAGCATCGCTTCGGCGTCCACCAGCGGCTTGCCATCACCGCCAAGGGCGACGCCCCCGACATGCTGGTCATGACCGCGACCCCCATCCCGCGCACGCTGGTGCTGACCGCCTTCGGCGACATGGACGTGTCGAAGCTGACGGAAAAACCCGCCGGCCGCCAGCCGATCCGCACCGTCACGCTGCCGCTGGAGCGGCTCGACGAGCTGGTCGGCCGCATGCTCGATGCCGTCGCGGATGGCCAGAAGATCTACTGGATTTGCCCGCTGGTCGAGGAATCCGAAGAAATAAAACTGATGTCGGCCGAGGATCGCTTTGCCTCGCTGAAGCCGCTGTTCGGCGATCGCATCGGCCTTGTCCACGGCCGCATGAAGGGTGTCGAGAAGGACGAGGCGATGCGCGCCTTCAAGCAAGGCGAGACGCGCATCCTGATCGCCACCACGGTCATCGAGGTCGGCGTGGACGTTCCTGACGCCACGATCATGGTCATCGAGCATGCCGAACGCTTCGGCCTCGCCCAGTTGCACCAGCTGCGCGGCCGGGTCGGACGCGGCGACAAGCCCTCGTCCTGCGTGCTGCTGTACAAGGATCCGCTTGGCGAGACCGCAAAACGCCGGCTGTCGGTGATGCGCGAGACCGAGGACGGTTTCCTGATCGCCGAGGAGGACCTGAAATTGCGCGGCGAAGGCGAACTGCTGGGCACCCGCCAGTCCGGCACGCCGGGTTTCCAGGTGGCGCGCATCGAGGTGCATGCCGACCTACTGGAGGCCGCCCGTAACGACGCCAGGCTGATCCTGTCGCGCGACCCAGAACTGCAATCGGACCGCGGCGAGGCGCTGCGGCTCCTGCTCTACTTGTTCGGCCGCGACGAGGCCGTGCGGCTCCTGCGCGCCGGGTGAGGCCCTAGCGGCGGATTGGCCAGGGTTCCGTTGATCGGCTCGCCGTTCAGCGTCACCAGTTTCGTCTTCACCTCGGGAGCCACCAACCCGGCTGATACGATCAGCTTGGCGCCGTCCTCGATCGTCATGTCGAGCGGCACGATGTCCGACTTCAGCACAAACATCAGGAAACCGGTCGTCGGGTTCGGCGTGCACGGCATGAACACGGCAATCAGCGGATCACCTTCCTGGTCGAGCTTCTGGTTGATCTCGGTTTCCTTTTCGCTGGCGACGAACACCAGCGACCACACGCCCTTGCGTGGATATTCGACCAGCCCAACCTGGCGGAACATGTCGCCCTTGTTCGACAGCACGGTCTCAAAAATCTGCTTCAGCGAGCCGTATATGCCGCGCACCAGCGGCATGCGGCCAAGCAAGCGCTCGCCAAAGCCGACTATGGCGCGGCCGACAATGTTGGCGGTCAGAAAACCGATCAGCGTGATCAGGATGAGCGCAACGATGAGCCCGAACCCTGGAACCGGAAACGGCAGATAGGTGTCGGGGCTGTAGCGCGCCGGAATATACGGTTTCACCCAGGAATCGACCCAGCCGATGAACGACCAGGCGATATAGGCGGTGATCGCCAGCGGCGCGCAGACGATGAAGCCCGTGAGGAAATAGTTCCTCAGCCGTGTCATGCCGGAAGTCTTGGGAGCGTCTGACATGGTTCACCGGAGGCGCTATTGCGACGCGACATTAGTGAACCGGAAGACGCTTTGGAACTGCGAAGTTTTTAAAGGCGCCTGTTTACAAGCGCCTATTCCACCGTCACCGACTTCGCCAGATTGCGCGGCTGGTCGACGTCGGTGCCCATGAACACGGCGGCGAAATAGGCGAGCATCTGGATCGGTAGCGCATAGATGATCGGCGAGATGATTTCCGGCACATCCGGAAGCACGATGGTCTCCATCGTCTTCAGACTCACCTGTGCCGCGCCCTTGGCGTCGGTGATCAGGATGATCTTGCCGCCACGCGCCGCCACTTCCTGCATGTTGGACACGGTCTTTTCGAAGATGCGGTCGTGCGGCGCGATCACGATCACCGGCATGTTCTCGTCGATCAGCGCGATCGGCCCATGCTTCAGCTCTCCGGCGGCATAGCCTTCGGCGTGGATGTAGGAAATCTCCTTCAGCTTCAGCGCGCCTTCCATGGCGAGCGGGAAATTGGTGTCCCGTCCGAGATAGAGCACGTCCTTGTAACGCGACAGTTCCCGCGCGATCCGTTCAATCTGCTCTTCGAGCTTCAGCACCTGGTTGGCATAGCGCGGCGCTTCCGAAAGCGCTCGCACCAGCGTTTTCTCTTGCTCCTTCGAGATCGCTCCGCGCGCCACGCCGGCGCGCACGGCAAGCGACGCGAGCACGGACAGCTGGCAGGTGAAAGCCTTGGTCGAAGCGACGCCAATCTCTGGCCCGGCCAGCGTCGGCAGCACGACGTCGGATTCGCGCGCCATGGTCGATTCCCGCACGTTGACGACGGCGCCGATCTTCATCCCGGCCTTGCGGCAATAGCGCAACGAGGCCAGAGTATCGGCGGTCTCGCCCGATTGCGAGATGAAGAAGGCGGCGTCGTTGGCCGACAACGGCATCTCGCGGTAACGGAATTCCGACGCGACATCGATATCGACCGGGAGCCGCGCATAGCGCTCGAACCAGTATTTGCCGATCAGGCCGGCGAGATAGGCGGTGCCACAGGCGGAGATCGCCAGCCGGCCGATCTTGGCGAAGTCGAATGGCAGATCGAGCGGCTTGGAAACGCCGGAGACGAAATCCACATAATGAGCCAGCGTGTGCGAGATCACCTCGGGCTGCTCATGGATCTCCTTCTCCATGAAATGGCGGCGGTTGCCCTTGTCGACCATGAAGCTGGTCGAGAGCGACTGCTGGCGCTTGCGGTCGACCTTTTTGCCGTCGATGTCGAATATGGCGACGCCGTCGCGGCGCACCACCGCCCAGTCGCCGTCCTCGAGATAGGTGATCGAATTGGTGAACGGAGCGAGCGCGATGGCGTCGGACCCCAAAAACATCTCGCCGTCGCCATGGCCAACGGCCAAAGGCGGGCCATTGCGCGCGCCGACGATCAGGTCCTCGTCACCCTTGAACATGATGGCTAGCGCAAAGGCGCCTTCCAGCCGCTTCAGCGCCTGATGCGCGGCCTCGACCGGCTTCAGCCCCCTGGCGAGTTCGCGCGCCACCAGGTGTGCCACGACCTCGGTGTCGGTCTGCGACGAGAAGGAATAGCCGTCGCGGATCAGCTCCTCGCGCAGTTCGGCGAAATTCTCGATGATGCCGTTGTGGACGATGGCGACGCCGTCCGAAAAATGCGGGTGCGCATTGGTCTCGTTGGGCACGCCGTGGGTTGCCCAGCGCGTATGGCCGATACCGATCATGCCGTCGAGCGGCTCATCCTTGAGCCGGCGTTCGAGGTTGACCAGCTTGCCCTCGGCACGGCGGCGGCCGAGCGCGCCCTTCTCGATGGTGGCGACGCCAGCGGAGTCATAGCCGCGATATTCGAGCCGCTTCAGTGCGTCGACGATGAGCGGCGCAACCTGCGAGTGGCCGACGATTCCAACGATACCGCACATGCAGACAGTCCCCGATTGCCCACGGAAAACCAGCGATATTTAGGCGTGGCCGGCCTGCCGCGAAAGTCACATTGCATTTCGTCCGCTGTAACGGACGCTTCAGCAGGCATGCACCATGACAGCCCGCTCTTGCAATCCGGTTACGGCAATCGTTCGGTTTTTTCGATTGCTTCGGCGAAAAAGCAGACCGTCGACCCAATCGCTAATGGTCGGCGCCAGCCGCTTTCTTCTTCGCGGCCGCCGCGGAAGCAAAGCGTTCGCGCAATTCCTTTCCCTTGCCGGGGATCGTCTTCTGGCGGGCGCGGCCGAAGGCCAGCGCATCGTCGGGCACGCTTTCGGTGATGACGCTGCCCGAGGCGATATAGCCGCCATTGCCGATGGTGACCGGGGCCACGAGCGAGGAATTGGAGCCGATGAAGGCGCCCTCGCCGATGTCCGTGAAGAACTTTGAGTAGCCGTCGTAGTTGCAGGTGATGGTGCCCGCCCCGATATTGGCGCCCGCGCCGACACGCGCGTCGCCAATATAGGTCAAATGGTTGACCTTGGCGCCGTCCTCGATAACGGCTTGCTTGACCTCGCAGAAATTGCCGACCTTTGCCTTGTTCCTGAGATCGGCGCCTGGCCGCAGCCGGGCGAACGGCCCGACATCGCAATTGGAAGCGATGGTGGCGCCCTCGATGTGGCTGAAGGCGTGGATTTTGGCGCCGCTGGCGATCCTCACGCCCGGACCAAACCAGACGTTGGGTTCGACGATGGTGTCGGCGCCGATTTCGGTGTCGTGCGAGAAAAACACGGTTTCCGGGGCGATCAGAGTCACGCCCGACAGCATCGCGTCATGGCGCCGGCGCTGTTGCCAGATGGCTTCGGCTTGCGCCAGTTCGGCGCGATTGTTGATGCCGAGCGCGCTTTCGAAGCTGGCTTCGGTGGCAACGACATCGAGATTTTGTGCACTGGCGATCTCGACGATATCGGTCAGATAATACTCGCCCTTGGCATTCTCGTTGCCGACCGCGTCGAGCAGTTTCAGCGCGTGCGCGCCGGCCACCGCCATCATGCCGGCATTGCAGAAGCCGATTTTCTTCTCCTCTTCGGAGCAGTCTTTTTCCTCGCGGATAGCTGTGAGCTTGCCATCCTTTTCGATCAACCGGCCATAGCCGGTCGGATTGGGTGGGCGGAATCCGATCACCACGACGGCAGCACCTTCCGCCAATCTCCGCCGCGCCACCGTGAGCGCATCCGCATCGATCAGTGGCGTGTCGCCAAACATCACGAGGACGTCGTCATAACCCCTTGATATCGCTGCGCGGGCAGCGATAACGGCATGCGCCGTACCCAAGCGCTTTTCCTGCTCGAAGGTTTCCGCCTTCGGTGCAAACTTCGCCGCCGCCTTGCGCATCTCGTCGGCGCCATGGCCAATCACCAGCGCCAGCCCGCTCGCACCCGCGGCTTCGGCCGCCTTGACCACATGGGCCACCATCGGCAACCCGGCGATCTGATGCAGCACCTTCGGCTGCGCGCTCTTCATGCGCGTGCCTTCGCCGGCTGCGAGGATGACGGACAGGCAGGATCTCTGGCTCATGGACGGGCAACCGTATGAAAGGGTTGGGAATCAATACAGGATAGCAGTGGCGCCATGCTGCACCAATGCGGTTAAATTCCGGTGAGATGGCAGAGCAGCTGACTCTTAATCAGCGGGTCCACAGTTCAATCCCGTGCCTCACCCCAAGCTGACAAGCGTCAGCCCAGCCGCCCCAGCACCGGGAAATTCTCAAGCAGCCAGTACGACACCGTCTGCACGCCGCCGGTGAGGAAAAACACGCCGGCGACCACCAGCAGCGCGCCGATCGCCTTTTCGACGCGGCCGAGATGGACGCGGAATTTGCCGAGGAAGCGCATGAAAGCGCCGGAGAACAGCGCGGCAATCAGGAACGGGATACCGAGGCCGAGCGAATAGGCGGCGAGCAGAAGAGCCCCCTCGCCGACCGTCTCGCGGCCACCGGCCAGCGTCAGGATCGGCCCCAGCACCGGGCCGATGCAGGGCGTCCAGCCGAAGGCGAAGGCAAGGCCCATGACATAGGCGGCGACGGCGCTGGCCGGCTTGCCCTGCGACTGGAAGCGCGCCTCGCGTGACAGAAGCGGGATGCGCAGGATGCCCAAAAAGTTCAGGCCCATCAGGATGATCAGCACGCCGGCGCCCATCGCCAGCGGCTCCTGCCAGACGCGCAGCAGCCGGCCGATGGTCGACGCGCCGGCGCCTAGCGCGACGAACACGGTGGAAAAACCGAGCACGAAGGCGATCGAGGAATAGAGCAGCGCGCCGCGCGCGCCCTCGCGTGCCGTCGCACCTGCATTGCCGCGGAAATCGTCGACGGAGACGCCGGCCATGTAGCAGAGATAAGGCGGCACTAGCGGCAGCACGCATGGCGAAAGGAACGAGATGGCCCCCGCCCCGACCGCGCTGACATAGCCGATATCCAATGCCATTCCAAAACTCCAACCTTTGGCGTCCGATATAGCGGCACGCCGGTTCGTCCGCCAATCACCATCGTGTGGCAAGTCATCGCGGGCGGGGAAGAAAGCATCCGCGCAGGGCGTTGACACGACGAGGCCGCGATTTCCCGCGCGCCTTCGAATATCAGCCACGGAGATTTCCATGAAAACGATAACTGCGGCGCTGGCCGCGCTCCTGCTCAGCACCGCCGCATCCTTTGCCGCCGAAGCGTGGAAGGAAGCCGAGGTCAATGGCACCAAGATCTACACCGACGCCAATGGCATGACGCTCTACACCTATGACAAGGACGAGAAGGGCAAGACCAACTGCTACGACAAGTGCGCCACCAACTGGCCGCCGCTGAAGGCCAAGGCCGGCGCCAAGGCGGACGATGAATGGAGCGTCGTCGACCGTACCGACGGCACCAAGATGTGGGCCTATGACGGCAAGCCGGTTTACACCTTCATCAAGGACAAGAAGGCCGGCGACGTGACCGGTGATGGCGTCGCCGGCGTCTGGCACGTTGTCAAGGCGGACTGATTTCCCCATCGGGAGTTCCGCCAAACGGGACTTCTCACCGGCCGCCGGGCATCCCTCCAAGTCCGGCGACCGGGCCGTCACGGACTCGACTTGACCCATTCCAGGCCGATTGGACCAGCAACAAATTGAACCTCTCCCAATCTTCCGAGGCTTGCGCCCACTCATTCTAAAATATGTGATGTTCTCCATACACTCTAAGAGTGTATTGCTGTCAGCGGCCCCGCAATTTGGGCGCTTGCCCTTGACCGGATGCAAAAGCGCGGCCATGTGAGCGACGAACAGAACCGAGATTTCGTCGCGCGCAGCGGAATTCTTCTGCCGCATCACAGCTGATATGAGACCTCATGGACGTCGTCGTCGTCGAATCGCCGGCCAAGGCAAAAACAATCAACAAATATCTGGGCAGGAACTACAAGGTTCTGGCCTCGTTCGGCCATGTCCGCGATTTGCCGGCCAAGGATGGCTCGGTGCGCCCGGATGAAGATTTTGCCATGTCCTGGGCGGTCGACACCGCCTCCGGCAAGCGGCTCGCCGACATCGCCAAGGCAGTCAAGGACGCCGACGGCCTGATCCTCGCCACCGACCCGGATCGCGAAGGTGAAGCCATCTCCTGGCACGTTCTGGAAGTGCTCAAGCAGAAGCGCGCGCTGAAGGACAAGCCGGTCAGCCGCGTCGTCTTCAACGCCATCACCAAATCGTCGGTGCTGGAGGCGATGGCCAATCCGCGCCAGATCGATGCGCCGCTGGTCGACGCTTATCTGGCCCGCCGCGCGCTCGACTATCTCGTCGGCTTCACCCTGTCGCCTGTCCTGTGGCGCAAATTGCCGGGCGCCCGCTCCGCCGGCCGCGTCCAGTCGGTGGCGCTGCGCCTGGTCTGCGACCGCGAATCCGAGATCGAGCGCTTCATCCGCGAGGAATATTGGCAGATATCAGCTCTCCTCGGCACACCGCGCAACGAGACCTTCGAAGCCCGCCTCACCGCCTTCGAGCGCAAGAAGCTGCAAAAGCTCGACATTGCCAACAAGGCACAGGCCGACGACATCAAGGCGATGCTCGAAGGCGCCACCTTCAAGGCGCTGTCCGTCGAAGCCAAGCCAACCAAGCGCAACCCCGGTCCGCCCTTCACCACCTCGACATTGCAGCAGGCCGCCTCATCGGGCCTCGGCTTCTCGGCCACGCGCACCATGCAGGTGGCCCAGCGGCTCTATGAGGGCATGGAGATCGGCGGCGAGACCACCGGCCTGATCACCTATATGCGAACCGACGGCGTGCAGATGGCCCCCGAGGCGATCGACGCCGCGCGCGATGCCATCGCCAAGGAATTCGGCCCGAAGTACCTGCCGGAGAAACCACGCCAGTACACCGCCAAGGCCAAGAACGCGCAGGAAGCGCACGAGGCCATCCGGCCGACGGATTTCATGCGCACCCCTGCATCGGTCAGGCAATATCTCGATTCCGACCAGATGCGGCTTTATGAACTGATCTGGAAGCGCGCCATCGCAAGCCAGATGCAGTCGGCCGAGATCGAGCGCACCACTGTCGAGATCGAGGCGCTGAATGGCGCCCGCACCGCTGAACTTCGCGCTGTCGGTTCGGTCGTTCGCTTCGACGGCTTCATCGCCGCCTACACCGATCAGAAGGAGGACGACGCCGAAGACGAGGAAAACCGCCGTCTGCCGGAGATCCGCTCCGGCGAGCAGCTTGCCCGCCGCGCGATCAATGCCACCCAGCACACGACCGAGCCGCCGCCGCGCTACTCCGAGGCGTCGCTGATCAAGAAGCTGGAAGAACTCGGCATCGGCCGCCCCTCGACCTACACCGCGATCCTGAAGACGCTCGAGGACCGAGACTACGTCACCATCGACAAGCGCCGGCTGGTGCCGCAGGCCAAGGGCCGCCTGCTGTCGGCCTTCCTGGAAAGCTTCTTCGAGCGCTATGTAGAGTATGACTTCACGGCATCGCTGGAAGAAAAGCTCGACGAGATCTCCGACGGCAAGCTCGCCTGGAAGGACGTGCTGCGCGATTTCTGGAAGGATTTTTCGGGCGCCGTCGCCGACATCAAGGAGCTGCGCGTCACCGATGTGCTCGATGCGCTGAACGAGGAACTGGCGCCGCTGGTTTTTCCCGCCCGCGAGGACGGTTCCAACCCGCGCATCTGCCCCAAATGCGGCACCGGTAATCTGTCGCTGAAGCTCGGCAAGTTCGGCGCTTTCGTCGGCTGCTCGAACTATCCCGAATGCTCCTTCACCCGCCAGCTCGGCGACGCCGCCAATCCCAATGGCGAGAATGGCGGCGGCGAGGACGGCACCAAGGTGCTGGGCAAGGATCCTTATACGGCCGAGGAAATCACGCTGCGCTCCGGCCGCTTCGGCCCCTACATCCAGCGCGGCGACGGCAAGGAGGCAAAGCGTTCGAGCCTGCCCAAGGGCTGGACGCCTGATTCCATCGACCATGAGAAGGCGCTCGCCTTGCTGGGGCTGCCGCGCGACGTGGGCAAACATCCCGAATCCGGCAAGATGATCTCGGCCGGCCTCGGCCGTTACGGGCCGTTCGTGCTGCACGATGGCACCTACGCCAATCTAGACAGCATCGAGGATGTGTTTTCCATTGGCCTCAACCGTGCCGTCACGGTGATTGCCGAGAAGCAGTCCAAGGGCAAGGGTGGCCGCAATGGTGGCACGGCTGCGGCTCTGAAGGAGCTTGGCGACCATCCGGATGGCGGCGGCAAGATCGTCGTGCGCGACGGCAAGTACGGCCCCTACGTCAATTTCGGCAAGGTCAACGCCACGCTGCCCAAGGGCAAGGATCCGCAATCGGTGACGATCGAGGATGCGCTGGCGCTGATCGCCGAAAAGGAAGCCAAGGGCGGCGGTGGCAAGAAGCCGTTCCGCAAGGCGGCGGCAACCAAAGCCCCCGCCGCCAAGAAAACAGCGGCCAAGAAGCCGGCCGCGAAGAAAAAAGGGTAGAACGGCGTGGCGCGCAGGATCACCGGAAGAAGTCACGGCGATCCCCGCACCGCCGACACCCGGGCCAAGGTCAAGGACGATTATCGGCCCTCGCGCGACGAAATCCTGCGCTATATCGCCGAAAACCCAGATCGCGCCGGAAAGCGCGACATCGCCAAGGCGTTCGCGCTGCGCGGCGACGACCGCATCTGGCTGAAGGATCTCCTGCGCGACCTGCAGGACGAAGGCGTTCTGACCAAGGAGCGCAAGCGGTTGGCCCGGGTCGGCGCCCTACCCCATGTCGCCGTGCTCGACATCTTTGGCCGCGACGGCGATGGCATCTTGCTGGCGCACCCGGCCGAGGCAGTCGGTCCGGGCGAGCCTCCCGTGGTCTCGATCCGCGTTTCGCGCAGCGGCAACGGTCCCGCGCCAGGCATCGGCGACCGCGTGCTGGCCAAAACCTTCCCGACCGACGATCCGTCAGGGCCTGCCTATACCGGCCGGGTGATCAAGATCTTCGAGAAGCGCACGGACGCTGTCCTCGGCGTCTTTCGCGTGCTTCAGGACGGCAGCTTCCGCATCGAGCCGGTGGAACGGCGCCAGCCCGAGCTGATCGTCGACAAGGAATTCCAGAACGGCGCCAAAAACGGCGATCTTGTCGAAGTCGAGCCAGCGCGAGCCTCCCGCTTTGGGTTGCCCCGCGCCAAGGTGCTGAACGTGCTGGGTTCGCTGACCAGCGAAAAGGCGGTTTCGATGATCGCCATCCACGCGCACGACATTCCCCACATTTTCCCGGCCGACGTCATTGCCGAATCCGAGGCGGTGAAGCCCGCGACGCTTGACCATCGCGAGGACTGGCGTGACCTGCCGCTGGTTACCATCGATCCGGCCGACGCCAAGGACCATGACGACGCGGTCTTCGCCACCCCTGACCTCGACGAGAAGAACCCCGGCGGCGTCATCGCGACGGTCGCCATCGCGGATGTCGCGGCCTATGTCCGCCATGGCACGGCGCTCGACCGCGAAGCGCTGAAGCGCGGCAATTCGGTTTATTTCCCAGATCGCGTCGTGCCGATGCTGCCCGAGCGCATCTCCAACGATCTCTGTTCGCTGCGCGAGGGTCAGGATCGCCCAGCACTCGCGGTGCGCATGACTTTCTCCGCCGATGGCAGAAAGATCAGGCACTCCTTCCACCGCGTCATGATGAAGTCGGCGGCCAAGCTGGCCTATAGCCAGGCCCAGGCCGCGATCGACGGTGTTCCGGACGACAAGACCGGCCCGATCCTCGACACTGTGCTGAGGCCGCTGTGGGAGGCCTATGCGATCCTCAAGCGCGGCCGCGACGGCCGCCAGCCGCTGGAACTCGACCTGCCGGAGCGCAAGATCCTGCTCAAGCCGGATGGCACGGTCGACCGCGTCATCGTGCCGGAGCGGCTCGACGCCCACAAGTTGATCGAAGAGTTCATGATCCAAGCCAATGTCGCCGCGGCCGAAACGCTGGAAGGCAAGAAGCAGGCGCTGGTCTATCGAGTCCATGACGCGCCGTCGCTGGCCAAGCAGGAATCGCTGCGCGAATTCCTGCAGACGCTTAGCCTGTCATTGGCACGCGGCGCCCAGATGCGGCCCAGCCAGTTCAACGGCATTCTTGAGCGTGTGCGCGGCGCCGACAACGAGGCGCTGGTCAACGAAGTGGTGCTGCGCTCGCAGAGCCAGGCCGAATATTCACCCAAGAACATCGGCCATTTCGGCCTCAACCTCAGCCGTTACGCTCATTTCACCTCGCCGATCCGCCGCTACGCCGACCTGATCGTGCATCGCGGACTTATTGCCGCGCTCGGTCTCGGCCCCGGCGGGCTGACGCAGGATGAGGAGGCCCGCCTCGAAGATGTTGCGGTGCTGATCTCCGGCACCGAGCGGCGCGCCATGGCTGCCGAGCGCGACACGGTCGACCGGCTGATCTCGGCCTACCTCGCCGAGCGCATCGACGACCGCTTCGACGCCCGCATCTCCGGCGTCACCAAATCAGGACTTTTTGTCCAATTGCCGCAATATGGCGCCGATGGTTTCATCCCGGTGTCAACTTTGGGCGGCGATTACTATATATACGATGAAATGGCCCGCTCCCTGTTCGGAGAACGCTCGGGCAAAGGCTACCAGCTCGCGGACCGCGTCGAGGTCCGGCTCGTGGAGGTGGCGCCAATGGCCGGCGCGATGCGCTTCGAAATGTTGACCGACCCAAAGCCCCTGCCAGGCTCCAGCAGGTCGTTTCACAAGGCTAAGGGCCGCGCCCGTGCGTCGCAAACGCGACCGGGGCCGCGCGGCAGGAGACGATGATGGAACAACAGGTTTTTGGTGGCGAACATCACTCTGGCCGGGTTGCCCGCCCCTTGTGGACGGCGATGAAGCGGGGCTTCTTGGGCCGCTGCCCGAACTGTGGCGAAGGCAAGCTGTTCCGCGGCTTCACCAAGACTGTCGAAACCTGCAGCGTCTGCGGCGAGGAGATCCATCACCATCGCGCCGACGATCTGCCGGCCTACCTGGTCATCGTCATCGTCGGCCATATCGTTCTCGGTGCCTTCATGGGCGTGGAAGCGACCTCGACGCTCTCCACCTGGCAGCACATTGCAATATGGGTGCCCTTGACCATCCTGCTCTCCATCGCGCTGCTGCAACCGGTCAAGGGTGCCGTCATCGGACTGCAATGGGCGTTCTATATGCACGGGTTCGGTGGCCAAAAGGATGGGACGGAGTCCCACCACGGCGCCTGAGGCGCCGCTGGCGCAACACGCCAATCGTCAAGGCCACTTTCGCATGCAAGAAGTTTCCGCTAGGTCCCTGCGCATGGAAGCACTGACCAAGGCGGATGCCGACAAGCTCGACAAGGGTCTTGCCACGCATGGCGGCGGGCGCCTGCGTCCGCGTGACGCCGCGACGCTCATCCTGCTCGACCGCAAGGGCGGCGACGTCCTGGTGTTGATGGGGCGCCGCCACGCCGCACACGCTTTCATGCCAGGCAAGTTCGTGTTCCCCGGCGGCCGAACCGACCCTGCCGACAGCCGCATACCGACAGCGACGGCACTTGACCAGCACGAAGAAGCCAAGCTGACGGCCGGCCCCGGCCGCACCAGCCGCGCCCGCGCCCGCGCCATTGCCTTGTCGGCGGTCCGCGAGACCTACGAGGAAGCCGGCCTGCTGATCGGCCGCAAAGGCGCCTTTGCCACGACCAGGCGCGATTGGCAGGGTTTCGTCGAACATGGCGTGGCACCGTCGCTGGAAGCATTGCGCTTCGTCGCGCGCGCCATCACGCCGCCGAACCGGGTGCGCCGCTTCGACACCCGCTTCTTCAGCGCCTGGCGTGGCGACGTCGCCGTCGAACTGCCCGATGGCGGTCCGACCAACGAATTGGAGGAACTGGTCTGGCTGCCGCTCGCCAAGGCCAAGCAGGCCGACATACCCGACATCACCCGCATGATCCTGGACGAGCTGGAAAAGCGGCTCGCCGACGATCCGCTGCTGCGTCCGGGCGGACCTGTCCCTTTCTACCGGCTTGTCCGCAACCACTTCACCCGCGAACTTCTCTAAAGCAATTCCAGGAAAACGCCGCGGTTTCCCACGGGAATTGCGCAAGATCAAAAAGACAGAGTATTCAGCATCCCATGACGGTCGATACCCAACCACAGGGCGACGAACGCGTACACTGGCTGCCGATGGTGGCGGCCATTTCGTCGATCAGCGTCGTCGGCATCGCCATTGGCCTCGGCATGCCCTTGCTCAGCGTCATCCTGGAAACACGCGGTCATTCGGCCTCGATGATCGGCCTGAACACGGCTGTCGCCGGCGTGGCCTCGATCGCCGGGGCGCCGCTGGCCACGCCGCTCGCCATGCGCTTCGGCGTCGCCTGGACCATGATCGCCATGATTGCCACCGGCGCGCTCGCCTTTGTCGGTTTCCATTTCGCGCCCGATTTCTGGATGTGGTTTCCGCTGCGCGTCGTTCTGCACATCGCGCTGACCGTGCTGTTCATCCTGTCGGAATTCTGGATCAGCACGTCGGCGCCGCCACACCGGCGCGGCCTTGTGCTTGGCATCTATGCCACCGTCCTGTCGCTCGGCTTTGCCGCCGGGCCGTGGCTGTTCGCCCATCTCGGCAGCTCCGGCTTCAGGCCGTTCGGCGTCATCATTGCCCTGGTGACGCTGGCTGCCATACCGGTGCTCGCCGCGCGCAACGAAAGCCCGACCATCGTGGCCGACAGCGAAACCAGCCACTTCCTGCGCTACATCTGGCTGGTGCCGACCGCGACTTTCGCCGTGCTCGTGTTCGGCGCGGTCGAGACTGGCGGCTTCGCGCTGTTTCCCATCTACGGCAGTCGCATCGGCTATTCCGAAGCCGACGCGGCGCTGCTGCTGACCATGATCGGCCTCGGCAATGTGCTGTTGCAGATTCCGATCGGCATGATCAGCGACCGCGTCTCCGACCGGCGTTATCTCTTGCTCGCCTGCGCCACGGTCGGCCTCGTCGGCACGATATTCATGCCGTTCTTTGCCGCGAACTGGCATTTGATGGCCGCGCTACTCTTCGTCTGGGGCGGTGTCGTCGCCGCCATGTACACGATCGGCCTCGCCCATCTCGGCTCGCAGCTCTCCGGCCACGAACTGGCCTCCGCCAACGCCGCCTTCGTGCTCTGCTACGGCGTCGGCATGGTGCTTGGCCCGCAGGCGATCGGCATCGGAATGGACAGTTTCGGGCCTTCCGGATTCGGCTGGTCACTCGGCCTGTTCTTCGGCGCCTACATCGCCCTGGTCTGCTTCAGGCTCGTGCGCAAGCTCCTGCTGTAACGCTGTGCCGTCGAGTGCCCTTATCCGCCGCGCCGCGGCGGATGCTGACAGAACCGTGTCAGGAGCGTCCGGTTAAAAGAGTGTCCCCTGATACCCGAAGTTGAGGACACTGCCATGATCGACAGCGGCTTTGAGACCACATCACTGCGAATGACGCTTCTGCTGCTTGTAACCTTCCAGGCTCCAACTGCCGATGTTGACCGCATCATGGACGCGGTTGTCGCGATCGCACCGCTCGCCATGGGCAAATATGACCGCAACGCGTATCAGTCAGCACACGGCATCGAGCGCTACAGGCCGCTTGAAGGGGCCGCGGCCGGCGCCGAGACCGAATTGCGCCGCCGCCCGGGCACGGTCGAGGTTTCGTTCGAACTGCCCGACGACCAGACGCTGGCGGCCCGCGTCGTCGAAGCGATCTTCCAGGCGCATTCCTATCAGGAACCGGTGATCCGCATCCAGCCGATCCTTGCCAGCCGCTCCAAGGGGCTGGACGACCGTGCCAATCCGAATCGCTGGTGGAACACGACCGGAGACTGGAAGAAGGTTGCGGTATCCGAGGCGGAAACCGCCTGATTTATGCGTTCTGGGCAGCTTGGGCCGGCCACATCAGGCGAGCCGGGCTTGACTTTCCAGGCACGTTCTTTATGTGTCGCGCCAAGTTTCCCGCGTCCGGGTGTTTTCCCGTGCTCCAGCGGCCAAAACCCCACGAACATAACGGACTGAGATCATGGCCAAAGCCGCAAACATCAAGATCAAGCTTCTGTCGACCGCCGACACCGGTTTCTTCTACGTCACCAGCAAGAACAGCCGTACCAAGACCGACAAGCTGTCGTTCCGCAAGTACGACCCGGTCGCCAAGAAGCACGTCGAATTCAAGGAAACCAAGATCAAGTAATCTGGTTTTTCCTCTGGAATGCCAAACGCCGCCCATCGGGCGGCGTTTTCGTTCGGCCCGGGCGGCTGAAGTCCGTCAGCCCGGCTGAGCGCCTTAGAGCCGGATGATTTCAGGTCGAGTCGACCTGAAATCTGAATCCGTCTCTAAATCAAAGAGATAGAGCATGATGTCGTCCGAAAACCACTTCACACTTTTCGGCATCATGCTCTAGCCGATGCGGTCGCCGCTCTTCCCGTCGAACAAATGCAGCGATGCCGGATCGGCCGACAGGCGCACCATGTCGCCAGGCTTCACGGCCGCGCGCCCCATCGCAAAGACGCAAAGCTGCTGGCCGGCCAGCTTGACGTAGAACTGCGTCGACAGGCCGAGCGGCTCCACCACTCCTACTTCGCCTTGCAGCGTGCCGTCGTCAGCCAGCCGGATATGCTCGGGCCGCAGGCCGACGGTGATGACGTCACCGTCCCTGAGCGGCAGGCCGTCCGGCAGCCGAAGCTTCTGGCCATCGGACAACACGGCGTTCACCTTGCCACCCTTCTCCACCGTGGCCGGCAGGAAATTCATTCCAGGCGAGCCAACGAAGCCGGCGACGAACATATTGGCCGGCCGGTCATAGAGATCGAGCGGCGCCCCCACCTGCTGGATCAGCCCGTCATGCATGACGACGATGCGGTCGGCCATGGTCATGGCCTCGATCTGGTCGTGGGTGACGTAGACCGAAGTGGTCTTCAACTGCTGGTGCAGCGCCTTGATCTCGGCGCGCATATGAACGCGCAGCTTGGCATCGAGGTTCGACAGCGGCTCGTCGAAAAGAAAAACCTTGGGATCGCGCACGATGGCCCGGCCCATGGCGACACGCTGGCGCTGGCCACCAGACAATTGCCTGGGCAGGCGTTGCAGGAACGTATCGAGCCCCAGCCGCTTGGCGGCACCATCGACGCGGGCATCGATCGCCGGCTTCTCGGCCTTTCGCAGCATCAGGCTGAAGCCCATGTTCTTCGAGACGTCCATATGCGGATAGAGCGCATAGGACTGGAACACCATGGCGATATCGCGGTCCTTGGGTGCAACATCGTTGACCAGCCGTTCGCCGATGCGGATCTCGCCGCCCGAGGCTTCCTCGAGCCCGGCGATCATGCGCAACAGCGTGGACTTGCCGCAGCCGGACGGACCGACCAGCACGACGAACTCGCCATCGGCGATTTCGAGATCGACCGCGTGCAGGACGCGCACGGCGCCATAATCCTTGCGGACCTTTTCGAGCGTGACAGAGGCCATCGGTCTATCCTTTGACGGCGCCGGCGGTCAGGCCGGTGACGAGATAGCGTTGCAGGAAAGCGAAGAAGATGCAGACCGGGATCAGCGCCAGGATCGACGCCGCCATCATCTGTCCCCAGTCGACGGCGAACTTGCCGATGAAGGTGAGCAGGCCGACGGCGAAGGTTTTCTGGTCGTCGCTGGAAATCAGCATCAGCGCGAACAGCAGCTCGCTCCAGGCGGCGGTAAAGACGAAGCCCAGCGTCGCGCCCATGCCGGGCAGCGTCAGCGGCACGATCACCTTGCGCATCGCCTGCGCGCGCGTGCAGCCGTCGATCATCGCCGCCTCCTCCAGGTCCTTGGGGATGCCGTCGAAGAAGGACTGCATCAGGAAGGTGGCAAAGGCGGTGTTGAAGGCCGTGTAGATGATGATCAGCCCGGTCAGGCTGTTGATCAGGCCGATCTGCCCCATCACGCGGTAGATAGGCGGAATGACCATCACCAGCGGAAAGGTCTGGGTCAGCAGCAACATGAGAGCCAGTGCAGCCTTGCCGCGAAAGGTGAAGCGGGACATGGCGTAGCCGGCGAGCGTGGCGATGACCGTGACCAGTGCCGCCGTCGACACCGAGACGATGACGCTGTTGAGGAAATAGCGCGGGAAATCGGTGGCTTCGAGCACGGTCACGAAATTCTGCAACGTCATGTGCGACGGCCAGAAGGTGATGCCTTCGGAATAGAGCAGCCGCTCCGGCGTGACCGAGATCTTCAGCGTCCAGTAAATCGGGAACAGAGCGAAGACGACGTAGGCGGCGATCGCGGCGTAAAGGCCGATGCCACCGAAGAAGCGCTGTGATGCTGAGCGTCCGGCAATCATCAGACGTGCCTCACAAGCGAGCGGCGGATGGCGATGAGCACGATCGCGTAGGCGATGAGCAGGACCAGCAGCAGCACGGCCACGGCCGAGGCATAGCCTTTGTCCAGCGACTTGAAGGCGCTGACATAGATGTAGACCGGCACCGTGTTGGTCGAGCCGGCCGGTCCGCCCTCGGTCATGACGAAGATCAGGTCGGCGAAAGTGGCGATCCAGATGGTGCGCAACATCACCGTGATGGCGATGGTTGGGGCCAGGAAAGGCAGCGTCACCTTGGTGAAACGTTGCCACGGCGAAGCGCCGTCGATCGCCGCCGCCTCATGCAGTTCCGAGGGAATAGACTTCAGCGCCGCCAGCAGCGTTATGGCGAAGAACGGAATGCCGAACCAGACATTGGCTATGATCGGCCCCCACATGGCGGTGGAGGGATCGGACAGGACGTTGGTCGGTTCGGCCTTCAGCCCCAAGGCGAACAGCCAGTGCGGCAGCGGACCGACGATCGGGTTGAACAGCCAGGCCCAGGTCAGGCCCGACAGGAAGGACGGCACCGCCCAGGGCAGGAAGACCAGTGCCTGCACCGCCTTGCGGCCTGGGAAAGGCTTGTCGAGCAGCAACGCCAGGCCAAGGCCGAGGAAGAACTGGAAGAACAGGCTGGCCGCCGTCCACCACAACGTGTTGATCAGCGCCTGGCCCAGCACCTGGTCCGACAGCATCGCCTGATACTGCCCGAGCCCGACATACTCGGACTTGAAGGCCGAAAATTTGCGGAAGGAATAGCTGATGCCGATGACCAGCGGCACGAGCAGCACCACGACCAGCAGGATGATCGCCGGGCTGAGGTAGAGCCAAGGCTCGATCGTCGCGTAGGAGAGCCGCTTTTTTCGCGGCGCCGCTGCGGACCGAATTTCGGATACGGCATAGGTCATTTGGCTGAGAAATGGCTCCCTGGAGCGGCGGGATGGACAATGAGCGTCCTTCTCCCCGTTCACGGGGAGAAGATGCCGGCAGGCAGATGAGGGGCGGCGCCAGCTTTTCAGAACTTGGCGCAGCCCCTCATCCGGCCCTATCGGGCCACCTTCTCCCCGTGAACGGGGAGAAGGGAAGAAAAGCTACTTCTTGTTCTTCGCCAGCCAGTCCTGCTGTTCCTTGGTCAGGAAGGCAGCCCACTGGTCGGCGACCTCCTTGGCCGTCTTCTGGCCGAGCAGCACTTCCTGGAAGTTCTTGATCGCGACCTGGTCGACGAAATTGCCGAGGTTTTCCAGATGCGTCGGCGGCGTCACCATTTCATATTTGGAGCTGTCGCTGAGTTCCGTGAACCAGCCCTTGAACTGCTCGGTCTTGAAATGGGGATCCTGGTCGGCACCGTTGTGGATCGGCACGACGCCGACTTCCTTGGCCCATTCCAGATTGTCCTTCGGCGACAGAAGCGTCGCCATCAGCTTCCAGGCATCATCCTTGTGCTGCGAGTTGGCGAACATCGCCCAGCCGGCATAGCCGAGCGTCGGATAGGACTTTCCGCTTGGTCCGACCGGCAGCGGCGCCACGGCGAAGTCGTCGGCGCTCATCTTGTCGGCGATGCCGAGAAGCGCGTCCGGATCCTGATTGAGCATGGCGCAAGTGCCGGAGTAGAAACCGGTGACGGTTTCGTTGAAGCCCCAGCTTACGGCATCCTTCGGCGCGAGACCATTCTTGTACATGTCGGCCAGCATCTGCAGGCCCTTGACCGAGCCTTCTTCATTGATGGTCGAGGTGCCGTCCTCGTTGAAATAGCCGCCCTTGCCCTGAGCGATGTTCATGAACATGTGCATGCCGTTGAAGGCGCCCGGCCCGCCGCGCAGGCAGTAGCCGTATTTTCCGGGAATGGCCGAGATCTTCTTGGAATCGGCGACAAACTCGTCGAGCGTCGCCGGCGGGCCGTCGAGACCAGCCTCCTTGAACAGCTTCTTGTTCCAGAACAGCGCGTTCACATAGTAGCCATAGGGGATCATGAACTGGGTGTTGTTGACCGTCGAGCCGAACTGTTTGGCACGGTCGCCGAGCGTCTTGGCGTCGTCCCACTTGGCCATATAGGGGCCGAGATCCTCGAGCTGGGCATTGTTGGCGTAGAGCCCCATCCAGCGTTCCGGCATCTCGACCACATCGGGCGTGTCACCGGCCTGCACCATGGTCAGGAATTTCTCGAAAGCCTGGCCCCAGGGCAGCGAGACCAGTTCGACCTTGACGCCTGGATTGGCCGCCTCGAACTCGGCGATCTGCTTCTTGAGGAATTCGGTGCGTGGCGGGCTGGTGATCACCTCGACCATTTTCAGGGTTGAATCGGCGAGCGCGCCACCGGCGGAAATCGCCAGCCCCGCGACGGTGGCAAGCATGACGGTCAGTTTTTTCATGTTCAAGACTCCCATTTGAACCCGCTTGTTATTTTCTGGCTTTTTCGAGGGCCTGGGCGACATCCGCCCAGAGATCCTCGACACTTTCCAATCCGACATTGAAGCGGATGGTTCGGGGGCTGACGCCGAAGCGCGCCATCGAATTCAGTCCTGGCGTCTGCTCCAGCGACGCCTTGGCCGGTACGACCAGGCTCTCATGCCCACCCCAGCTGACGCCGATGCGGAAATATTTCAGCGCGTCGACGAAGACGGGAATGTCGATGTCCTCGGTAACCTCGAACGAGAACAACCCGCCATAGCCGGCAAGCGTCGCCTTGCCCGGATGGTTCGAATAGGCCGGATGGTTCACCCGCTCGACATGGCCATGCGCCTTCAGCCGCTCGGCGATGGCAAGCCCGCTCTTCATATGGTGCGGCAGGCGCAGCGGCAGCGTGCGCAGGCCGCGCAGCAAAAGCCAGGCCTCGAACGGCGACAGCTTGCCGCCGAGATAGGAATAGGTCTGCTCGTTGATCTGCTTGATATGCGCTGCCGAGCCAGCCACCACGCCGGCGACCGTGTCGCTGTGGCCACCGAGATATTTCGAGGCCGAGTGCAGCACGAGGTCGACGCCATGCGAGATCGGCTTCTGGAACACTGGCGTCGCCCAGGAATTGTCGATCGTGGTGACGATGCCCTGCTCTTTGGCCAGCCGGGTCAGATGCGGCAGGTCCTGGAGCTCGAACACCATCGAGGTCGGGCTTTCCAGATAGAGCAGCTTGGCGCCGGGAAGCGCCGCCGCGACAGCATCCGGGTCGGAACCGTCGACATAGTCGACCTTGATGTTGAGCCGCGGCAGGAGCCGCTCGAACAGCCGATAGGCATCGCCATAGCAGTTGCGTACAGCAACGATGCGCTCGCCCGCCCCGACGAAGGCAAGCACGGTGGCGCTGATCGCCGCCATGCCGCTGGAGAAGCCGCGTGCGGCCTCTGCACCCTCGAGCGCGGCGACACGAGCCTCGAACTCCATGACCGTCGGATTGTCGCCGCGGGAATAGATCGGCTGCTTTCGTTTGCCGGCAAAGGTATCGGCCATTTCCGCGTAATTGGCGAAGGTGAACAACGAGGTCTGGTAGATCGGCGGCACGACGGCGCCGCCGGGAAACGGTTCGTCATGCGCCAAAAGCGTCGCCGCCTCGGCGAGATAATCGTGGTCGAAACCGTCTGGATGCCCGTTCATTTCAGGTCCGAAAGTTTGAGTTTGGCCGCACCGCGCTTGAGGTCGTCCTCGACGGTGGCGATGAGCTTGAGCGCCTCGTCGCGGGCGCCCTGCGGATCACGCGCGGCGATACGTTCGTAGATGGTGCGGTGATAGGGAAAGCTGGCATGGCCGAAATCGCGCACACCGAGCGGATGCTCCCAGAAGCGATGGAACAGTTCGTGCATGGCCGCGATGATCTGTTCGAACAGTGGATTGCCGGAGACCCGGTAGATCGCCTGGTGGAATTCCCAGTCCTCTTCCGACGACATGCCATCAAGGGTGCGAAACGCCTGCTCCATGATATCGAGCTTGCCCTCGATCTCGGCAATGTCGGCCGGGCTTGCCCGCTCGGCGCACAGTGCCGCTGCCTCGGCCTCCAGCGCGCGGCGGATTTCCAGCGTCTGCATCAGGCTGGTGAAGTCATTGCCGCCCGTCAGCGTCAGCGGCAAATGCAGCATGTCGGGCGAGACGGCGGCCTTGAGAAAAGTGCCGCTGCCTTGCCGGCGTTCGACCAGGCCCAATCCTTCCCACCGCGTCAGCGCCTCGCGCACCGTGTTGCGGCTGACCTTGAGCCGTTCGGCCAGGATGCGCTCGGTCGGCAGTCGCTCGCCAGGCCGCAAGGCCTCGGCGCGGACGAAGCCCACCAGTGCCTTCAGCACGGCGTCGTCACGCGCCGTCGTCTGGATGGGTGGCAGGCTGTTCTGGTCCACATTTCCTCCAAGTGGTCCAATGGTCCAACCAATTTCTGCATAGATGGAGCCTCCTGTCAATCGCTTGTCAGGAGGCAGCCGGCCTTTCAGGCCTTGGAAGGTGACGCGCTGCGTTGGGAGGGGCGCCCGGCTCCGGCGGCCGGTCCGAACCATCTGGTCAGCGCATCGGCCAATCCCTGTCCATCCTCAACGCCAACCCAGGCCACGTATCCATCGGGCCGGATCAAGACCGCGTCGGGTGCGGCGACCGTTCCGAGTACGGGAAGCTCCCAGGCACCGGCATACGATGCGTCGATCTGCCGGATCCGGTCGGCCCAAGGCGCTATGTCCAGCCTGCCTGGTTCACCGAAATTGAGGAGCAGCGGCCGCGCGTCGTGGAGCGACGTGAACAGTCGCAACGTCCCGTTGGCGGTGGAGAGATCGAGGTCGGGTATTCGTCGCCCAAGCAGCGCGTGCCCCTCCCCGAGATCGTAGTGGACACCCAGGCCAGACATCTCCGCGGCGATCCGTTTGCGTGGCCCATCCATGGCGAGCAGTTCGGCGAATGTGTCGCTCAAGGCCTTGGTGCGAGCATCCATCCGGCGAAGCGCGACCTGCGCCATCGCGTTGCGCAGCACGCGGGCGGCGACCGGATGGCGTTCGGCATGGTAGCTGTCGAGCAGGCCTTCCAGTGACATCCGCTTGACCACCAGAGCTAGCTTCCACCCCAGGTTCACCGCGTCCTGCACGCCGATATTGAGGCCCTGTCCGCCCATTGGGGGATGGATATGCGCGGCGTCACCGGCCAGCAGAACACGTCTGTCGCGGTAAGCGGCAGCCTGCCGCGTCATGTCGGTGAACCGGGAAATCCAGGTCGGACTGTGGACTCCGTAATCGGTGCCGTAGACACCGACAAGCGCCTCGCTGAGATCGCGCAGTGTCGGTTCGCCACCAATGGTCAGTTGTCGCTCGGTCAGCACGATACCCACCCGGCCGTCTTCCTCAATCTTGCCGATCGCATGGATACCATGGGCGTCACTGCGAAAGCCCAATGCTGGTTCCTCCGCCGTCTCGACCTCGGCGATTATCCAGCTCATCGTCGGATCCCATCCATCGAACGCGATCCCCGCGGCCTTGCGGATCATGCTGCGTCCTCCGTCGCAGCCGACGAGATACTGCGTCCGCAACCGCTGGCCGCCAGACAGATCGATGTCGACGCCACCATTATCCTGTGCGAAGCCCGTGACGTCCTGCCGGCGATAGATCGGCACGCCGAACTCGCTGATCCAGTCGGCCAATATCCGCTCTATGTGGTTTTGCCGCAACGCCAGCAGATAGTTGTGCCGCGTGGGAAAGTCGCTGATGTCCAATCGGGTCATGTGGAAGCCCACCGACGGCGATGTCTGTCCCTGCGAGAGGAACCGGTCGGCAATTCCGCGCTGGTCGAGCACCTCGATGGTGCGTGCGTGCAGGCCGCCCGCGCGCAAACCGACGAGTTCCTGGTTTGGCCGCCGCTCGACAACGGCCACATCGACGCCCGCCAATGCGAGTTCGCCAGCCAGCATCAACCCGGTCGGACCGCCTCCGGCGATCACCACCGCATGATCTCGACGCACTCGGCCACCTGGCAACAATTCCGGCATTTCGCCACTCCCGTTTCCGTTAACCTGGGTCGTGGTTCTACGGGAACAGCCGGGTCTTGCCGCAAGCCCCTTGCGCGCCATATGTATGAAATGGAGGGGGCTGACTCCTCTTCTTCCCCTTATGCATATGGCGGCGAAAAAGTCGCGGTGTTGTCAAGCATAGCACGCGAGGGTGCAACCGAAGCCGTTACAGTCCAGAAAAGCGGACCTGCCGCAAAAAGCCCCGTTTCTTCCGGGGCTTGACGCAGATTCCTGATGTCATATCGGGCAAAGGGGGCCGGTCGGCGTTTGGCAGCGGTACGAGGAGGCCACTATGTGCCAGCGCCGGCCGGCCGACCCCACGGACCCAGGAGATGCGGCGGACCTGAGCATCATGGGGTATTCGAGGATCGAGCCGGCTGTCTACCTCGTGCCGGCTTCGTCTTGGCCTTCACATTTGCGCAAGAGCTTATGGAAATCAACAGTTTCTTAACCAAGGCTCGCGAATCGCTTGGATTAAGGTAAATGGGTAACCCTGTTGGGGTTGACCGGATTATCGCGGCCGGAGCGTCAAGCTGCCTTGGCAACGACGCGGTTGCGGCCGCCGCTCTTGGCTTCGTAGAGCGCGAGATCGGCGCGTTTCATCAATGCCGCCACCGTGTCCACGCCCTTCAGCACCGATGACACGCCAACACTGACGGTGACCTCGATCGTCTTGCCCTCGGCGCCGATGGCGAACGGCATCTGGGCGATTTCGGCACGAATGCGCTCGGCCACCTTCTCGGCCACTGCGCCGTCGGTATCGGGCATTACCACCACGAACTCCTCGCCGCCGAACCGGCAGGCAAGGTCGATACCCCGGACGTTCTTGCGCAGCCGCCGCGCGAATTCGCGCAGCACCTCGTCGCCGCCGTCATGCCCATGCGCATCATTGATGGACTTGAAGCGGTCGAGATCGGTGATCATCACCGACAGCGGCCGGCGCCGCGCCACGGCGCGATCGAACAGCGTCTGCAGATGGCTGTCTAGATAGCGGCGATTGTGCAGCCCGGTGAGGCCGTCGGTCACGGCCATTTCGATGGTCTGGGTGACACTGGCGCGCAATTGGTCATTGTAGCGCTTGCGGCGCACCTGGGTACGCAGCCGCGCCGTCAGTTCCTGCTGGTCGATCGGCCGCATCAGATAGTCGTTGATGCCGAGTTCGAGCCCTCGGATGATGCGCTCCTCCTCGCCCTCCTCCGCCAGCAGGATGATCGGCACGAAACGGGTGCGGTCGAGCGAGCGCAGTTGCGAGCAGAGCCTGAGCGGATCGAAATCGGCGAAGGCCGTCGAGATCATCACGCATTCATAGGGCGTCTCCGCGGCCTGGAAGAACCCGGCATGCGGATCGCCCGTGACGTCGAGGTCGGCACGATCGCGCAGCATCTTCTGGATGCGCTCGACCGACGATTTGCGCTCGTCGATCAAAAGCACCTTCGGCGTCGTGTCCTCGGACGCGAAATTGCGGCTCAAAAGTTCTTCGATGCCGATGTTGCGCGTGGTCGAGGCGCGCAGCCGAAGCTCGTCGGTCAACGACTTCAGGCGGACCAGGCTCTTGACGCGCGTCATCAGCTGCAAGTCGTTGACCGGCTTGGTCAGGAAATCGTCGGCACCGGCCTCGAGCCCGCGCACGCGGTCGGTGACCTGATCGAGCGCGGTGATCATCACCACCGGAATGTGCGACGTCGCCGGATCGCTCTTCAATCGCCGGCAGACCTCGAACCCGTCCATGTCGGGCATCATTACGTCGAGCAGCACGACATCCACCTTGCCGTTCTCGCAGGTCTCGATCGCATCGGCCCCATTGGTGGCGGTCAGAACCTCGAAATACTCGGCCAGCAGCCGGACTTCCAGCAGCCTCACATTGGCAGGGATGTCGTCGACGACGAGGATCCGCGCAGTCATTTCACAACGCTCCGGCTCGGCTGGAAGGGTACATCAGGCATCGCCCAGATAAGATTTGATGGTTTCGATGAAACGCGGCACCGAGATCGGCTTCGAAATATACGCCTCGCAGCCGCCTTGGCGGATGCGTTCCTCGTCGCCTTTCATCGCGAAGGCAGTCACCGCAATCACCGGGATGACGTGCAGATCGTCGTCCTCTTTCAGCCATTTGGTCACTTCCAGTCCCGACACTTCGGGCAGTTGGATGTCCATCAGGATGAGGTCCGGCCGGTGCTGGCGCGCAAGGTCGAGCGCCTCCAGACCGTTGCGGGTGCGCACCGTCTCGTAACCGCTTGCTTCGATGAGGTCCCGAAAGAGCTTCATATTGAGCTCATTGTCCTCGACGATCATCACCTTCTTAGTCATCGACATCCCGTCCCGGCCGTCCTCCGCCCGGAGGTGGCCGTCATGCGCTCTTTCCTTGAACGCACCAAACCCTGCTGCACTATACGGCAATATGATTGACGAAACGGAAACCCGAAGCCTGCAAAGCAGCACGAATTCCGCCTCGCCTCCCTGCGCGTCCAAAAGGCGCGCCACACGCTAATGGCTTGCCGCAAGCAATTCTTGCCATTACTGCGGGAAAGACTCATTCCACGCACCGAAGGTAGTGATGGCAAACGCAGCGTCAATGCGCGAAGAGGCGGAAACCATTGCCGTCAAGGCACTGGGCTTCGTTGCCGCCGATCCGGAGCTTTTACCGCGCTTTCTGGCAATCACGGGAATAGAGGCGCATTCGATCCGCCGGGCGGCCGGCGAGCCGGGTTTCATGGCCGGCGTCCTGCAGTTCATTCTCGCCCACGAGCCGACCTTAATGCGCTTCGCCGAGGAAACCGGCACGCCACCAGCGGCTGTCGGCAAGGCGTTGCGCGTCTTGCCGCTTGGCGATGACAATCACGAGCACTCCACATGAGCGATGATCCCGAAACCGCGCGCCAGATCGAGGAACTGGCGGCTGACGACCGACCGCTGCTGGTGCTCGATGTCGATGACGTGGTGCTCGAATTCATCCGGCCCTTCCCGCATTTCCTCAAGGCGCGCGGCTATGGCCTGACGCTGGCGTCCTTCCGGCTGACCGGCAACATTGCCGAGACAGCCAGCGGCCGCCTGATCGAACAACCTGAAGTCACCGCACTCCTCGGCGATTTCTTCGACGCGCAAGCCGATTGGCAAAGCATCACCGATGGCGCCGCGGAAGCCCTGACCGGGCTTGGAGACCGTGCCGAAATCATATTGCTGACAGCCATGCCGCACCGGCATCGCGCCGTGCGACGCGCCCATCTCGATGCACTGGGGCTAGCCTATCCGCTGCTGACCACCGAAATGGCCAAGGGCCCGGCGGTAGCCAAACTGCGCGGCAAGAGCGGCAGGCCGGTGGTCTTCGTCGACGATCAGCCAGCCAATCTGGCGTCGGTGCGTGACTCGGTCGCCGACGCAAACCTATTCCATCTGATGGCCGACAATTCGCTGCGTACGTTCCTGCCATCGGTCCCGGACGATGTCATCGTCGTCCAGGATTGGCACGAAGCCGCGCCTAAGATCGCTGGCGCGCTGGGGTTCTAATCCAGGCGTTTTGGTGCGATCCCGGACGAAAAAACCGGTTCGCACTGTTCCGGATTTGCTCAAGGGCAGAACACTCAAGGATTGAGCTTCGCCCCTGCCCCGCCGTTAGCGCCGCCGCCATTATCGCTACCGCCATTATCGCCGCCGCTCTCATCGTCCGAACCGTCACCGTCGTCGACGCTATCGTCCACCGCCGGGTCGGCGGGCTTCAGCATGACGCCGTTGACGGTGACCGAGCCGTCGGCCTTGGTGTTGATAGCCCATTCCAGCTTGCCGTCCGGCAGCGTCTTGGCAAAACCCTTCGCCATGAGAGCGACAGGCACGTACTGCCCGACTTCCGGCTCCGCCTTCGCCGCTTCCTGCAGATGCTCCATGATCTTGTCGAAGCCAGCGACGTCGACAGTGAGATTTGCGTCGGGTTTCTGGCCGAAGCTTGTCATCTCACCTTCCAGCGCGATCTCCATGTCCTTGTTCTTTACGGTACTGTGGCCGATGACGACCTTCGGCGTCTTGGCCAGGAAGTCGGCTTTGAGCTGGTCGCCGAACTCGGCCGGCAGCGGCGGATCCTGGTTGAGATCAAAGGCTTCGATGGCTTTCTTCGCCATGCTGTCGAGATCGATATTGGCACCGCCGAAATTCAGGTCGATATCGGTGGGCAGCAATGCCGCGCTCCAGCTCGGCAAAAGCTGCTGCGGCACGGTCAGCCCCGAAGCCTTGATACCATAGCTGACCTTGCCGTTCTGGGCGACGCCGTCGGAACCGAACGCTATGCCGAACTGGGTTGCTCCGAACGTGCCGATCGGGCTGTCGACCGCGAAGTCCTTGAAACCATAGGTTCCGTCGATACGCTCCCACACCGGAAGCGCTGCAAGCAGAAGCGACTTGAGCTGCGCCTGGTTTGCCTTCAGCGTCTTCTCGTCCTCGTTGGCCACGGCAAACGCCAGAAGATCGAGCAGAGGCTTGGTCTGCACGCCCTTACCGCTGGCCTCCACGGAAAATTCCGGCGACTTCACGGTGACGGGAAAATTCAGCCCGCTCTCGGCATCGTCGAATTTTATCGCTTCGACGAAGTTCGAAATCTTTTGCGACGTCGTGAAATCGACGCCGCCATTGCTCGCCTTGGTCGCGGAAAGCGTCACGGTGCCGGCACCGGCGGTCACATCCATCTTTTGTTTGGCGTCCTGCGACGACATCGTCATTCCGGCCATCGAACTCGTGGCGCTGGTGAAGGCCGCCAGCTTGGGGTCGTAGACGCCGTTGCCCTTGCCATCCTTGATCGAGAACTGCGTGCTCTGCTTTCCCTGAGGGCCGTTGAATTCAAAGGAGGCGCTCTGCGAAAAATCCATCGAGACATCCCAGGACCCGTCGCTGCGCGGCTTGACCAGCAGGGCATAGGGCGCAAAGTCGAATTTCACCAGCTTCTCGTCGGGAAAGCTGCTGGCCAGCGCCTTGAAATCGACCACGATCTTGTAGGCGGCGCCTTCGGCCGAAACCTTCAGGATGCCCTTGTCGAGCGCCTGTTTGCCGACATAGCGCGACAGATCATCGGACAACTGCTTGGCGCCCTGACTGTCGACGGTCTGGCCGAAAGCAGGCGCGCTCAGCAGGAACGCGGTAAAGGCAATAGGCAGCATACGGTTCACGGGAATTCTCCGTTCGTCAAAAAGGCAAAAATGGTTTCGTATCTCTGGTAGGGAAATACCATCGCGACCGCAAGACGATGACAGTCAGGCAATCGGCTTCAACACCAGCCGCATCAGCGGCCGACCGGCCTTGCGCTCCACAAGCCTTTCGAACCCGGCTTTCTCGAACACCCCCGATGACCCGACAAACAGGCCGATCGAACGCGAATCGCGCGACAGGTCGATCGGGCAGGCCTCTACGAGCCGCGCCCCGTTCCTGCGGGCGAACTCGATGCCGCCTTCGACGAGGCGGTGGGTGATGCCCCTGCCGCGCGCCTTGGCGCGGATGAAAAAGCACGAGATCGCCCAAACGGCCGGATCGGACGCGTCGGCGGGATCGATCGGCGCCGAGCCCCTGCCCTTGTTATTCCATTCGGGCACGTCGGCGCGTGGCCCGATCTGCATCCAGCCGACCGCCTTGCCGTCCTCGAAAGCCAGCAGGCCGGGCGGCGGGCCGGCTTCGATGCGCGCCTTGATGTGATCCTTGTTGCGTTCACGACTGCTCTCGCGCCGCGCCGCCGGCGCCAGCCGGAAATGCGTACACCAGCAGCCGTAGCAGGCGCCCTGCTTGCCGAAAAGGTCCTCGAATTCAGGCCAGAGCTCTGGCGCCAGCGGCACTACGGTCGTGCTCATGCGTTCTCCCCAGGCCAGGCTTGTCGCTGGCCTTGCGCTGTCGTACCATTGGTTTTGTTCTCTTTATGTTCGCAGCGATGGCGACCCCTGTCAACAATCCCGACCACGGTTTTTGTCGTGACTGCCTGACCTTTCAGCGCAGTGAAACGCGCCGTTGCGAACGCTGCGGCAGCCCTCGCCTTGCCCGCCATCCCGAGCTTTACCGGCTGCACCTCGCCCATATCGATTGCGACGCCTTCTACGCGGCCATCGAGAAGCGCGACAACCCTGCGCTCAAGGACAAGCCGCTGATCATCGGCGGCGGCAAGCGCGGTGTCGTCTCCACCGCCTGCTACATCGCTCGCATCCGCGGCGTGCGCTCCGCCATGCCGATGTTCAAGGCGCTCGAGGCCTGCCCGGAGGCGGTCGTGATCGCGCCCAACATGGAAAAGTACGTGGCCGTCGGCCGCGAGGTGCGCGCCATGATGCAGGCTTTGACACCGCTGGTCGAGCCGTTGTCGATCGATGAGGCCTTCCTCGACCTCGCCGGCACCGAGCGCCTGCACGGACTGCCACCGGCCGTGGTGCTGGCGCGCTTTTCGCTGGCGGTGGAGAAGGAGATCGGCATCACCGTTTCATCAGGCCTGTCCTATTGCAAATTCCTCGCCAAGATAGCGTCCGATTTCCGCAAACCGCGCGGCTTTTCCGTCATCGGCGAGGCGGAGGCGGTCGGCTTTCTGGCCACGCAGCCGGTGACCATGATCTGGGGCGTCGGCAAGGCGTTCAACGCCACGCTGGAACAGGATGGCATCCGCACGATCGGCCAGCTCCAGAAGATGGAGCGTGGCGACCTGATGCGCCGCTATGGGGTGATGGGCGAACGGCTCTACCGGCTTTCGCGCGGTGAGGATGTCCGCCGCGTCGACCCAGACCAGGACGCCAAGAGCGTATCGGCCGAAACCACTTTCGACACCGATATCGCCTCACTGGACGAGCTTGTCTCGGTGCTGAGGGGCCTTTCGGAAAAAGTCTCGGCGAGGCTGAAGAAATCAGGCATCGCCGGGCGCACCGTGGTGCTGAAGCTGAAGACCCAGGACTTCAGGCTCCGCACGCGCAACCGTCAGCTCGGCGACCCGACCCGCCTCGCCGACCGCATCTTTTCGACCGGCGTGGAACTTCTTCGCAAGGAGACCGACGGAACGAAATTCCGATTGCTCGGCATCGGCGTCAGCGACCTCTCCGACGATGATAAGGCCGATCCGCCGGATTTGGTCGATGTGCAGTCGCGCAAGCGCGCCATGGCCGAAGGCGCCATCGATGCACTACGCGACAAGTTCGGCCGCAAGGCGGTGCAAACCGGCTACACCTTCGGCAAGGGCCGCGACGCCCATCCGCCGGAGCCGCTGGAAGATTGAACCCGATCAGCTGCGTCGAAGATCGATGCGGCTGGTCACCACGCTCTTGCCGGTCTTGGGATCGCGGTCGACCACGGTCAAGACTATGCCGTCCGCACCGTTTTTCTGCACGGTAAGCTGCGCGGCGCGGTCGCCATTGACCTCCTTGGCCCAGCGGATGGCGAGGTTTATCGCATTGCCGGAACGGCTTCCGTTCAACTGCGCCGGTCCGGTGCGCGATCCCACATAGACACCGCTGTATTTGGCGCCGCTGGTCTTCAGGCGAGCACTGATGGCGCGTGTCACCAGGATCAGGCCGCGGCAGTTGCCGTCGAGGGACAGCGAAGACGATGTCGCATTCGATTTGAACGTGCAGGAAACGCTGACCGTTGGCGCCTGCGTCGTCACCTGAACGGTTCCCTTGCCGGCGAAATTGCCCTTGAAGGATTGGAGAAATTTGCTCTCGTCCGCATGCGCGGCTGTGGCCGCGACGGCCAGGCACCCGGCAAGCACAAACCGCGTGAGTAATGTCATCGAAGGTCTCCTTGTGACGGGTGGAACGGCGATCGGTGATGCTCAAGCGGACATCGCGACTCAACGCGGCTTGCCATGTCAGGTTCCGCCCGCGACAGGGCTGTTTTGCAACGTCGCGCCAATATCTCTGGCCCAGTCAAATGCGGCGGCTAGTGGTTGCGGCAAAAACCCCGGCTTGCGAGATAGCTGACATGGCACCTACCCCCTCGATCCCCAAGGCCGCTTTCTGGATGGCGCTGTCGATCGCCTCGTTCCTGGCGATGTCGGTCGCCGGCCGCGCCACGACCGCCGAGCTCAACGTCTTCCAGGTGCTGGAACTGCGCTCGGTCATCGGGTTCTTCATTCTGCTGCCGCTGGTGATGATGAGCGGCGGCTTCGCGGCGATGCGCACGCAGCGGCCCGTCGCTCATATCGCCAGAAACGTCATCCACTATACCGGGCAGGCGGCATGGCTCTACGCATTGACCTTGATTCCGTTGGCCGTGCTGATTTCGATCGAATTCACCACACCGATCTGGACGGCTATCCTGGCGGTGACCTTTCTTGGTGAAAGGTTGTCCCGGCCAAAGCTTGCCGCGATCGTGCTGGGCCTGATCGGGGTGTTAATCATCGTTCGCCCCGGTGTGGGCTCGGTCGATCCGGGCCATCTCATCGTGCTCGGCGCCGCGGTTTGCTTCGGCATCTCGGTGGTCCTGGTCAAGTCGCTGACGCGGACGGACAGCGTCGTGCGCATTATCTTCTGGATGCTGATCATCCAGTCAGTGGTCGGCCTCGTTCCAGCCCTTTACGAGTGGCGCAACCCGCCGCTGGAACTGTGGCCATGGATCGTGCTGATCGCCTTCACCGGCATGTCGTCGCATTTTTGCATGGCCCGTGCGCTTGGCTATGCCGACGCCACCGTCATTTCGCCGATGGATTTCCTGCGTGTACCGTTGTCGGCGCTCATCGGCTGGCTGCTTTACAGCGAGCAGATCGACGCTTTCACCGCTGGCGGTGCATTGCTGATCCTGATGGGCAATCTGCTCAACTTGCAGCGCAAGGCAGTCAAGCCGGCAGAGGTCGCGGCGTCATAGCGTTGCCGGTCAGTTCCCTTCGTCTGGAATGTTTAGCACGTGTCCGCACGCCTTGCAGTGTACGGCGTCCGGCTCGTGACGCTGCAACCCGCATTGCGGACAGGGAAAGAACACCTTGGCCGGCCGAAAGATCGCCTGCGCCAGCCTGACGAACAGCGATATACCGATGATCATGGTTACGATCGCCGTCAGCTTGCCGGCGATGCCCGGCAGCACGATGTCGCCGAAGCCTGTCGTCGTCACGGTCGCGACGGTGAAGTAAAGCGCGTCGATGTAGTTTTCCAGTCCGGCTCCGTTGCGAAAAAAGAACGTGTAGACGAAGCCCGTGATGACAAAGAGAAAGGTCAAAAGGTTGATCACCGCGTGGCTTGCCTCGCGCCAGGGCCGCAGGCCACGCATCTCGAAATGCCGCCAGATCGAACCGCTGCGCGACAGCGACCATAGCCGCAGGATGCGCAGAAAGCCGAGGCTCGCGAGAGCTGTCGGCATCAGCAGCGTCAGAAGGATGAAGGCATCCACCCAGAAGGTCGGCTGCTTCGTCAGGCGCAGCATGTCGTTGGAGGCGAGCAGCCTGGCAATCAGATCGGCGGCGACGAGAGCCGCCACGGCATAGTCCAGCCACAGAAACGAGGGCGACTGCTGGATGACCGGGGTGGCGATGAAAAAAGCGATGATGGCGAGGTCGATGATGACAGCCACCAGTTGGAACCGGAACGCGGCCGGCGAGCGTCCGTGATAGAGCCTGCGCAGCCTGTCGCGTAATCGCGCCGTCGCGGAAGGTTCTGCGATGGGCGCCTCTCCTTGGCCTTCATGCTGGCATGAGCAGCCGGTGCCGGCCCGCGGAGTGCCGCCTGGTAAGCGCGCAGATCACACCAGTTCCACTTCGATCACGCCCGGCACGGCGCGCATTGCCGAGGCGATCTGTGGCGAGACGCGATAGCCGCCTTGCAGAGCGATCTCGACCTCGCCCTGCGCCTCTTCCTTGATCACGATAATGCTCACCTGGCTTTCACCCCGCTGCGTGAGCTGGGATTGGATCATCGAGGCAGGTCCATCGTTCCTGACGAAGATGCGCAGCGCCTTCTGGATGCGGCTTGCTTCGTCCTCCAGCGATTGCACGGAGTTGATGCGCAGGTTGACGCCCTCGGGCCTGTCCTCCGCCGCGACCGTGATGACAACCGAACGGCCGGCCTCGAGGAGGTCACGGTACTGCGCCAGCCCTTCCGAAAACAGCACCGCCTCGTACTGGCCAGAGGTGTCGGAAAAGGCCACCACGCCCATCTTGTTGCCGGTGCGCGTCTTGCGCTCCTGCTTGCTGGTAACGGTGCCGGCAAGCCGGCCGGCGGAAGCACCGCGCTTGACGGCGGCGGAGAACTCCGCCCAGTTCTGCACCCGCATCTTCTGCAGCGCCGCCTTGTACTCGTCGAGCGGATGCGCCGAGAGATAGAAGCCGACGACCTGGAACTCGCGGTGCAGGCGGTCGGCAGCGAGCCACGGATCGGTCGCCGGCAGATTGAGCGCCTGCGACTGTGCGCCGAGCGAGGCGCCGAAGATGTCGGCCTGACCCGAAACGGCGTTCTGCTGGGCGAGCGACGCCAGCCCCATCATCCGCTCGACGCCGGCCAACATCTGGGCGCGGTCGTGGCCGAAGCAGTCGAGCGCGCCGGCCATGATCAGGCTTTCGAAAACCCGTTTGCCGACGATCTTCGGGTCGACCCTCTCGCAGAAATCGGCCAGGCTCTTGAACGGCTTTTCGCCGCGAACGGCGACGATGTGCTCCACCGCGGCATCGCCGACGCCCTTCAGCGCGGCCATCGAATAATAGATCCGGTTCTCCCCGACCTCGAAGGCACGGAAACTCGTCATCACTGACGGCGCCAGGACTTCGATGCCAAGGCGCAGCGCATCCTGGCGGAAGTCGGCGAGCTTGTCGGTGTTACCCATGTCTAGCGTCATCGACGCTGCCAGGAACTCGACCGGATAATGCGCCTTGAGATAGGCGGTCTGGTAGGAGACGACAGCGTAGGCGGCCGCATGAGACTTGTTGAAACCGTAGTCGGCGAACTTTGCCAGCAGGTCGAAAATGAAGTCGGCTTGCGGCTTTGCGACGCCGCGCTCGACCGCGCCGGAGACAAAGCGCTCGCGCTGCTTGTCCATCTCGGCCCGGATTTTCTTGCCCATGGCGCGCCGCAGAAGGTCGGCTTCGCCAAGCGAATAGCCGGACAGCTCCTGCGCGATCTGCATCACCTGTTCCTGGTAGACGATGACGCCCTGCGTCTCCTTCACCAGGTGGTCGATCTTGGGATGAATCGAGGCCATCTCCTCCTCGCCATGCTTTCTGGCGTTGTAAGTCGGGATGTTTTCCATCGGTCCCGGCCGGTAGAGGGCAACCAGCGCGATGATGTCCTCGATGCAGTCGGGCCGCATGCCGATCAGCGCCTTGCGCATGCCGGCACTTTCCACCTGGAACACACCAACCACCTCGCCGCGCGACAGCATCGCGTAGGTGTCGGGATCGTCGAGCGGGATGGTCGCCAGATCGATATCGATGCCGCGCCGGCGGATCAACTTGACGGCCGTCTCCAGCACCGTCAGTGTCTTCAGGCCGAGGAAGTCAAACTTCACCAACCCTGCCTGCTCGACATATTTCATGTTGAACTGGGTGACAGGCATGTCCGAACGCGGATCGCGGTACATCGGGACCAGTTCCGACAACGGTCTGTCGCCGATGACGATGCCGGCGGCGTGCGTCGAGGCGTGGCGGTAGAGGCCCTCCAGTTTCTGCGCCATGTCGAGCAGCGTCTGCACGATCGGCTCTTTCTCGGCCTCCTCGGCAAAGCGCGGCTCGTTGGCGATGGCGTCGGCGAGCTTGACCGGATTGGCCGGGTTCTGCGGCACCATTTTCGACAGCTTGTCGACCTGGCCGTACGGCATCTGCAGCACGCGGCCGACGTCGCGCAGCACGGCGCGCGCCTGCAGCGTACCGAAAGTGATGATCTGGCCGACCTGGTCGCGGCCGTATTTCTGCTGGACGTAGCGGATCACCTCTTCGCGACGGTCCTGGCAGAAATCGATGTCGAAATCGGGCATCGAAACGCGGTCCGGATTGAGGAAGCGTTCGAACAGCAGCGAGAAACGCAGCGGATCGATGTCGGTGATGGTGGTCGAATAGGCAACCAGCGAACCAGCGCCCGAACCACGCCCCGGCCCGACCGGAATGCCTTGCGCCTTGGCCCATTTGATGAAGTCGGCAACGATCAGGAAGTAGCCGGGGAATTTCATTTTCTCGATGATGCCAAGCTCGAATTCGAGCCTCTCACGATACTGCTCGATCGTGTAGCCCGGTGTCGGTCCGTGCAGGGCGAGCCGGGCATCGAGCCCCTCGCGCGCCTGACGGGCCAGTTCCTCGGCCTCGGCCTTTTCGGCGGCGTCCTTGTCGGAGGCATCGCCACCCGTGAAACGCGGCAGGATCGGACTGCGGGTTTTTGGATAGTAGGAGCAGCGCAGCGCGATCTCGACAGTGTTGTCGATGGCTTCAGGCAGGTCGGCGAACAATTTCGCCATATCGGCCTGACTGCGCAGGAAATTGTCCGGCGACAGCCGGCGGCGGGTGTCGACGGCGACAACCGACCCCTCGGCGATGGCGATCAACGCATCATGCGCCTCATACTCGTCGCGCGACGAGAAGAAGGCCTCGTTGGTGGCAACCAGCGGCAATTCATGGGCATAAGCGAGATCGATCGAGGATTTCTCGATCATCCGGTCGTACCCCGAAACCCGGTCCAGCTCGACATAGAGCCGGTCGCCGAACATCGCCTTGAGCGTTACCAGCCGCGCTTCGGCAAGATCGCGGCGATCTTCCTTCAGGGCCATGCCGATCGGGCCGCGCGGCCCGCCACTGAGACAAATCAGGCCGTCACATTGGCCGTCCATCATTTCGGTGGTCAGGTGCACCGCTTCGCCGGGCGGTGTTTCGAGATAAACGCGGCTGACCAGCCGGACCAGATTGGAGTAGCCGGTTTCGGTCGCCGCGATCAGCACGACCGGCCGCATATCGGGACCTTGCCGGCGGCGGTCACGCTGGCCGTCGCTGTTTTCGCCGGAAAAGGCGAGCGCGATCTGGCAGCCGATGATCGGCTGGATGCCATCCTTCACCGCCTTCTGGGCGAACTCCAAGGCGCCGAACAAATTGTTGGTGTCGGTCACCGCGATCGCTGGCGCTTCGTCCTTGACGGCATGGCCGACGATCTTGCCGAGTTGCAGCGCGCCTTCCAGCAGCGAATAGGCCGAGTGCACTCGCAGATGGACGAACGGCCGCGCCGGCACCTCCGGCCGCGCGGCCGCGATCGCGGCCTCGCGCTTCAGGGGATCGCGTGGAAGTCTCTCATCCGCCATGGTTTCTCGCGCTGTCCGTAAGACTTGAGTCGATGGAGATGTATTGTCCGGGACCGGGCGATACCAGTCCAGCACAAACGACTACCGACCCACAGGCTTCCAGCCGTTCAGGCGAATTCCATGATCACCGCGTCGACGGCCAGGCTGTCGCCCGGCTTGGCATTGAGTTTCGCCACGACGAGGTCGCGCTCGGCGCGCAGAACGTTTTCCATCTTCATCGCCTCGACCACGGCCAGCGTCTCGCCCGCCTTGACCTCCTGGCCTTCGACAACGGCGATCGACACGACGAGGCCCGGCATCGGGCAGAGCAGCAGTTTCGACGTGTCCGGCGCTATTTTCTCCGGCATCAGCCGTTCCAATTCGGCGGTGCGCGGCAGCATGGCGCGCGCGGTCACCGACATGCCTTTCCAGGCGATGCGGAGGCCATTGGCGACAGGACGGATCTGGGCGGCAACCCTGCGCTTGCCGACCGTGCCGCGCCAGATGAGATCGCCGGGCCGCCAATCGGACGAAACTGTCAGCGCCTTGCCGCCATCGATGGACAGGTCCATTTCCATCGGGATGGAAATCATGCCTTCGAGGATCGACGCCGACAAATACTCTTCGCCGATCTTCACCACCCAGTCGCGCTTGAGCGCTCCCGAATGCGGCGCCAGCCGCCCGCCCAGCCGGTCGAGACGATCGCGGCGCAGCAGTTCCACCGCGGTCGCGATCGATGCCAGAACGGCTTTTTCCTCGCTGTTCGGCACGACGGGGGCAAAACCGTCGGGATATTCCTCCGCGATGAAGCCGGTCGATATCGCCCCTTCCCGCCAGCGTGGATGCTGCATCAGCGCCGCCAGGAACGGTATGTTGTGCTCGATGCCGTCGACGACAAAGCTGTCCAGCGCTTCCGACATGGCGTCGATGGCCTCGAGCCGCGTCGGAGCCCAGGTGCACAGCTTGGCCAGCATCGGATCGTAGAACATGGAGATTTCCGAGCCTTCGGTGACACCGGTGTCGTTGCGGATGACGACATCGCCGAAGCGGCCTTCCTCGGGTGGCCGGTAGCGTGTCAGCCGGCCGATCGACGGCAGGAAATTGCGATAGGGGTCCTCGGCGTAGAGCCGGCTTTCCACCGCCCAGCCGTTCAGCTTGATGTCGCTCTGCTTCAAGGCGAGCTTTTCGCCGGCGGCGACGCGGATCATCTGCTCGACCAGATCGATGCCGGTGACGAGTTCGGTCACCGGATGCTCGACCTGCAATCGTGTATTCATTTCAAGGAAATAGAAGTTCTTGTCCTTGTCGACGATGAACTCGACGGTGCCGGCGCTCTGGTAGTCGACAGCCCTGGCCAACGCCACCGACTGCTCGCCCATCGCCTTGCGCGTCTTGGCATCGAGGAAGGGCGACGGCGCCTCTTCCGCCACCTTCTGATTGCGGCGCTGGATCGAGCATTCGCGTTCGCCAAGATAGAGCGCGTTGCCATGCCCGTCGGCCAGCACCTGGATTTCGATGTGACGCGGGTCGACCACGAACTTTTCGATGAAGACACGGTCGTCGCCGAACGAACTCTTGGCTTCCGAGCGCGCCCGGTCAAATCCGTCGCGTACTTCCGACTGTTCCCAGGCGATGCGCATGCCTTTGCCACCGCCACCGGCCGAGGCCTTGATCATCACGGGATAGCCGATCTCGCCGGCGATCTTTTCGGCGTGATCGGCATTCTCGATGACGCCGAGCCAACCCGGAACCGTCGAAACCTCGGCAGCGTTGGCGAACTTCTTCGACTCGATCTTGTCGCCCATCGCCTTGATTGCCCTGGGTTTCGGCCCGATGAAGACGATGCCTTCCGCTTCCAGGGCTTCGCAGAACGCGGCTCGCTCGGACAGGAAGCCATAGCCGGGATGCACGGCCTGAGCGCCCGTCGCCTTGCAGGCCGCGATGATCTTTTCAGGAACGAGGTAGCTCTGCGCGGCAGGCGACGGCCCGATATGCACCGCTTCGTCGGCCATTTCGACATGCACGGCATCGCGATCGGCGTCGGAATAGACGGCGACCGTGGCAATGCCCATCTTGCGCGCCGTCCTGATGACGCGGCAGGCGATCTCGCCACGATTGGCGATCAGGATCCTGGTGAACATGCGGGCAGAATTCCCCTCCGGCGGATGGTTCAGTTCTATGGACTATGTCGCCAGGTCTCAAGTGCCGCAGTGGACGACATGGCGGGCGTCCCTCCCGATGCTCCGTCGCACTCCCCTGCCGAGCCGGGCTGGTTGTCGACGGTGTGCTAGCTGCGTCAAGAAAGCCAAGATTTCGTCTCATCTGAGAGTTGATGAGCAGCTCAAAACCTGAAACCTTGGCTCAAAATCGCCTTTGGAGGAATTGCCCGATGAAAACCCGCGCCGCTGTCGCTGTCGCCGCCGGAAAACCGCTGGAGATCATGGAGGTCGACCTCGATGGACCGCGCGATGGCGAGGTGCTGGTCGAGATCAAGGCGACCGGCATCTGCCACACCGACGAATTCACATTGTCGGGCGCCGACCCGGAAGGGCTGTTTCCGGCCATCCTCGGCCATGAAGGCGCCGGCGTGGTTGTCGATGTCGGCAAGGGCGTCACCTCGGTCAGGAAGGGCGACCATGTCATCCCGCTCTATACGCCCGAATGCCGTCAGTGCCCGTCGTGTTTGTCGAGGAAGACCAATCTGTGCACCGCCATCCGTGCCACCCAGGGGCAAGGGTTGATGCCGGACGGCTCGTCGCGCTTCTCGATCGGCAAGGACAAGATCTTCCACTACATGGGCTGCTCGACCTTCTCCAACTTCACCGTGCTGCCGGAGATCGCGGTGGCCAAGGTCAACCCCGACGCCCCCTTCGACAAGATCTGCTACATCGGCTGCGGCGTCACCACCGGCATTGGTGCGGTCATCAACACCGCCAAGGTCGAGCAAGGCGCCACCGCCGTCGTCTTCGGCCTCGGCGGCATCGGCCTCAACGTCATCCAGGGCCTGAAGCTTGCCGGCGCCGACATGATCATCGGTGTCGACCTGAACAACGACAAGAAGGAATGGGGCGAGCGCTTCGGCATGACGCATTTCGTCAATCCGAAGGAGATCGACGGCGACATCGTGCCTTATCTCGTCAACATGACCAAGCGCGGTGCCGACCAGATCGGCGGCGCCGACTACACATTCGACTGCACCGGCAACACCAAGGTCATGCGCCAGGCGCTGGAGGCCTCGCATCGCGGCTGGGGCAAGTCGGTCGTCATCGGCGTCGCCGGTGCTGGCCAGGAGATTTCGACCCGGCCGTTCCAGCTGGTCACCGGCCGCAGCTGGATGGGCACCGCCTTCGGCGGCGCGCGCGGCCGCACCGACGTGCCGAAGATCGTCGACTGGTACATGGACGGCAAGATCCTGATTGACCCGATGATCACCCACACGCTGAAGCTCGAGGACATCAACAGGGGATTCGACCTCATGCATGAGGGCAAATCGATCCGGAGTGTCGTGGTTTACTAAAAGACAGCCACACGCCGCCGGCCATCCGGCCAGCGACCCCTGTGGTGAAACATGGGAGGAGAGAAACAATGGCGGAGAAACTGCATCCAAAGATCGACAATGGGCTGCCCAAGGAGAGCGCCAGCTTTGCCGGCGGCACGCTGGTCTGCGCCTGCACCAGCAAGCCGGTCAAGGTGAAGGTCAAGGGCCAGATCGCCCACAACCACGCCTGCGGCTGCACCAAATGCTGGAAGCCGGACGGTGCTGTGTTCTCGGTGGTGGCCGTTGCCGGCACCGGCGATGTCACCGTCACCGAGAATGGCGACAAGCTCAAGGTGGTCGACCCCTCGGCGCTGATCCAGCGTCATGCCTGCACCCAATGCGGCGTCCACATGCACGGGCCGGTCGAGCGCGACCATCCGTTCAAGGGCCTGTCCTTCATCCATCCCGAGCGCTTCGAGGAAGACGGCTGGTCGCCTCCGGGCTTCACCGCCTTCGTCTCCTCGATCATTGAATCGGGTGTCGACCCAAGCCGCATGGACGGCATTCGCGGCAGGCTGAGGACGATCGGGCTGGAACCCTATGACTGCCTCAATCCGGGCCTGATGGACTATATCGCCACCTGGACGGCCAAGAAGTCCGGCGCCCTGCCGGCCTGACCACCGAGAGATTTCAGGCAAGGGCCGGATATGTTTCCGGCCCTTGCTCGTTTCCGGAGAGACAATGCCCGCACCCGCCATCTACGTCGACGCCGACGCCTGCCCGGTCAAGGCGGAGGTAGAAAAGGTCGCCGAGCGCCATGGCGTCGTCGTCACCTATGTTTCCAATGGCGGTCTGCGCCCCTCCCGCGACCCGATGATCCGCAATGTCGTGGTCTCCAAGAGTGCCGATGCCGCCGACGACTGGATCGTCGAGAACACCAAGCCCAACGACATCGTGGTGACGGCGGACATTCCGCTCGCCGCCCGCACGGTGGCGCTCGGCGCGCATGTGCTTGGACCGACCGGGCGGCCGTTCACGCCCGAGACGATCGGCATGGCGGTGGCGATGCGGGACCTCAAACAGCATTTGCGCGAAACCGGCGAGAGCAAGGGCTACAATGCCAGCTTCGCGCCGCAGGATCGTTCCCGGTTCCTGGGTGAACTTGACCGCATCTTGCGGCGCGCGCTGAAATCCGCCACACCGGGCTAGCAACAAAGCGCCATCCAGGTGGAGACCGCCATGGCCGCCGAAACCCCGATCAAGAAACCGATGCAGCGCCACATGCTGTTCGCGGTGTCGGCCTGTATCGGTGCGTTTGCGCTGCTTGTGGCGCTGCTGCTGCACGCCCCACTCGCCTATTCAATCGGCGCCAACATATTTTTTGCCGCTTACGTCCTTCTTGTCGTCAGCCAGATGCCCAAATTCACCGGCAAGTACCTGAGCAAGAATGCACGCGCCACCGATCAGCCGGTGCTGGTGATCTTCGCGGTCACGCTCGTTGTCGTCGGCGTTGCCCTTGTCTCCCTGTTCCTGCTGATCAATCGCAAGGATGGGGATCACCCGATCGAACTCGGCTTCGCACTGCTGTCGATCCCGCTCGGCTGGTTCACCATCCATGCCATGGCAGCGCTCCACTATGCCCATGTCTACTGGATGGACGGCGACGCGGTCGACGCCGGCACCAATAAGAAGATTCCGGTCGGCGGCCTGCTGTTCCCGGGCGACAAACGCCCCGAAGGCTGGGATTTCCTCTATTTCTCTACCGTCATCGGCATGACGGCGCAGACCGCCGACACAAACATCTCGACGACGCACATGCGCTGCGTCGTGCTTGTCCACTCGGTCCTGTCGTTCTTCTTCAACACGGTCATCGTCGCCGCCGCCGTCAATCTCGCCGTCAGCCTGGGCGGTCCGTAATAAATCCGTGATCGCATGAAACATCGGTTTGGATCGCGACGTATCAAGAGGACAATGAACGCTTAGGACAAGCCGCAAGGCCGGGAGACCAGACAAGATGGAATCGGTTGCCAGAAGCCAATCCGAAATTGGACCGGGCGCCCCCGCGTCAAAAGAGAAAACATTGATCTACCGGCAGTCGCGCTGGACGCGGCTGACACACTGGCTCTGGGCCATCTCGTTGTTTTTCATGCTGCTGTCCGGCCTGCAGATCTTCAATGCCCGGCCGCAGCTCTACATCGGCAAGCAATCCGGCTTCGACTACAACAACACCATTTTCGCCATAGGCGCCGAAAACACCAATGCCGGGCCGCGCGGCTACACCGAAATCTTCGGCCACCGCTTCGACACGACAGGCGTCCTTGGCTGGTCGGGCCCGACCGGTAACGAGACGGCGCGCGGTTTCCCGTCCTGGGCGACGATCCCGTCCTACTATGACCTCGGCACCGCCCGCGTGATCCATTTCTTCTTCGCCTGGATATTGACGACGACCTTGATCGTCTGGCTCGTCGCCAGCCTGATCAACGGCCACATCCGCCGCGATCTGGCGCCTCGCCTGGATGACCTCAAACGCTTGCCCCGGGACATCGCCAACCACGCCAGGCTGAAATTCCACCACACGCGCGAATACAACACGCTGCAGAAGATGGCCTATGGCGGCGTGCTGTTCGTGCTCTTGCCACTGATGATCATCACCGGCCTTGCAATGTCGCCGAGCATGAATTCGGTGCTGCCCTTCCTCAATGAATTGACCGGTGGCCGGCAGACGGCACGCACCATCCATTTCACCGTCATGGTGCTGCTGGTCGCCTTCTTCGTCATTCACATCCTGATGATCCTCGCCGCCGGCCCGATCAACGAACTGCGCTCGATCATTACCGGCTGGTACCGCACTGATCCTCCCGTGCATGACGACAAAACGTCCGAGAGGAGTGCCTGAGATGGCGAAATTTGAGATAAGCCGCCGAAAGTTCCTCACCGCCACCGGCCTCGGCGCGTCCGGCATCATGCTGTCGGGCTGCGACGCCTTCGACAGCCAGCTCAGCATCGGCAGCGGCCTGCGCAGCTTCCTCGAAAACGCCAATGGCCTGACCCACAAGGCACAACGGTTGCTCGGCGGCGGCAATTCGCTGGCGCCCGAATTCACCGAGGCTGATATCCGTCAGCCAATGCGGCCGAACGGCGTGACCGCGCCGGACGACGACGCTTACAAGGCCCTGCTCGCCAACAACTTCGCCGATTGGCGACTGGAGGTGTCAGGCCTCGTGGAAAAGCCGCTGTCACTCACCCGCGAGCAGCTCATGAACATGCCGAGCCGCACCCAGATCACCCGACACGATTGCGTCGAAGGCTGGAGTTGCATCGCCAAATGGACCGGCACGCCACTGGCGCTGCTGCTCGACCAGGCGGTGGTCAAGCCACAGGCCCGCTATGTCATGTTCCATTGCCTCGACACGATCGACCGCAGCCTGTCAGGCGACATCAAATATTACGGCACGATCGACCTCATCGATGCCCGCCATCCGCAAACGATCCTTGCCTACGGCCTGAACGGCAAGCCGCTGCCGGTCGAAAACGGCGCGCCGCTGCGTGTCCGCGTCGAGCGCCAGCTCGGCTACAAAATGCCGAAATATCTCTACAAGATCGAACTGGTCGATGGCTTCGCCACTATCGGCGGCGGCCGGGGCGGCTATTGGGAAGACAACGGCTATGACTGGTATGGCGGGATTTGACGGTCCCTCGCATACGGGCCGAGCACGACTTGTCCCCCATGGAATTGAGTTCGCTCGAGGATCGTCTCAACCGCGATAACCGACGTATGATCGACCGCGACGATGACCGAGGGCTGACCTTTGTCATCCGCGATGGTGCGGGACACGCGGTCGGAGTAGCCGCCGGCTATTCCTGGGCGGGCACGTCCGAACTGACCTTGATGTGGATAGACGAGGCTCACCGAGGTCGCGGCTACGCAAGGCAGTTGCTAGACGCCTTTGTCGCGGAGGCCGCCGATCGCGGTGTCAGGAAAATCTGGGTCTCCAGCCACGACTTCCAGGCACCAGATCTCTATGAAAAGGCTGGCTTCGAGCGTATGGCCGAATTCTCGGGATGGCCCGAAGGCCATTCCAATATCATTCTTTGCAAAACGATAGCAGCGGACGGCGGGGCTTAGGCAACCTTGTCGAGCAACGGCTTCAGCGCCGGATGAATTTCCGGCGAGGCATGCTTGATCAGGGTCAGCAGCGCACGCTCATTCTCGTAAAGAGGCCGGTTCACCCCGATATGTCCGACCAGCCACTTTGCCTCACAGGCATCGATCGTCTCGGCACGGCGGGCCAGCGCCTCGGCGGCCCTGTTCTTGGCCTCCCATTCGGTCTCTATGTCGTCAGGAGAGCGGTAGGCCTCGATGACACCGGCAAGACCGCCGGAGACCATGCGGCTGAAGAAGCCGCCGATTTCCGGATCGGTATGATCGAGGAAAGTTTCCTGGCGCAGCGCCACCTCGCGGGTGGGCGCCTCATAACCGGCCGAGCACATGACGAAATTGGCGATCGCCTTGACGAACAGGTCGTTCCACGACGGATCGTTATTGGCCTGGGCGGTCCGCTCGTTGATCCTGAACAGCACCTCGGCCTCGGCCTGGGTGATGGCGATGTTGCCGTCGCCACCATGGGCATGGAGGATGCGGCGCAAAAGCTCGACTTCGGCCCCGGCGACCAGTCCGGGCACCAGCGCGCCGCCGAGCATCAGCGGTCCCTTACCGTCGACGACGGCGTGGGCGACCTGCTCCAGCGCGTAGACGCAAAGCCGGCTCGGCGAGGATTTCGCCTCTTCCAGCACATGGACCAGCAATTCGAGTTCGGTCCGGCTGTCGACCATGCCGTCGCGCGAAATCGTGCGGACCAGCCAGTCGGCATTCTCCCCCGAAATGTAGCCCAAGGGCTTTTCCTGATGAACGATGTAGTCGGTGACCGCCTCGACGAAGAACGGCGCCCATTCCGCGCATTTGTCCCGCGCCGTCTGGTTGAGCGCGAACAAGGCCTCGGCTTCGCCCCGGCTCACCACGCCGTCGGCGAACACGTCGCGGCGCAGCATCACGACGTCCTCTGAAGCAATGCGGTTCTTCGAAGTCAGCCCCGCCACCGGAGCACTCATGATCAACTCGCCCATCTGTCGTCCCCGTCCGCCCCAACGCGTCACATCGGTCAGCTTTATCAGGAGTGTCTTGAAAAACCGGCAAACGGCGTGGTTAGCGAAGACTTGTCAGAACAATGTCGCTGGGAGGTGACAAGGTGTCGTCGACGGGCTATGGATGGCGCGTCGAGGGCTCAGGGTTTTGAGTCCTACCTGTTTGCGGGAGAGAGCAGCGAGAGCTGCCGCCGAAGGGGAAATCGCCCGAAATCTCTCAGGCAAAAGAACCGTAGACGGGAAAGACACTCTGGAAAGTCGGGGCTTGCCCCCGCGCCGAAGGTGTAAGCGCCGCTGACAGAGTTCCGGCTGCGCGAGTCTCTCAGGCTTCAGACAGAGGGGCACGGACTGGTCGCCATCAGCGGCCGATTGCGTGCGACTCTGGAGGCGACATGACGGGCGACGACGACAAACACCTTCCCCTCGAAGATATTCATGCGGCTGCCGGAGCGCGCTTCGGCGCCTTTGCCGGCTGGTCGATGCCGCTGACCTATCCGGCCGGCGTCATGAAAGAGCATCTTCACACCCGCGAGCATGCGGGGTTGTTCGACATCTCGCATATGAAACTGTTCGAGGTCAGTGGCCCGGAAGCGGTTGCGCTGTTGAACCGCGCCTGCCCGCTGGACGCCGGCGCGCTCGAAATCTCGCAGTCAAAGCTATCCTTTTTCCTGAACGAAGCAGGCCGCATTCTCGACGACCTGATCGTCACCCGGCTCGGCGACACCAGGTTCATGGTGGTCGCCAATGCCGGCAATGCCGTCGCCGACGAAAAGCATTTGCGCGCCCTGGCGACCGATTTCGAGGTGAAGGTCGAGCCGCTCGACCGCGTCTTCCTGGCGATCCAGGGTCCCGAAGCCTGGGCTGCACTCTCCCGCGCCGGCATCGAGACCGGCTCGCTGCTGTTCATGCATGGGGTCGAGCCGCGAAAAAACTGGTTCATGAGCCGGTCCGGCTACACCGGCGAGGACGGTTTCGAGATCGGCCTGCCGGAAGCCGATGCGCGTGACCTTGTCACCAAGCTGCTGGAGGATGAACGCGTGCTTTGGATCGGCCTTGCCGCGCGCGACAGCCTGCGGCTGGAGGCCGGCCTCTGCCTGCACGGCCAGGACATCACGCCCGAGACCGACCCGGCCGCGGCGGCGCTGATGTGGGCGATCCCGAAAGAAATCCGTGCCTCCGGCACCTTCATTGGCGCCGACGCCTTGCGCGCCGCCGTGGAACGTGGTCCGGCGCAGAAGCGCGTCGGGCTGAAACCGGAGGGTCGCCAGCCGGTGCGCGCCGGTGCCGCGCTGTTCGAAACCGACGGCAATCCTGCCGGCCATGTCACATCGGGCGGCTTCGGCCCTTCCGCCGGCCATCCGGTCGCCATGGGTTATGTCTCCACGCCGCTGGCAAAGCCCGGAACGCGGATTTTCGCCGACGTGCGCGGCACGAAGATCCCAGTCGATGTCAGTTCTCTGCCCTTCACCCCTCATCGCTACCGCAAAGGATGAACTCCATGGCAACAACCTATTTCACATCGGATCACGAGTGGCTCAGCGTTGAGGGCGGCATCGCCACCGTCGGCATCACCGACTACGCGCAGGAGCAGCTCGGCGACCTTGTCTTCGTGGAACTGCCGGAAACGGGAAAGAAGCTCGCCAAGGGCGACACCGCCGTCGTGGTCGAATCCGTCAAGGCAGCCTCGGACGTTTATGCGCCGGTCGATGGCGAGATCACCGAAGCCAATGGCACGCTGTCGTCCGACCCCTCGCTGGTCAACTCGGCGGCAACCGGGGCCGGATGGCTGTGGAAGATGAAGCTCGCCGACGAAAGTCAGCTCGCCAGCCTCATGGATGAGGCCGCCTACAAAGCCCATATCGCCTGACATCGGGAACTTATCGACATGACCGCTGCTCCCTACCCCTTCTCGGCCCGCCACATTGGACCCGGCCTTGCCGACGTCAGAGCCATGCTCGCCGTCATCGGTGTTCCCTCGGTCGAGACACTGATCAGCCAGGCCGTGCCGAGATCGATCCGCCTCGACCAGCCGCTGGACCTCCCCGCGCCGGCCAGCGAAGCCGAAGCTCTCGCCGAATTGTCGGTGACCATGGCAAGGAATACGGTGCTGAAAAGCTTTATCGGCGCCGGTTACCACGGCGTCCACGTGCCGCCGGTCATCCAGCGCAATCTGTTCGAGAATCCGGCCTGGTACACCGCCTACACGCCCTATCAGGCCGAGATCAGCCAGGGCCGGCTCGAAATGCTGTTCAACTTCCAGACGCTGGTCACCGAACTGACCGGCCTACCGGTGGCATCGGCTTCACTGCTCGATGAAGCGACGGCCGTCGCCGAAGCGGTTGGCATTGCGCTGCGCCACCACCGCGACAAGCGCACCAAGGTGGCGCTTGCGGGCACGCCGCACCCGCAGACGCTGGACGTCGTTCGCACCCGCGCCGAGCCGCTCGGCATCGAGATCGACGGCGAGACGATCGACGACAACACCGCCGCCCTGCTCGTCTCCTGGCCGGACACCTTTGGCGTCTATGGCGACCACAAGGCGGCGATCGAAAAAGCGCGCGCCACTGGCGCCATTGTCGTCTTCATCGCCGACCCGCTTGGTCTGACGCTGACCGACGCGCCGGCGAAACTCGGCGCCGACATCGCGGTCGGCCCGATGCAGCGCTTTGGCGTGCCGATGGGCTTTGGCGGCCCGCATGCGGCCTATTGCGCGGTCTCCGACAAGCTGACGCGGCTGATGCCCGGTCGCCTGGTCGGTCAGTCGACCGACAGCAAGGGCCGCCCCGGCTACCGCCTCGCCTTGCAGACGCGCGAGCAGCATATCCGCCGCGACAAGGCGACTTCCAACATCTGCACCGCACAGGCCCTGCTTGCCAATATGGCCACCGCCTACGCCATCTGGCACGGCCCGGTGGGCCTGCAGGCGATCGCCGGGCGCATACACGCGCTGGCCAACCGCTTGGCAAGCGGCCTCGAGGCGGCGGGCGTATCGGTGCTCGGCTCCAGCCGCTTCGACACGGTGACGGTGGAGACCAACGGCAAGGCCGCCCAGATCGCGGTCGCCGCCGAAAAGACCGGCCGGCTGCTGCGTGTGCTCGATGCCGACCATGTCGGCATCAGTTTCGACGAGACCTCGACCGACACCGATCTCGACGCGATCGCGGCCTTGTTCGATGCCAAGGCTGCCGCTTCCGCCGACAGCACGTTGCCCGGCAAGCCGCGTGGCAAGGAGTTTTTGACCCAGCCGGTCTTTCACGAGAACAAGTCGGAAACCGAGATGATGCGCTTTCTGCGCCGGCTGGCCGACAAGGACCTGGCGCTCGACCGCGCCATGATCCCGCTGGGCTCCTGTACCATGAAGCTCAACGCCGCGGCGGAAATGATGCCGGTGAGTTGGCCAAGCATCGCCAATTTGCATCCCTTCGCGCCGGCAAGCCATTCGGCCGGCTACCGCGCCATGATCGGCGAACTGGAAGGCTGGCTGTCGGAGATCACCGGCTTCGACGCCGTGACCTTGCAGCCCAATGCCGGCAGCCAGGGCGAATATGCCGGGCTGCTCGCCATTCGCGCCTATCACCGTTCGCGCGGCGAGGGCCATCGTACCGTCTGCCTGATCCCGTCTTCCGCGCATGGCACCAATCCGGCGAGTGCCGCGATGGCCGGTATGAGCGTCGTCGTCGTGCGCTGCCTGGAAGACGGCAACATCGACATGGACGATATGCGCGCCAAGGCCAACGAGCATTCCAAGAATCTCGCGGCGCTGATGTTCACCTATCCCTCTACCCACGGCGTCTACGAGGAAGGCGCCCGCCACCTCTGCGCCCTCATCCATGAGCATGGCGGCCAGGTCTATTTCGATGGCGCCAACCTCAACGCGCTGGTCGGCCTTGCTCGGCCAGGCGACATCGGCGCCGACGTCTGTCACATGAACCTGCACAAGACCTTCTGCATCCCGCATGGCGGCGGTGGCCCGGGTGTCGGTCCGATCGGTGTCAGGGCGCATCTGAAGCCCTATCTGCCCGGCCATGTCAGCGAAGGCTCGGCTCATGCCGTGGCCGCCGCTCCCTTCGGCAGCGCTTCCATCCTGCCGATCACCTGGATGTACATCCGCATGATGGGCGCTTCCGGCCTGAAGCAGGCGACCGAGACAGCGATCGTTTCGGCCAACTATGTGGCGACGCGGCTCGCCCCGCATTTCCCGCTGCTTTACAAGGGCAGGAGCGATCGCGTCGCCCACGAATGCATCCTCGACACCCGCGTGCTCAAGGAGAGCGCCGGCATCAGTGTCGAGGACATCGCCAAGCGCCTGATCGATTATGGTTTCCACGCGCCGACGATGTCGTTTCCGGTCGCCGGCACGCTGATGGTGGAGCCGACCGAGTCCGAACCCAAGCGCGAGTTGGATCGCTTCTGCGAGGCCATGATCGCCATTGCCGGCGAAGCGGCGAAAGTGGCCAAAGGCGAATGGCCCTTGGCCGACAATCCGCTGGTCAACGCACCGCACACATCGGCCGAGGCGCTGGCCGGTCAATGGACCCATCCGTATTCGCGTCTGGAGGCGGCCTATCCCGCCGGCGATGCCGACACGGCGACGAAGTACTGGCCGCCGGTGTCGCGCATCGACAATGTCGCCGGCGACCGTAATCTGGTCTGCTCCTGCCCGCCGCTGTCGGATTACCTCGGCGCGGCCGAATAGCTACGCGGAACGCAAGGCCGGCTCGACCACGTCGGCCCTGCCCGTCTTTTTGCGGCCGATGACGCAATTTCGCCCCGCACGCTTGGCGGCATAGAGCGTGGCGTCGGCCCTGGCCAGCACCTCATCGAGGGTGCTGCCGTCGGCCTCGCCGAAGCCAATCCCGCCGCTGACCGTGCTGCGCAAGGGCCCGAGCGCGGTGGGCACGACTTCCGTGCCGAAAGCGACGCCGATCTTGCTGGCGAGGTCATAGGCCCGCTCTTCCGTCACGCGCGACATGACGATTGCGAACTCCTCGCCGCCCAGGCGAAAGGCGTCGACCCCGGTTCTGGCATATCTCCTGATGACGGCGGCGAAGCGGCACAGGACCTGGTCCCCGACCGGGTGTCCATAGATGTCGTTCGTCCGCTTGAAATGATCGAGATCGAACATGACGATCGCCATGAACGGGCCGAAGGTGCGCTCGCCATAAAGCGACGCCAGCCCCCGACGGTTCATCAGTCCGGTCAACGGGTCGGTCATGGTCTCGGCCTTGAGCTCGATCTGCGCCTGCAGATGGTGGAGCGAAAGCGTCAACGCGCCAAGGCCTGTCATACAGGCCACCGCCACGACCGAGTTAAGGCGTTCGGCCCAATTGTCGGGCGCGACGCCGAGCGTCCACTGGCCTTTGGCCATCAGAACCACGCCGCAAAGGGCAAACGACAGCGCACAGGTGCCGCTCAGGAACGATACCACCAGGAGAATACGGCGATCGTGACTGCCATTGATCCAGAACATGGCCCCGATCGTCGAGAGCAGCGCGGTAACCGTCGCGTAGGTGATCACGAAGCCGACCCCGTCAAGGCCCATGAAAGTCACGGCCGCGCAGACAGCCATGGCGGCAAATGTCGGCGCGATCGCACGCCTGTGCTCGCGCACGCCGAGATACTGCATGGCCGAAATGCAGATGATGAGAAAACCCAGGCTGAGTAGCGCCAGCGCGATCTGGCAAAGCAGCGGATCGGGCTCCCTGGTATAGCGCCAGAACAGGATCACATGCGCGACGAGCACGATAATGCCGCACGCCACTGTCAGCACGAAGCCCGCCCGCGGCGCCGTGAGCCAGATCGCAACCATGGTAGCGGCTAGACAGGTACCCGACAGCGCGGCTGCGAGCAGGAGCGAACTGAAATCCAGCATATCGGGCGGAGGCCTCTCGAGCGTCGGCGGTTGCGCCGCATTCTAGGTCAGCGGCAGCCCTCGGATATGATTTTCGGGCGATCTCTCGGCCCAAGCTGCGAATAGGGTTTACAAAGCGTCGATGCCACCTGTGCCAAAATCGCCCCCCTGGACGGCGCGACCATCAACCGGCATCAGCCCTTGTTCAGCAAGGCGAGGTTGGCGTCGACAACGGTGGGATCGGTCATGCCGGCCTTCGCCTCGAGCAGCAGCGCCCGGGCCTTCTTCTTGTTGCCGCGCAACAGTTGCGAATAACCCATATTGTTGACGATCTGCGGCTTGCGGCCGGCAACCTTCAGGAGCTGGCCGTAGGCGCGGTCGGCGAAGTCGAAGCGGCCAAGTTCGTCATAGGAAGCCGCGAGCCCCATCCAGGCCTCGGCATTGTCGGCCTTCAGCTCGACGGCCTTGCGGAAATGCGCTTCGGCAAGACCATAATTGGCATCGCGAAACTGTGCCTTGCCTTCCGCCAGGTCGGATGTGGCGACATCCTTCCCTTCAGGCTGGATCGCAGTGGTCTTGGTCGTGTCGACGTTATTGTTCGTCGTACACCCGCTGATCATTAGGACGGCTGCCATCATGGCCATCGCCGCAAATTTTATCTGACGCATGCCCTGCCCCGTCGCCCGATTTGCCGGGTCGTTCTTCGGGAAAGAGACTACAGAAGAGCGATTAAGCTTCGGTGCCGAAATGCAGCTAACTTTCAGTTTCCGGAATACCGATCATTAACCACCGGCGCGCCATCTCACTCCAATGTAGAGCTAATGGGCCGTCATTTTGACGATGATGGGAATGACCGCGATCATCAGCACCACCGGCAGGATGCAGACCACGACCGGCACGGACATCTTGGCCGGCAAGGCATGGGCCTTCTCCTCGGCCAGCGACATGCGCTTGTGGCGCATTTCGTCTGAAAACACCCTGAGCGCGCCCGACAGGCTGGTGCCGAGTTCCTTCGACTGCTGCAGGAGCGTGGCGAAGGAGCGTACCTCGTCCAGGCTGAGACGATCGGCGAGCGCCTTCAGCGCGTCGTCCAGGCTGCGCCCCGCCCGAAGTTCCAAGCACACGAGCTGCAGGTTCTGGCTGAGCGACGGATAGCTCTTGGCGAGTTCTTTCGAAACGCGCTCGACGCCGGCTTCCATACTCATGCCGGCGTCCGAACAGACGATCATCAGGTCCATGAAATCGGGGAAGCCGTTGCGGTATTCGCGCATCTTCTCGCGCACCTTCTGGGTCAGCACGAGACCCGGCAAAAAATAGCCGGCGGCCCCCGACAGGATGATGAAGGTCCACCGGCTGGTCATGGTCGCGTCGGGACTGGCCATCCACCGGTTGAGCACGAAGACCGCGAACGTCGTGCCGATCATTGCCGTGAACCGGATGAGGAAGAACATGCCGACGGCGCGCGGCTCCATGTAGCCCGCCTGGATGAGCTTCAGGCGCAGGCGAGCGACATTTTCCGGGTCGCTCTTGGCATAGAATTCCTGCGCCCTCTTCACCGCTTGCTCGCGCACGACGCCGCTATTCTTCTTCTGCACAGGTTCGGGTCTGGCGGCCACCGGACCCTGGTCGACCTTGAGCCGGCGCTTGACGTCGTTGCGGTCGCCCTTCGCCACCACCATCGGCCAGGCGACAGCGGCCGCTCCCGCGGCAAGCAGGAGGACGGCCACCGGCATCAGCGAGGTCGGCGCGAGGGAAGCGAGGAATTCAATGACGCTTTGCATGTCAGAACTTGAAATTCGACATTTTGAACATGATCAGATTGCCCAGCATCAGCCAGCTGACCGAGCCGCCGATCATGTACCATGTCTTCGGCACGCCCCAGACGTCGCTGTAATATCCCGGCATCATGGCCATGATGGCGGTGAACAGCAGCGCCGGTACGGCCGTCAAAATGTAGGCCGAGAGGCGCCCTTCCGTCGAAATGGCGCGCACCTTGCGTCGCAGCTTGCCGCGTTCGCGGATCGTCGTCGACAACCCATCAAGGATCTCGCGCAGATTGCCGCCCGAACTGGTCTGGATCGACACGGCGGTGATGAACAGCGGCAGATCCTCGTGGCCGACCCGGTCGAACAGTGCATTCAGCGCCGTGACTAGGTCGGAACCATAAGTGACTTCGTCGGCAATGACGCCGAATTCCGTGCCGATCGGATCGGGCATCTCGCGCGACACCATGGCGATGGCCACCGGCACCGGATGACCGGCCTTGAGACCGCGCGTGATCAGCTCCAGCGCTTCCGGCAGCTGCATGCCGAAACGCTTCAGCCGGCGCTTGCGCATGGAGCGCATCGTAATGACCGGCAGCAACGGCACCAGCACGACGAACAGGATGAGCCCCATCAGCAGCGGCAGCCCGCGCCAGATCGCGGCCAGGGCAACGGCCGTCGCCACACCGCAGGTGATCGTCAGGAATTTCGAAAGCGGCATCACCATGCCCGACTGCGTGCGCAGGGCACGGAACCGGTCGGGCGAAAACAGCGACGTTCCCGCGTCGAGACCGCGCTCCTTGCGCAGCTGGATCAGCACCTGCTCCTGGCTGATCTTGTTTTCCTGCAGTTTCATGCGCCGGTTGATGGCGGTGCGCTTGTCGCTGCGTCCGGCATAGAGCAGGTAGATCGCCTCGGCCACCATGATGCCGGTCAGTGCGGCTCCGGCATAGACGACATATATCGCGCTGAACCCGTCGAACACGCCGGCTACTCCTGCGGCCGGCCGGGTTCGAAATAACGTCCGGGAAAGTCGATGCCCATGGCGCGCAGGTCTTCCAGGAAACGCGGCCGAATGCCGGTCGCCTCGTAGTAGCCAAGGATCTTGCCATCGGCCTCCATGCCGGTACGCACGAAGCGGAAGATCTCCTGCATCTGGATGACATCGCCTTCCATGCCGGTCACCTCGGCGACGCTCGTCACCTTGCGCTTGCCGTCGGAAAGTCGGGTCAGCTGGACGATGATGTCGATGGCGCTGGCGATCTGGCTGCGGATCGACTGCACCGTCATCGGCATGCCGGTCATGCCCAGCATCTGCTCGAGGCGCGAAATGCAGTCGCGCGGCGTATTGGCGTGAATGGTCGCCATCGAGCCTTCGTGGCCGGTGTTCATGGCCTGCAGCATGTCGAAGGCTTCCTCGCCGCGGCACTCGCCGAGGATGACGCGGTCGGGACGCATGCGCAGCGCGTTCTTGACCAGGTCGCGCTGTTTGAGCTCGCCATGGCCTTCGATGTTGGCGGGACGCGTCTCCATGCGTGCGACATGCGGCTGCTGCAATTGAAGTTCCGCTGCGTCCTCGATGGTGATCAGTCGCTCGTCTTCGGGAATGAACGCCGACAGCGCGTTGAGCATCGTCGTCTTGCCTGTGCCGGTGCCGCCCGAAATGATCGTCGTCTTGCGGGCGTGGACGGCCGCGGCCAGCACTTCGGCCATGTTCTGTGTGATGGCGCCGAATTCGACGAGCCTGTGCAGGCCAAGCTTGTTCTTGGAGAACTTGCGGATCGACACCAGCGGGCCGTCGACGGCCACCGGGCGGATGGCTGCGTTGAACCGCGAGCCGTCCAGCATGCGAGCGTCGACCATCGGTTGCGATTCATCGACGCGGCGGCCGACGGCGGCCACGATCTTGTTGACGATTCTGAGCAGATGCGCCTCGTCCTTGAACGGGATATGGACCTGCTGCAGCTTGCCTTTCTTTTCGACGAAGCAGTTCTGATGGCCGTTGATCAGGATATCGTTGATTTCGGGATCCTTGAGCAGCGGCTCGAGCGGGCCGAGGCCGACCATCTCGTCGACGATGTCGTCAACCAGCGCGTCGAGTTCGGCGGTGTTGATCGCCATCCGCTCCTGGCGGGTCTTTTCCGATACGAAATCGTGCACTTGCCGGCGCATCTCCTCCTTGGGCAAGCGCTCCAACGCGACGAGATTGATCTCCTCGAGCAGCATCCGGTGGATGCGCACGCGGGCATCGAGCACCTTGTTGGCATTCTTTGCCGGCGCCGCCTCCGCCTTCGTCGGCAAAGCCTTCCGGCTGGTCGGGATGACGACTGCATGATGCGCGACCGGCGTCGATTCAGCCGGGCGCGGACGCGCGTCACGGTTCTGCAGGGTGGAAAAACGGCTGGTCATCCAGCTTTCCTTTTCAAGAGGCCCCTGCCGAAGCCGAACAGCGACTTCGACTTGCTCGCGGTTGCCACCGCCTCTTCCGGAAGAATGATCTTCTTCAGGTCGTTGACGACATTGGCGTTGGGATCGATCTCGTGCAGCGGCACGCCGCGGTCGACCGCCTCGCGCACCAGCCGGTAGTTGTTGGCGATGCCGCCGACAAAATGCTCGCCAAGGATTTCCTGGACGTCCGCCTGCTTGATGCCGTTGTCGAACATCTTCTGCTCGAAACGGTTGACGATCACGTTCGGCTTCACTTCCTTGCCGGCGGTCTCGTAGACGGCCTGGATCAGCCGCTGCGTATGGCGCAGGCACGGCACCGTCATTTCGGCCACGATGTAAAGCTTGTTGGAACCGAGCAGCACAGTTTCCGTCCACGGAAACCAGGTGCGCGGCATGTCGATGACGACATTGTCGAAATAGGCCGAAACGAGGTCCAGCATGCGCACCACGACATCGGTCTTGAATGACCGCATTTCGGACGGATGTGTCGGCGCCGCCAGCACACACAGTCCGCTGGCGTGCTTGGACAGCATCACATCGAGCAGTTGCCGGTCGAGGCGCTCAGGCTGGTTCTCGATTTCGGTGATGTCGAAACGCGGCTCGAGATCGAGATATTCGGCGCAGGCACCTTGCTGGAAATTGAGGTCGACCACGCAGGTCGAGGCGCCGCGCGTCACCGAATGATGCAGCTGGAACGCGGTCTGCAGTGCCAGTGTCGTGGTTCCGACGCCGCCGGCGGCGGGCATGAAGGTATAGATCTGCGACTCGGTGTTTTCCTCGCGCCCGGGTCCCTGCAGAGCCCGCACGACCGAACGCACGAGGTCTGCGGTGGTGATCGGCTTGACCAGGAAATCGGCGACCTTGAGCTGCACCAGGATGCGCACGGCCGCGGCGTTGAACTCCTGGGTGACCACGACCACCGGTGCCTTGCCCTCGAGCCGGCGCATGACGCGCTGCAGGGACTCGATCTCCTCGAGTTTCGCTGCATCCATGTCGACGATGACAACGCCGAACTCGGCCTCCTGGACCTCGCCGCGCAGCTCGGTGACGTTCTTCTCCACCGTCATGAGCTGGATGATCTCGGAGGCGGCGAAGGCCGTCTTCGTGTCCTGCGCGAAGGTCCGGTCTGTCGATACGAGCAGGATTTTCTTGGTGCTGTTTGCCATTCTCGCCGCCTGTGAGGTCGATCGCCGTCTGGATCAGTTGTCGGTGGTCGTTTGCGCTGCCTTGGCACCGGCCGCCTGATCGGGCGTGACGGGTCCGGCACTGCCGCGCTTGGCAGGCACGAGAAGTCTCGTGTTCTGTACGCCGTACTTCCACGGGTCGACCATCTGCATGACGGTGTTGGCGGCCTGCGCCTCGCCGGCGCCGGACGTCACCCCTTCGCTGCGCACGTAGTCGTCGCTGGTGCAGCCGCTTGCCAGGCCGGCAAGAAGCAGGCCGATGCACGATCTCAGGATCAGACGCATGGCTCAGTCCTTCGGCAGGTCGAGGAAATGACCGACTTTGGTGGCAGGAGCGGCCCGTGCGGCACTGCCGTCGGCCAGCGCCAGCGCGCGGCCCGTATCCGGCGCCTTCACCTCCTCGGTGTTGTTGAGGAAATAGTCGACATTGCTGGCTGGCTGCGTGCCATCGGTCGGCTCAGCCATTTTCTTCGACGGATCGACCGGCTTGACCAGATAGGGCGTGACGATGATGACCAGGTCGGTCTCGCGCCGCTGATAGGATTTCGACGAAAACAGCGCTCCAAGCACCGGCATCTTGCCAAGGCCGGGAATGCGAGACGTGGTGATGTCGTTCTGGGACTGCAAAAGCCCGGCGATCATGAAGCTCTGGCCGTTCTTCAGGTCGACCGAGGTCTTGGCGCGGCGCACGATGAAGCCGGGCACGGAAATGTTGCCGATATTGTAGGACGCCGACGCATCGATCGAGGAGACTTCCGGCGCGATGTCGAGGCTGACCAACCCGTCCTTGAGTACGGTCGGCTTGAAATCCAGGCTAACGCCATATTTCTTGTAGCTGACCGAAATCTTGCCGTTGTCCTCCGAAACCGGGATCGGAAATTCGCCGCCGGCCAGGAAGCTCGCTGTCTCCCCTGAACGCGCGATCAGGTTCGGCTCAGCCAGCCGACGGGCAAGGCCGCGCTCTTCCAGCGCCTTAATGGCAATGTCGATCGAGACGCCGTTCGACAGCAGTCGGCCGATGATCTCGCCGGTCCCCGCCGCTGGGACCGTGCCCGGATCCAGTGAAATGTCGCGACCGCCGAAGCCGTAGGCGAAATTGGCGCTGTATTTCGCGCCCAGGTCCTGCCCTGCCTGGCGGTTGATCTCGACGAACCGGACATTGAGCTGAACCTGCTGCGACGAAGAGATATTGACCGAGTTGATCACTTCCTCATTGCCGGAAAAGCGGCTGGCGATCTTGCTTGCCTTATCCGCTGCAACCGCGTCATCCGCCTCACCCGACAGCACGACACGGCCGTTGGCCGAGCCGACCTTGATCTTGGCGTCCGGCACACTGGCACGGATAGTGTTCGCCAATTGGTCGGTGTCGAGCGTCACCTCGATGTCCACGGTGCCGACGAGCTGCTTGTTCTGGTCGAACAGCGCAATGCCGGTGGTGCCGAGATTGTTGCCCAGCACATAGAAGGATTTGTCGGTCAGCGGGTTGACGTTGGCGATCTCCGGATCACCGATGACGATCTGGTAGAAGGCCGCGCTCGTCATGATCGTCTTGGGCTTGCCCTTGGCAACCTTGATCGACGCATTCTTGGTCGACGAGACATAGACGATGTCGTTGTCCGCCTTCGCCGCTCCGGGCAAGGCAAGCACGCCGCTCGCAGCCAGGGTAAACGCCATCGCCAGGGCGCGCACCAAGCGCGACCGAGCCTTCATTCGATATAGGGTACGCATCAACATTGTCCCGTCCCGCCCGGTCCCCACCGGTCTTTACTTCTGGTCCCGCGTTGGAACCTGATATTCCTCGGCCTGCGTGCCGCGCGTCACGATGATCGTCTTGAATTTAGGCTTCTCCGGCTCCTTCGCTATGGCATCGAACAAGGAGCCGGCCACGGCCTGCGTCTTGGAAGCGACGGATCCGCCGAAGGAAGAGATGGTGGTGACGCCGTTCTTGCCATCGCCGCCTTCGCTGGCGGAGCGAAGCGACAGCGACAGCGTTCCGACGGTGCGGGCAAGCGCCACTTTCTGCGCGCCGTCGCTCGTCACCTCGAGGGTCACGGAATTGGCCACCTGCGGCGTCGTCTGGCGCTCGTCGGCGCCCTGCCCGACGCTGAGCACCTTGGCGTCGGCAACGACGATCTCCGAGGTGATGGTCGAACCGGCAGCCCCTTGCGCGTTCTTGGCGACTTCCTGGATTTCGCCGGCATCGCGCGTCAGCACGACATCGACCCGGTCGCCCGGCGTCACGAAGCCACCGACGCCGGCGATCTCGTCGGTGCGGATGGTGACCGCCCGCATTCCGGGCGTCAGCATGTTGGACAGCGTCGCGCGGCCGTTCGGTCCCGACAGCTTGGCGAGCAGCACCGGCTCGTTGATCTCGATCGGCGACAGCGCGACCCGGCCGCCTTCGCCGAGCAATCCATCGATGGTGGCAAAGGCGCCCTGCGGAAGGGAATCCTGCGGCCACGGGATTTCGCTGAGCTTGGCGCGGTCGAGCTCCATGCCGTAGCGCAACGGCGCGTTCGCCACCACGATGGTCTTGAACTCGATCCTGGGCGCGGCCGGAGCGGCGATCGAGGCCGTTTTCTCCTGGGCATCGGCCTTCGCTTGGCTCTTGACCCAGAAATCCGCGGCAAAGATCGAGATCGCGCCGAAAACGGCGGCGATGCCGATCATCGTTATGGCCTTGCCCCTCACGCCGAAAACCCCTGATGCCCGCCGTTTCTTGTTATGTTGGGCTCACGCTAGGCGGCATTGTTAAAGAATCAGGAATATTGCGCGGCGGCATTTGACCTATTTCCGCCCGCTTGGTTATCGAATGGTTTTAGGGTAAGAGCAGTTAAATCCCCGAACGTAACAGGAACCTCCGTCGCTTGGCGCTGAAAAGCGTGGCAGTATCGACGGGTGATTCGCAGCTTGGACTCTATGGCAGGCATGGACGACAACAACGATCTTTTCGGCAATCTGGAAAAACAGCCGCAGCCGGTTCGCACGCCGGCGCGCCCGGCGGATCCGCTGGTACAGGCGGCCGCCAGGCGTCCAGCCGCAACCAAGGATGGCAGCGAGGGCTACAGCGCCGCCGACATCGAGGTGCTTGAGGGCCTTGAGCCGGTGCGCCGCCGGCCAGGCATGTATATTGGCGGCACCGACGACAAGGCGATGCACCATCTGTTCGCCGAGGTCATCGACAATTCGATGGACGAAGCGGTTGCCGGCCACGCCACCTTCATCGATGTCGAACTCTCCGCCGACGGCCATCTCACGGTCACCGACAATGGCCGCGGCATTCCGGTCGACATGCACCCAAAATTCAAGAAGCCGGCGCTCGAAGTCATCATGACGACGCTGCATTCGGGCGGCAAGTTCGACTCCAAGGTCTACGAGACATCAGGCGGCCTGCACGGCGTTGGCGTCTCCGTCGTCAACGCCCTGTCGGATCATCTTGAGGTCGAGGTGGCACGTGGGCGCCAGCTCTATCGCCAGCGCTTTTCGCGCGGCGTCCCGGTGACCGGACTGGAGCAGCTCGGCGAAGTCCACAACCGGCGCGGCACAAAAATCCGCTTCCATCCCGACGAGCAGATTTTCGGCAAGGGCGCGGCCTTCGAGCCGGCGCGTCTCTACCGCATGACGCGTTCGAAGGCGTACCTGTTTGGCGGCGTCGAGATCCGCTGGACCTGCGATCCCTCCCTCATCAAGGAAAAGGATCAGACACCGGCCAAGGCGGAATTCCATTTCCCAGGCGGCCTCAAGGATTATCTGAAGGCGTCGCTCGGCGACGATTTCCAGGTGACGCGCGAAATCTTCGCCGGCAAGAGCGACAAGCAAGGCGGCCATGGCTCGCTCGAATGGGCGGTCACCTGGTTCGGTGGCGACGGCTTCATCAATTCCTACTGCAACACCATCCCGACCGGTGAAGGCGGCACCCACGAAGCCGGCTTCCGAAACGTGCTGACGCGCGGTCTGCGCGCCTATGCCGACCTCGTCGGCAACAAGCGCGCCTCGATCGTCACCTCGGAAGACGTCATGATTTCGGCCGCCGGCATGCTGTCGGTGTTCATCCGCGAGCCGGAATTCGTCGGCCAGACCAAGGACAGGCTGGCGACGATCGAAGCGATACGCATCGTCGAGACCGCGATCCGCGACCCATTCGACCATTGGCTGGCCGACAATCCGCAGGAAGCCTCGAAGCTGCTCGACTGGGTGATCGCGCGCGCCGACGAACGGGTGCGCCGCCGCCAGGAAAAGGAAGTGTCGCGCAAGAGCGCGGTGCGCAAGCTGCGCTTGCCGGGCAAGCTCGCCGACTGCACGCAGAACGCGGCGGCGGGTGCCGAACTCTTCATCGTCGAAGGCGATTCCGCCGGCGGCTCGGCCAAGCAGGCGCGCGATCGTGCCAGCCAGGCCGTCTTGCCGCTGCGCGGAAAAATCCTCAACGTCGCCAGCGCCGGCAATGACAAGCTGGCCGCCAACCAGCAGATATCGGACCTGATCCAGGCGCTCGGCTGCGGCACACGGTCAAAATACCGTGACGAGGATTTGCGCTACGACCGCGTCATCATCATGACCGACGCCGACGTCGACGGCGCACACATCGCTTCGCTGCTGATCACCTTCTTCTACCAGGAGATGCCGGCGCTGGTGCGCGGCGGCCATCTCTATCTGGCGGTGCCGCCGCTTTACTCGATCAGGCAAGGCGGCAAGGTCGCCTATGCCCGCGACGACGCCCACAAGGACGAGCTTCTGCGCACCGAATTCACCGGGCGCGGCAAGGTCGAGCTTGGCCGCTTCAAGGGCCTGGGCGAAATGATGGCCGCGCAGCTCAAGGAAACCACCATGGATCCAAGGAAGCGCACCTTGCTCAGGGTCGATGTGAACGAAGTCGATTCCGCCACCAAGGACAGGGTCGACGAGCTGATGGGCACCAAACCCGAAGCCCGCTTCCGCTTCATCCAGGAACGCGCCGAATTCGCCGAGACGGAAGTGCTGGATATCTAGCCGCTGGCGCGTTTAGCTTGCGTTCCTGACATGGAGACCAGCATGTGACCTGGGCGCGGCTGAAAACCTATTTCGAGACGAGCCTGGCCGGGCTGACGCAACCGACACGCTCGGACTGGATTTTCGCGCTGCGCACCGTTTCGGCCGGCATGATCGCATTGCTGGCCGCTTACGCGCTGAAGCTCGACCATCCGCAATGGGCGATGATGACGGTGTTCATCGTCGCCCAGCCGGTTGCCGGCATGGTGCTGGCGAAAGGCTTCTACCGCCTGCTCGGCACGCTGGCCGGCGGTGTCGCGGCAATCGGCATCACCACGGCATTCGGCACCGGCCCCTGGATTCTGGTGACGGTGCTTGCTGTCTGGATTGGCATTTGCACCTTCGTCTCGTCGCTGCTGCGCAATCCCGAAGCCTATGGCGCGGCTCTTGCAGGCTACACCGCAATGATCATCGGCCTGCCCGCTTTCGGACAACCGCATCTGGTCGTAGACCTCGCGGTCGCGCGTTGTGCCGAGATCGTGCTCGGCATCGTCTGCGCCGGCCTGACCAGCCGACTGATCCTGCCAAAACTGGCCAGCGACGCCATCGTCTCGCGGCTGAAACGCTGCATTCTCGACCTCGCCACCTATGCCGGCGGTGCGTTTTCAGGCGGCGACCGGGCAACGCTGATCGGCCTGCACCGGAAGCTTGTCGCCGATACCCAGACGCTTGGCGAGATGCGCGCCTATGCCAGGCTCGAAGCGCCGAGCTTCGCGCCGCGCGCGCATCCGGTGCGGCGCACCATCGGACAACTGCTTTCGGCACTTTCGGCGGCGCGCGCGCTCTATTCGCATGCCGCTCCCAAAAACGCCGCCCTCATCCCGGTGCGCTCGGAACTGCAGGCCCTTGTCAGCGAACTGGCAGCCAAGCCGGGAGCGCTGGACGATACCTCATCCTGGGTGGCGCGGCTCGACGCGATCTCGATCAGGGCCAGGCAAATGCCCGACGCCTCGATCGAGCCGGGTGAGGACAGGGTCGGCACCATTACCCGCCTTACCATAGCGGCCGATTTCGCCGAGGCGCTGAAACAGGTGCTGCGTGGCCTCGATGCCTTGCGCGCGCCGGTCACGCGCCGTCCAGGTCCCGGCAGCCAGCAGCCGGCCCTGGTGGTGCATCGCGACTATCCCGGTGCTGCGCGCAACGCCATCCGCGCGGCCGTTGCCACGCTGCTGGTGGCGGCTTTCTGGCTGACGACGAAGTGGTCGGAGGCGGCCGGCACCGTCATCCTCGTTGCCGTCGTGTCGAGCCTGTTTGCCGCTCGCCCCGACCCCGTGCAAGTATCCTGGGGATTCTTCAAGGGAACGCTGCTCGCTTTGCCTTTTGCCTTTCTCGTCGGGCAGGTTGCGCTCCCTGCTCTGCCCGGCTTCGGCTGGTTCATGCTGTTCGTCGTGCCGATCATGGTGCCGGCGGCACTCGCCATGGCCAATCCGCGCCATGTCGGCGTGGCGACGGCCTTCGCCATCAATTTTCTGGCCTTTCTCAGCCCACATCAGGCGATGACCTACGATCCCGGCCCCTTCTTCGCCGGCTCGGCATCCATCCTGGTCGGCATCCTCTTGGCCATCGGCGTCTTCATCGTGGTATTGCCGGCCGATCCATGGCTCGCGGCCGACCGCATCGTGCGGGCCATGCGGGAGGATCTGGCGCGGCTTTGCCTGCATGAGCGCGTGCCGAGGCGCTCAGCCTTCGAGAGCCTCGCTTACGACCGGGTCAATCAGTTGATGCCGCTGGTGCAGAATTCCGGCAGGAAGGGCGAGGCGGTGCTGGGCGGCGGCGTCGCTTCCGTCACGGTCGGCCTGGAAATCCTGCGGCTGCGCACGGCCAGCCAAAACCATGCCCTCCCATCGGAAACGACGCTTTCAATCGCCACCTTCCTGAGGGGACTGGCGCGCGAGCTGCTTTTCCGAGCCCCTGGGGATCCGCAAACAGCGACCATTGCCGTCGCCCGGCAGTATGCGGCAGGCATCGCCCAGCGAAACGCCACCGGCGACATGCTGCAGATCGCGGCGTCCCTGCGCATCATCGCCGCGGCGATGGAAGATTTCCCGGATTTCTTCGCGAGGGAGAAAACCTAGGCAGCGGCGATCGCCAGTGCATGGCCGCGTGCGTTCTCACGCAGGGCGTCTAGGTGGATCGATTTGATCAATGCGGCAAGATCGCCTTCGGCGGATTGCCCGCCCAATTCCTTGAGCATCAGCCAACTGACTTCCTGCACGCCGGCGACGCGCTTGCCGTTGGCGACCTCGCGCCAGATCTTCAGGGCGCGCAGGATGACGGCATGCGTGGCGGCAGCCATGCCGGCACTGCGGAACAGCGCCTGCAGGGCCACGTCGTGCCCGCCGGCCAGCAGCGCCCTCACCCGTGGTTCGGATTGCTGGCTGAGCGCCACCAGCGCCGAGCCGAAGAAATCGACCTTGCCGTGCGCGATGGTGCGGATCAGGAAGCTCGCGGTCAGATCGCCGCGCAGCCTGAGATGCTCGATCAGCGCGGCGTGCTCTTCTTGGCGCGTGCCCTCGATCAGCGTCACCGAGGCCTTGACGCAAGCATCGCGCATGACCCGGTCGGCACGCGCGGCTCCCATCAATGCCATGACCAGCGGCGATGTCTTCAATGTCTCGCCGAGCTTGACGAGCAGCATATGCCGGCAATCGGCAGGCAGCCTGATATCCGATATCAGCGCCTCGCGCACCAGAGGCAGATGCCCGTGGCGTTCCGCCATGCGCCGGAAGCTGAGTGACGCGATGTCGGCGCCGCTATTGGCCAAAAGCACGGCGCATGCCTCCGCCTCCCCGACCTCGGCGATGGCCGCCGAAAGCGCCATCGAGACGGAAGGCCGGTCGGCGATCAGCTTCTGCGTTGCCTTCTGGCTCGCCGCCACGCGATTGATCAGGTCGGCGTCGGTGAGCAGCGGCGAGCGCGCCAGCACGACCCCGGCGACCTCCGGCTGGTCAGCGGCAAGCGCACTGATGATCTGCAACGGTGCGTGATGGCTCATCGAGAACGCTTCCGCCATCGCCAGCCGCACTTTCGACGAGGCGTCGTCGAGCAGCAGCGTCAGCGCGGCCTCGGCGGCGCAGCGATCCTCGAACGGCAATTCGCAATTCACATAGGCTCGGGCCAGCGCATGAGCGGCGGCGGCGCGCTCCGAAACCCTGGCCGTGTAGATCCATTTCAGGAAATGCGAAACAACTACCATGCCCGTCTGCTTACGCCCCATGCCGGAAGGTTTCCGGCCCCGTGAGAAGGGTAGGCAGAAATGGTTTACGAACGGTTCACCATGTTCATTAACTGGCTTGCGAGCGCCTGAAGCAGCGCCTATCAACCGTCAGACAGCGCAGGAGGCGGAAGATGGCCGGGCTATATCTGGAGGAGTTTGTTGTCGGCCATGTCTTCCGGCACACGCTGCGCAAGACTGTCACCGAGAGCGACAACATGCTGTTTTCGGTGATGACGCTGAACCCGCAGCCGCTGCATATCGACTTCGATTTCGCCGCTAGGAGCGAATGGGGCAAGCCGCTGGTCAACTCGCTGTTCACGCTCGGCCTGATGATCGGCATTTCGGTCAACGACATCACGGTCGGCACGACGGTTGCCAATCTCGGCATGAAGGAAACCGTGTTTCCTCACCCGGTCTTCCATGGCGACACCATCCGCGTCGAAACATCTGTCGTCTCGGTGCGCGAATCCAGGTCGAAGCCCGACCGCGGCATCGTCGAATTCGAGCACCGCGCCTACAACCAGCATGGCGATCTGGTCGCCAAATGCATCAGGCAAGCGATGATGCTGAAGAAGGCAGACTGATGCGCTCGCTGCTATTCGTTCCAGGCGATTCCGAACGGAAGCTGGAAAAGGGATTTGGCGCCGGCGCCGACGTGGTTATCGTCGATCTCGAGGACTCCGTGGCGCCGCAGAACAAGGCGCGGGCGCGCGAGATCGCGGCGCGCTTTATCCTCGAACGCAGGGGGCAAACCAACTCGGCGCTTTATGTCAGGGTCAACGACCTCTCGACCGGAATGACGGACGATGATCTTGCCAAGCTCGTTCCGGCAAGACCGGACGGCATCATGCTGCCTAAATCGAACAGCGGCCAGGATGTGCAGCAGCTCGCGGCCAAGCTCAGGGTTTGGGAAGCCGAAAACGGCCTGCCCGACGGGTCGATAAAAATCCTGCCGATCATCACCGAAACTCCGGCGGGCGTGCTCGCCGCCGCCACCTATGCGGGGACAAGCGCACGGCTCGCCGGTCTCACCTGGGGCGCGGAAGACCTTTCGGCCGCGATCGGTGCACGCTCTGCCCGCGACGAGCACGGCCGCTACACCGATCTCTTCCGTCACGCCCGCCTGACGACCATTCTCGCGGCCGGAGCCGCGGAAGTCGCCGCGATCGACACCGTATTTCCTGGCTTTCGCGACATGGTGGCCTTCGCCGCGGAATGTGCCGACGCCGAGCGTGACGGTTTCATCGGCAAAATGGCGATCCACCCCGATCAGGTGCCCGTCATCAACACCGCCTTCACGCCCTCTGCCGAGGCGGTGAGACAATCGGCGGCTATCGTGGCGGCCTTCGAGGCGGCCGGAAATCCGGGCGTCGTCGGCATCGACGGCAAGATGTTCGACCGTCCGCATCTGCGGCTGGCCGAACGCCTTCTGGCCCGCGCGAAAGCGGCCGGGATATCCGCCTGACGGCTACTCCTTGCCCCAGCGTGGCCGCCGCATCGAAAAGACGTCGTCGACGCTGGCGTAATCCATATAACCGAGACGCGCGACATTGCCGGCCTTGGTGATGTCGAACAGGCCGTCTTTCAGGAAAGCATCGTCGATGTGAACGCCGATCACCTCACCGGCGACGACAAAGGCACTCGTCGGTGATCCGTCCAGCGCCTTCGGGCGAAACACTTCCGTCACCCGGCATTCGAGCGCCGCTGGTGCAGCCGCCACGCGCGGCGGCTTGACGAGACGCGAGGGCGCCATGGCGAGATCGGCATAGATGAACTCGTTGACGCCACGCGGTGCGTCGACGGATGTGTAGTTCATCTTGTCCGCAAGATCGCGGCTGACCAGATTGGCGACGAACTCGCCGGTTTCCTGGGCAAACGAGGCGCTGTCCTTCTCACCCTCCGAGGAAAACCAGACAATGAAAGGTCGCGTCGAAAAGGCGTTGAAGAAGGAGTATGGCGCCAGATTGACCTCGCCGGCCTGGTTCAGCGTCGATATCCAGCCGATCGGGCGCGGCGCGACGATCGCCTTCGAAGGATCGTGCGGCAGGCCATGCCCCTTGGACGGCTCGTAGAACATTCAGCCCGCCCAAGGTCCGGCATAATCGGTGTAGAGCTTGGCCGGATCAGGCCGTGGCCGCTCCGGCGCCGGACCGGCGTAGGAGCCGATATGGATGAACCCGACGACGCGCTCCTGCGGCGCCAGTCCGAGAATCGCCCTGCCCTCCGGCACGTCGGAATACCAGTTGCTGATCATGTTCGTGCCATAGCCCAGCGCAGTGGCCGCGATCATCAGGTTCATCGCCGCCATGCCTCCGGACAGGAACATCTCCCATTGCGGGATTTTTGGGTTCTCCCTCGGAATAGATACGACACCGATCACCAGCGGCGCGCGCGAGAACCGCGCCAGTTCCTGGTTGCGACGGCCTTCCGGCAACGGCCCCTCGCGCTGTTCGGCCAAGGCCGCTAGTTTTTTGCCGATCTCGATGCGGGCTTCGCCGCGATAAAGGATGAAGCGCCAGGGTTCGAGCCGTCCATGGTCGGGCACGCGTGTGGCGGCGGTGATCATCGTGGCGATATCGGCGTCGCTGGGCGCCGGTTCCCTGAGGTCGGGTATCGGTGCTGAATTTCGGGTCAATAGAAAGTCGATGATCGGCGACGCCATGGGCGCAAGTCTCCTGAAACACTCTGTTTTGAGCTGAAGCGCACCATCGGGAATTCGGGCGGCTCGGGCAAAGGCGCGCAAACGCCGGGCTGAAGAGTCCCGGATCGGACTCTTAAGCCTTGAAATTGCCACCGCCATGGGCTTCAACGCAAGGCATGTTTGAGGGGCGACTGCGTCTTTTCCTGGTTCGGCTCTGCGCCACGCTATTCCTGCTGCCGGTCTCCATGGCTGTCGCGCAGGAAAAGGACGGCGTCGGCGACCTGAAACTTCCCGGAATTTCGAGCTATGCAACGCCGAAGAGCGAGACCCCGCTGGCGCTTGGCGGCGGTGGCGCCATCACGCTCTCGGCCCAGTTGACCGACAAGGGCACCGACATCACCCGTGGACTCGTCTGGCGTGTCTTCAAGCCCGAAGCGGTGAACGGCAAATTGCCGATGGTCGCCTCCTCCCATGGCGGCAGCGCCGTCTTCCAGCTCGAGCCCGGCAGTTACCTGGTCCACGCTTCCTATGGCCGCGCCGGCGCCACCAAGCGCATCACCGTCGGCAAGGAAGCCAAGCGAGAAAGCCTCGTGCTCGATGCCGGCGGCCTGAAGCTGGACGCGGTTCTGTCCGGCGGCGTGCGCATACCGCCGAAGAAACTGCGCTTTTCGATCTATGAGGGCACCGCCGAGGCCAATGGCGACCGCGCGCTGATCATTCCCGATGTCGAACCCAACAGCGTCGTGCGGCTCAATGCCGGCATCTATCATGTCGTCTCGACTTACGGCGCGGTCAACGCCGTCATCCGATCCGACATCCGCGTCGAGGCGGGCAAGCTGACGGAAGCCACCGTCGAGCATCACGCCGCTGAAATCACCATGAAGCTGGTACGCGAGACGGGCGGCGAAGCGATTGCCGACACCTCGTGGTCGCTGCTCAACGAATCCGGCGATCCGATCAAGGAAACCGTCGGCGCCTTCGCCTCGATGGTGCTGGCCGAAGGCGACTACACCATCATCGCCAAGAACCGCGACCGCATCTACCAGAAGGATTTCACGGTCGTTGGCGGGCAGAACCAGGAAATCGAGGTTCTCGCCACCGAAGCAGCGGCGATGGATCCCGAGGAAGGCGCCGATTAGCCTTCAGGCGGCGAGCTTGGTTCGCGCCGGGAGGAACGGAATGCGACGGCGCGGCAGGCTCGGCGCCAGATCGAATACACCGCGATAGAGACGGTCGAGCAACGTTTTGCGGTCGCGCAGCGGCTCCAGTTCGCTCCAGCTCAGCACGTTGCCGACGCGCACGTCGATCGCCCTGCCGGACAGCCGCGCGAATTCACGAATGAGCAGCGAGGTGCGCAAGGTCAGCGAGGCCTTGCCGACGAATTTGGCCACCCGCCCGTCGCGCTCGGCCATGTTCATCGGCCCACTGACCAGATGGAAAAGCCTGCCGTTCTGGCCGGAGAAATGCATCGGGATGACCGATGCCTTGGCCTCCTGGACGAGACGGGCCGGAAACATCTTCCACGGCAGGTCGCGCGCGCGGCCAAAACCCTTGGGCGCAGTGGCCACGCCGCCGGCCGGAAACACCACGATGGTGACACCTTCCCTGAGCAGCCGGACCGCCTCATGGCGCACCGCCATGTTGTTCTTCACCGCGTCCTTGGTCTCGGAAAAGTCGATCGGCAGCGAATAGGGCTCCATCTCGCGGATCCTGAGCAGGTCCTTGTGGATCATCACCCGGAAAGGCCGGCCGAGTTGCTCTGCCAGCGACAGAACGGCAATGCCGTCGCCGATGCCGAAGGGATGGTTGGCGACGATCACCAGTGGCGTGTCGGGCAATTGCGCGGGCGGCCATTGGTCGGGAATTCGCACGCCCACGTCGATGAGGTCCAGCATGCGGCTGAACACACGCTCGCCCGTCGGCACCACCTGGCGGCGCCAGAAATCATAAAGCGCGGCAAAGCGATCGCGGCCCGACAGGCCTTCGACCGAATGGATGAACCAGCGCGCCAGCGCCGGCTGGTGCGGATTGGCGTAGGAAAGCTCTGGGAACGGTCGTTCGCGCGATTTCAGCTTGAGCATAGGGGCTCGTTACAACGTTGCCGTGACAGGGATATGAAAATGGCGGTGGATCGCTCCACCGCCATTCGATCGAAAAACACTCCGATTCAAGCAGCGCGCTTGCGTCGGCGATCAGGCGTGATCGATTCTTCGGTCAGCCGTTCGATTGCTTCGGCAAGACCAAGCGATTCCTGATCGCGCGAGCCGAGCCGGCGGATGTTGACCGTCTGCTCCTCCGCCTCGCGCTTGCCGCAGACGAGGATGACCGGCACCTTGGCCAGGCTGTGCTCACGGACCTTGTAGTTGATCTTCTCGTTGCGCAGATCGGCTTCCGCCAACAGCCCGGCGGCCTTCAGCTTTGCCACGACCTCGGTCGCATAGCTGTCGGCGTCTGACGTGATCGTCGCCACCACCACCTGCAGCGGCGCGAACCATAGCGGGAAGTGGCCGGAATAGTTCTCGATCAGGATGCCGAGGAAACGCTCCATCGAACCGCAGATGGCGCGGTGCACCATGACCGGCTGCTTCTTCTCCGAATCCGAGCCGATGTAGAAGGCGCCAAAACGCTCCGGCAGGTTGAAGTCGACCTGCGTCGTCCCGCATTGCCATTCGCGGCCGATGGCATCCTTCAACACATATTCGAACTTCGGCCCGTAGAAGGCGCCCTCACCCGGATTGATCGAGGTCTTGATGCGGTTGCCGGACCTTGTCCTGATCGTCTCCAGCACGCCGCCCATGATCGCCTCGGCATGATCCCAGGCCTCGTCCGTGCCGACACGCTTTTCGGGCCGTGTCGACAGTTTGACGCTGATTTCGTCGAAACCGAAATCGGCATAGGTCGACAGGATCAGGTCGTTGATGCGCAGGCACTCGGAAGCCAGCTGTTCCTCGGTGCAGAAGATGTGCGCATCGTCTTGCGTGAAGCCGCGCACGCGCATCAGCCCGTGCAGCGCGCCCGACGGCTCGTAACGATGCACATTACCGAACTCCGCCAGCTTCACCGGCAGATCGCGATAGGATTTCAGCCCATGCTTGAAAATCTGCACGTGGCCCGGGCAGTTCATCGGCTTCAGCGCAAAGATGCGGTCATCGTCGGTTTCATCGCCGGCGACCGTCACCTTGAACATGGCGTCGCGATACCAGCCCCAGTGGCCTGACGTCTCCCACAGGCTCTTGTCGAGCACCTGCGGGGCGTTGACCTCCTGGTAGCCCTGCTCGTCGAGCCGGCGCCGCATGTAGTTGACCAGGTTCTGGAACATCTTCCAGCCCTTGGCGTGCCAGAAGACCACGCCCGGCCCCTCTTCCTGGAAATGGAAAAGGTCCATTTCGCGGCCGAGCTTGCGGTGGTCGCGCTTCTCGGCCTCTTCCAGCATCGTTTGGTAGGCTTCGAGCTGCGCCTGGTCGGCCCAGGCCGTGCCGTAGATGCGCGTCAGCATCGGATTGTTGGAATCGCCGCGCCAATAGGCGCCGGCCACCTTCATCAGCTTGAAGGCGTTGCCGATCTGGCCGGTCGAGGCCATGTGCGGACCGCGGCAGAGATCGAACCAGTCGCCCTGCGCATAGATCTTGAGATCCTGGTCCTCGGGAATGGCATCGATCAGTTCGAGCTTGTAGCGCTCGCCCTTGTCGGCAAAGACCTTTTTTGCCTTGTCGCGCGACCAGACCTCCTTGGTGAACGGCTTGTTGCGCGCGATGATCTCGCGCATTTTCTTCTCGATCACCGGGAAATCGTCTGGGGTGAACGGCTCGTTGCGGGCAAAGTCGTAATAGAATCCGTTCTCGATCACTGGTCCGATGGTCACCTGCGTTCCCGGCCACAGCTCCTGCACGGCCTCCGCCAGCACGTGCGCGGTGTCGTGGCGGATAAGCTCAAGAGCGCGCGCATCGTCGCGGGTGATGACCTCGACCTTGCCGGACTTGCCGAGCGGGTCGCTGAGGTCGCGCACGGTGCCGTCAATGGCGTAGGCGACGGCCTTCTTGGCCAGCGACTTCGAGATCGATTCGGCGAGACCCGCACCGGTCATCGCCGCATCGTAGTCGCGGACGGAGCCATCGGGAAATGTCAGGGAAACGGAATTCAGCATATGTATCTCCTATCCAGTCCCGCAAACGAGCGCGGGTGGTAAATGCAGATCATCAGCGGTTCGGGGCTGCGACCTGCCAGGGTGCCGGATGCGTCCGGCGGCGGCAGTCTTTTATGAGCAGATGCCGCCGCCGTAAAGCCCGGCTCACTTAATCAGCTCTGGCAGGTCCTTCAGGAACGCGGCCCGTGTCGCCAACCCCTTCGGCATGTCGGTGCGTTTCGTATCGACGACGAGCCGGGCGAACACGATCTGGCGGCCGTCTTTCCCAGCCCAGCCGACAAACCATCCGAGCGAGCGCTTGTCCTTGCCGCCCGCGCCCAGCCTGGTCGTGCCGGTCTTGCCCTGAACGGCCCAGTCCCCAGCCTTGAAGTTCGGCATGATGGCGCGTGTCATTTCATGCGCCCTGGCCGACACCGGCATTGTGCCGGCGAGCAGTTGCCGCAGGAAGGCAACCTGTTCGACTGGCGTGATCTTAAGCGAGGAGTTGACCCAGGAATGGGTGAGCCCGTCATCCTTGCCAGGATTGCCGGAAACGTCACCATTGCCATAGTTGAACTTCGATACGTAGCCGGCAAATTTCTGAGTTCCGAGCTTGCGGGTGATCTCGCGCGAGAACCAGATGATGGAATCGCGTTCCCAGATCGTCGGATCGACGATTTTCTGGTCGCGTTTCACCGCGTTGAACTCAGGCTTGTAGTCCCATGCCGGGGTATGTTCATCGGCAAGGATGCCTGCGTCGTAGCCGATCAGCGCAAGCGGCACCTTGAACGTCGAGGCCGGGCTGAAGCGCTGGTCGCAGGTACCGTCCTGGTAAAGCGTCTTGCCGCTCTGGGCATCGGCGATCAGCGTGCACTGCACATCCGCTAGCGGCGCGGACTGCGCGCGCATCGGAAATCCCAGCAGCCAGGCGAGCAGGAACAGGACACCAGCCATGATAAAGGGAAGACGATCGACATTGCGCATTTTCTGCTCGCTCCAGAAGGGGGTTCGCGAGCGGGCTTAGCGAGGTCTCTTGTCTCGATTTTGTCTCAAATGCGCAGTTGTTGTGCAAGCTTGCGTTAACCCTACCGGAGCGTAAACAGCGCGGCGCGACCAGCCACCCTAGCTCTGCGCTTCGCCGCGCTTGCGACCAATCCGCCAGTACCGCCATGGCATGAACCAGACGTAGCGGGATGCCAGCGCCTGCGGCACGAGATCGACGCCGTGCGTGCCGAACGGACCGCAGCGCAGCACGCGGAACAACCCCATCCAGCCGCCGGCCCAAAGGCCATGGCGGGCGATCGCCTCATGCGCGTATTCCGAACAGGTCGGCAGATGGCGGCAGGAATTGCCGACAAAGCCGGACAGCGTCAGCTGGTAAAACCGCACGAGCGAGGTGCCGAGCAAGCGGCCCGGCGTCTTGCGCCAGGGGCCGGGCCAGTTGCGGCCGCGCCTCGACGCTCCGGCTGTATGCGCATGCCTGTGCTGGTCGCCCACTGCGATCTCCGCGTTTTCCAGCTGATAGATGTGCGCTTGCACCGGAGAACGCAATCCCGATCGCCGTGCGGTCACGGGCGGGAACGGCGAAATGGCCGTCGGTCGGCTGGCGGCGCCCACCGGCCAGGATGAGGCTATTTTTCGTGATGCCTTGTAGCGCGTCTTTCGTGGCGCCATTGGAACGTCGCGATCCGTATGACGTCGCCAAGGATCTCAAGCAACTGCATCATGGCGGCATCTCCTTGAAGACGATTAGACCGCCGCTGGCCTTCGCCTTCAAACGAGTATAATTTCCGCTTCGGATAATCCTGGGTTATGCGAAATGAAGCGTGGACGCTTGCCCCTGACGGCGTTGAGGAGCTTCGAGGCGGCGGGGCGGCATTTGAGCTTCAGCAACGCCGCCGAGGAGCTTTTCGTCTCACAGGCGGCGATCAGCCGGCAGATCCGCGAACTCGAAACCTTCCTGCGCCAACCGCTTTTCGAACGGCACCATCGCCGCGTCGAACTGACGGATGCAGGCCGTCGGCTGCTTGCTCAACTGGTCAGAAGTTTCGACGACATCGACAAACTACTCTCGGAACTGGTCGCGGTTCCCGCGCAGGCCGTGGTTCGTGTCAGCGTCGAGCCGTCGATTGCATCCGTCTGGCTGGTACCCCGGCTCAACCGGTTTCGCCAGTTGCGGCCCGATATCGACGTCTCCCTCGAAGTGGACCCAAGGCTGATCGAGTTCCGCAGCGACCAGCCCGAACTTGCCTTGCGTTTCAGCTCGAACGCGACGTCATGGCCCCGCAGCGAAGCCGAGCGGCTGGCCTCGACAGTCGATTCGCCAGTTCTGTCGCCGGCGCTGCTTTCATCAGGCCCAGCCCTCGAGAAGCCGGCCGATCTTGCTCGCTTCACGCTTTTGCACGAGGAAAACCGCCAGGGTTGGACGCGCTGGTTCGAGGCGGCGGGCGTACCCGCCAACGCCATGCCCACGCGCGGGCCGATGCTTGCGGACGCCTCACTCTCCAAGCAGGCCGCGCTGCTCGGCCACGGCGTGGCGCTGGGCGATCTCCTGCAGATTGGAGAAGAATTGGAGACCGGGGCACTGGTCAAACCGTTCGACATCGATGTCGCATCCGGGGCCTATTGGCTGGTGGCCAGGAGTTTGCATAGTCTCTCCGAACCGGCCGCGGCCTTCGCCGACTGGCTAAGAAGCGAATTCATCGAAAGCAGGCGAGCGCTGAAAGCTCCGGCCTGAGCCGTGCGCTGGCCGGAGCCGGCTACTTTACCTTCTTGTATTTTCCGAGAAGTTTATCGAGGTCGTTGATGTCCATGGACGGATGTCCCGCCGCCGGGTCGACTGCTGGGTAGAATGTGACGACGATGTCGCGCCACAAATCATAGTCGGCGCCGTAGGACGCCAGCCCGGGAAACGGCGCGCAACGCGTGATCGCGCGAATGGCGGCTTCGGCAACCTTATGCCTTGCCGATGTCACGGGGCCGACGATTTTTGGCGGCCCGGCGAGCGATCCGTCCTTGTTCAGGCTGATCCGGACGCGTGCAGTATTTGTGGCATTTGCGGGCACGTTCCAACAGGGCTGGACGGCCCTCATGAGATAGTCGCCGATATCGCGCTGGACTGCTGGTTCCGCCCCGCTTGAGCCACCGGCCGACACAAGTGAAGCGGCAAGAGTACCGGCGAACACAAAGCCATGGCATGAACGACCGCTCTGGCGGGATCCGCTCACCGTAAGCTCGAAGACCACTCTCAGGCCGCTTCGTCGGCGCGCTTCTTCTCGATCTGGCCGATGGCGTCGACCACGGCGTCGAAAGTCAGCATGGTCGACGCATGACGCGCCTTGTAGTCGCGCACCGGCTCCAGATAGCCGAGGTCGGCGAAGCGGCCTTCCGGCGGCGCGCCGTTCTCCTTCAGCATCTTCAGCATGGTCTCGCGCACCGCGCGCAATTCCTCGGCGCTGGCGCCGACGACATGTTGCGCCATGATCGAGGACGATGCCTGGCCGAGCGCGCAGGCCTTCACGTCGTGGGCGAAGTCGGTGACCACGCCGTCCTCCATCTTGAGGTCGACGGTAACGGTCGACCCGCACAGCTTGGAATGCGCCTTCGCGGTCGCGTCGGGATGATCGAGCCGGCCGATGCGGGCGATATTTCCGGCAAAACCGAGAATTTTCGCGTTGTAGACGTCGTTGATCATTATTTTCCAATCCGTCGCCGCCAAGCGAACAGCGATTGCCGTTGTTGCGTCTTTCATTCGCTCGGCACGACCATATATAATGCTGGCAGTCCGGTATCGACAAGGCGGCGAACGCCACTGTCCTTGCCGGGAAGTTCACGCCGCTTACGGGGCTGGAAACGGGGCGAGTTTCCGACACCGAAAGGTCGTGGTCCGTTCAACTCGTTCCTCCTCAGAGAGGAACTACGGGAGACGCCTTTTATGGATGCCGTCATCAAGAAACTAATGCCCCAGTCCGCCTATATGGAAAAGCCGGTCACCGACCGCCCGAGCGAGGCCGAAGTCGAGGCCGCCGTACGCACCTTGCTGCGCTGGACCGGCGACAATCCGGATCGCGAGGGTTTGATCGACACGCCCAAGCGCGTGACCAAGGCCTATCGCGAAATGTTCGGCGGCTACGACATGTGCCCGGCCGAGGAGCTTGGCCGTACTTTCGAGGAGGTCGCCGGCTACGATGACCTGGTCATCGTCAAGGACATCCAGTTCCATTCGCATTGCGAACATCACATGGTGCCGATCATCGGCAAGGCGCATGTCGGCTACCTGCCCGACGGCAAGGTCGTCGGCCTGTCCAAGATCGCGCGCGTCGTCGATATCTTTGCCCATCGGCTGCAGACGCAGGAAGCCCTGACCGCCCAGATTGCCGGCGTCATCCAGGATGTGCTCAACCCGCGCGGCGTTGCCGTCATGATCGAGGCGGAGCACATGTGCATGGCCATGCGCGGCATCCGCAAGCAAGGTTCCACCACGCTGACCTCCACCTTCACAGGCGTCTTCAAGGATACGCCCGAAGAGCAGGTTCGTTTTGTCACCATGGTGCGCGGCGGCAGGGCGTAAGCCCTTTGCCGACGTCGCGGTCAATAGGAAGATAGACCGGCAATGTCGGCACTGGAATTTCCGGAAGCTCCCTCGGACAAGAAAGCCTTGGAGGAAGGCGCGGTGTTTTCGCCGCGCTTCGATGCCGCCGGTCTTGTCACCGTCGTCGTCACCGATGCCGCCGACGGCATGCTGCTGATGGTCGCGCATATGAATGCACGGGCGCTGGCTCTGACGCTGGAAACAGGCATTGCCCATTACTGGTCGCGCTCGCGCAACACGCTCTGGAAGAAGGGCGAAACCTCGGGCAATTTCCAGCATGTCGTCGAGATGCTCACGGATTGTGACCAGGATGCGGTGTGGCTTCGCGTGAAAGTGTTGGGCCACGACGCAACCTGTCACACCGGCCGGCGTTCATGCTTTTATCGGACGGTGGGGCTGATCGACGGCAAGGGGACGCTTGCCGACGACGGCAGCAAGCCGCTGTTCGATGCGGAAAACACGTATCGGAAGCCATCAGCTTGAACCTTCTGCCTGACACCGACCACATAGATTCATCATTTCGATACGGCCCGTCCGTATACTAGCCTGGGACAAGGGAGATCATGATGCTCGAATGGGCGTCATTGCGTAACAGACCAGATGTCAGGGAGGCCAACGGCCTGTCCTCGGCAGGCGGCGCATCCGAAACAACCTCCCCCAAGAAAACAGGTATTTCGCTCGCGCTTGGCGGCGGTTGCGCCAGAGGCTGGGCTCATATCGGCGTGCTGCGCGCGCTCGATGAAGCCGGCATCGAAGTCTCGATGATCGCCGGCACCTCGATCGGCGCCCTGGTCGGAGGCTGTTATCTCGCCGGCAAACTGGATGAGCTGGAAGAGTTCGCCCGCAGCCTCACCAGACGACGTATCTTCGGCCTGCTCGATCTCAACCTGCGCGGCAGCGGCCTCTTCGGCGGCATGAAGCTGGACGCGCGCCTGCGCGAGCACGTGGCCGGCATCCGCTTCGACGATCTGCCCAAGCCATTTGTCTGCGTCGCGTCGGAAATCCGCACCGGCCACGAGATCTGGCTGTCGAGCGGATCGCTGATCACCGCCATGCGCGCGTCCTACGCGCTGCCTGGCGTGTTCGAGCCTGTCGATTGCAACGGCCGCGTGCTGGTCGACGGAGCGCTGGTCAACCCGGTGCCCGTTTCGGTCTGCCGCGCCTACGAGCAGCCGCTCGTCGTGGCGGTCAACCTCCACTACGACCTGTTCGGCCGCGCCGCCGTGATCAAGCACAGCGCTGGCGAGCTGGTTATCGAAAAGGATGCGCCAAGGCCCGGCCAGGTCGACGCCCAACACCAATCGCACCAGACGCGTTTGGGCATCACCGGCGTGATGGTCGAAGCCTTCAACATCATCCAGGACCGTATTTCGCGGGCGAGACTTGCCGGCGATCCGCCCGACATGTCGCTGCAGCCCAAGCTCAGCCATATCGGCCTCACCGAATTTCACCGGGCCGACGAGGCGATCCAGCTCGGCTACCAGGCGACGATGGCGCAGATCGGCGAACTGACGCGGCTGCAGACGGTTCTCGCCTAGACCGTTCCTCAAGTTGTATTGGCCTCAGGGCAAACTGATTGCCAAACGCAATTGGTTATGGTGTCTGCGTCGCTTGAGGCGGAGGTGCCGATGGCCAGGATTGTCTATTCCATGCTGACGTCGTTGGACGGCTATATCGCCCGATCGAACGGGGACATCGGCTTGCCAGTGCCCGAGGCGGAACTGCACCAGCACTTCAACGACATGATGAGGCAGGCTTCCGCCGTGCTCGCCGGACGGCGCATGTACGAAACCATGCGCTTCTGGGACAGCCCTGAACGCGAAACCGGCGCCACCGAGGTCGAGCGGGATTTTGCCCATGCATGGCGCGAAACGCCGAAGATCGTCTTCTCGACCACGCTTCGGCAAGTCGGGCTCAATGCCCGGCTGGTGGATGGCGATGCGGAGGATGCGGTACGATCTCTCAAGGCGCAGGCCGATGGCCTTGTCATCCTTGGCGGCGCCGACCTTGCCGCCTCTCTGGCACGAGCCGGCCTCATCGACGAATACCGGCTCTATATGCATCCCGTGGTGCTGGGTGGCGGCAAGCCATATTTTGAATCCGGCCTGTCGCTGGCGCTGACCCCGCTCGGCACGCAAAGTCTCCCCCAGGGCGTGACGTTGCTGCGTTATGCGCCGGCCGGCTGAATTGCGCGGGTTTCCGGCGCGCCCTACGCCCGCGCGGCGTCGATGATGCGAAACTGCACCGTACGGTTGCCGTTCCAGTAATTGCCCGACAGCGAGCCGGCGACATGCACCGTCTTGCCGCGGTTCTTGGAAAGGAACTCGCCAAGCACCGTATCGACGGCGCGAAAGGCGATCGCCTGGATGCGGCCGCCGCTCTCCGACTGTAAATCGGCGCGAATATGGTTGGTGCCGACCGGCCTGATGTCGGCCAGCCGATGGCGCGGCAGCACGAAAACAGGCGCGACATGCCCGGCACCGAAGGGCCCCGCCTTTTCCAACGCATCGAGCAGGCCGAGCGTCGCGCCTTCGGCGGCAAGCGCGCCGTCTATCGCCAGACTTTCCTCATCCTGCAACCTGAAAACGTCGGCGGCTGCCCGCTCCTCGAAGAAGGCCCTGAGCTCACCCAGTCTTGCCCGCTCGACGGTGATGCCGGCAGCCATGCCATGGCCGCCGCCCTTGACGATGAGCCCGGCATTGGCGGCTTCGCGCACCAGCCGGCCAAGGTCGAAACCCGACACCGAACGGCCCGAGCCCGTGCCGGTGCCGTTGGCGTTGAAGGCGATAGCAAAGGCCGGCCGCCGTGCGTGATCCTTCAGTCGTGAGGCAAGCAGGCCTACGATGCCGGGGTGCCAGCTGTTGCTGGCGGTGACGACGATCGCCGGCCCGCTGCCGCCCGCGAGCTCGGCATCGGCTTCGGCGCGCGCGGCGGCGAGCATCTCCTGCTCCATCAGCTGCCGCTCCTGGTTCAGCCGGTCTAGCGTCTCGGCGATGGTCTGCGCCTCGACGGGATCGTCCGTTGCAAGCAGCCGACTACCGAGTGCCGCATCGCCAATTCGCCCGCCCGCATTGATGCGCGGACCGATCAGATAGGCGAGATGGAAGGTGCTGATCGGCTCGCCAACGCGCGACACTCGTGCCAGCGCGGCCATTCCTTCATTCTTCTGCTGCCGCGCCACTTGCAAACCCTTGACGACGAAGGCGCGATTGACGCCCGTGAGCGGCACCACGTCGCAGACGGTGGCAAGCGCCACGAGATCGAGCAGGGAAAGCAGGTCGGGCGGCGTGACATCGCTCAGGCCACGCAGCACCTTTGCGGTCTGTACCAAGGCGAGGAACACGACACCGGCGGCACAGAGATGGCCCTGTCCGGAAAGGTCGTCGTCGCGGTTTGGATTGACGACGGCAATTGCCGCAGGCAAGACGCCGCCGACCTGGTGGTGGTCGAGCACCACGACATCGGCGCCGGCGGCATTGGCCGCGTCGATCGAAACGGCGCTGTTGGTGCCGCAATCGACTGTGACGATCAGCGTCGCGCCGCGCGATACCAGTTCGCGCATGGCATCGGGATTGGGACCGTAGCCCTCGAAAATACGATCCGGGATATAGATTTCGGACGGCACCGAGAAATGCGTGAGAAACCGCTTCAGCAAGGCCGACGAGGCCGCGCCATCTACGTCGTAATCGCCGAAGATCGCAATTTTCTCCCGCGCCATGACGGCGGCGGCGATGCGGATAGCGGCCTTGTCCATATCGGTCAGCGAGGCCGGGTTCGGCAACAGGTCGCGGATCGTCGGGTCCAGAAACCGCTCGGTCTCATCGGCGGCCACGCCGCGTCCGGCAAGAACGCGCGCGACGATGTCGGGCACGCCATGACCCTGTGCGATGGCGAGCGCGATCATGTCCTGCCGTTCGGTCAGCCGGTGCTCCCAGGAGAGACCGGTTGCCGACTGCCTGACATCGAGGAAGAGGCGCCTTTCGCCCATCATGCGCTTTGCCAACTCATGGTTGGCGGCAGGATAAGCCAAAGGCCGCGGGAGACTTCAAGAAAAACTACGCTTTCCGCCTTTCAGCCGTGCACCCACCGTTCGCTGGCCGCCCGAGACATCAGAGGCCGCATGCCGATCGGGCGGTGTCATCGTTAAACCCTTGCCGCCATCGGAGGCAGCCAGATGGCTAACAACTGCGGCCCGGCTTCGCAAGCGGGTCTAGAACTTATCCATATCCTGGTGCCTGGCCTTGATCTCGCGCACGGTCCGCGATGACGATCGCAGCACGATCGTGTGGGTGGTGATGTATGTGCGGCCGAACTTGACGCCAGCCAGCATGTTGCCATCGGTGACACCGGTGGCCGCGAACAGCACGTCGCCGCGCGCCATGTCTTCCGCTTGATAGATCCGCTTCGGATTGGAAATGCCCATCTTTGCGGCACGTGCGACCTTTTCCGGCGTATCGAGGATCAGCCTGCCTTGCATCTGGCCGCCGGTACAGCGCAACGCCGCCGCGGCCAGCACGCCTTCCGGCGCGCCGCCGGTGCCGAGATAGATATCGATGCCGGTTTCTTCCGCGTCCGTGGTGTGGATGACGCCGGCGACGTCGCCGTCGCCGATCAGCCGGATCGCGGCGCCCGTGGCGCGCACGGCATCGATCAGCTTGGCGTGGCGCGGACGGTCGAGGATGCAGGCCGTGATGTCGGACACAGCAACGCCCTTCGCTCGCGCAAGGCTGGCGACGTTTTCGGCCGGCGAGGCGTCGATATCGATGACCCCGTCGGCGTAACCGGGACCGACCGCGATCTTGTCCATGTAGACGTCGGGCGCGAACAGCAGGCTGCCCTTCTCGGCGATCGCGATCACGGCGAGCGCGTTCGGCAGGTTCTTGGCGCAGATCGTCGTGCCTTCGAGCGGATCAAGCGCGATATCGACCGCGGGCCCTTTGCCGGTCCCGACCTCCTCGCCGATATAGAGCATCGGCGCCTCGTCCCGCTCGCCCTCGCCGATCACCACCGTGCCCTTGATCGCGAGGCGGTTGAGCTCCTCACGCATGGCATCGACGGCGACCTGGTCGGCAGCCTTTTCGTCGCCGCGGCCGCGCAGCCTGGCGGCCGCGACCGCGGCCCGTTCGGTGACGCGCACCAGTTCCATGGTGAGTATCCGGTCAAGGCCGGCGACGATGTTCTGGGCCACATTCATTCGGCAAATCCTCGTTTGATGCCGCCTCCCGCCAGAGGCGTGCTTGTTTTGTCAAACGACCATGACAACGGCAAGACCTGCCGGATGGTTTATCGAAAGGATAGCAATATCAATCGATTGAACCGAATTTTTGAAAACAATGCCGGCCCGGCTTGGGATCAACCGGGCCGGCACGAAACAGAAATTGCCGTCTTCGTGGTCCTAGAAAACCGCGAGGTATTTGAGCAGCGAAATAATGCCGATGATGATGACGATGACTTGGACGATCTGCCTCATCCTGGCGTCGAGCGGCAGCCGCTGCACCAGGTAGAGAACGAGAATGATGACCAGAAATGTAATCAGGATGCCGATTAACACGGACGAAGCCACAATGCCCTCCTTAAATGACTTGCTGAAACGGAGAAATGAGCCGGCATTGCCGGCTCAATATCGGCGCGGTCAATACCAGCGGCGCGAGGTGTCGTTCATCGACTGGCCGACGGCAATCCCGGCCAGAAACCCGAGCAGGCCGATCACGCCAACCACGGCGGTCGTCGTGCCCGGATTTTCACGCGCGACTTCCGAAACGGACTGGGCCTGGCTGCGCAACTGCTGCGCTGTCCGCGAGGCGCGGGAAGCGGCAGTATCGTAGAAATCCGATGCTTGCTCACTGGCATCATCGAGCATTTCCGCGCTGCGCTGCGAAATGCTCTTGTTGATCTTGGTGATCTCCTTGCGCAGGTCGGCGATCTGCTTTTCCAGCGTCTTCTGGATGTCGCCGATGTCAGGGGCGTCGGATTTGTTGGTATCGGCCATGAAGCGGCTCCCTTGGTTGCTGACCAAGAGAACGGTACCGACGCCAATTCGTTCCGGCGGCAGCGGGACGTCCTCACCGAACCGAGATACACCGCCGGTGGTTATGCCCACGGCAACGAGGCTGCCTGCTACCCTGCCCGCTCGATGCGGATGACCTGTGGCTTGTCGGTCAGATGGCCGTCCTTGGTAATGCCGTCGACAGCCTTGCGCACGGCGGCCTCGGTAGTCTCGTGGGTGACGAGGATCACCGTCTTCTGCGCCGCCGCCTCGCCGCTGACCGCATGCTGGACGATCGATTCCAGCGAAATATCGTTGTCGGCCATGCGCTTGGCGATCGCCGCGAACACGCCGATGCGGTCGTGCACGGTCAGCCGGATGAAGTAGCCGCCGGCATGGCTGCGCATCTGCGCCTTCTTATACGGTCTCAGCTCCTTCGCCGGCCGGCCGAAGACGGGACCATGCTGGAAGCCGGGCCGGCTCTTGGCGATGTCGGCGATGTCGCCGATGACCGCCGAGGCGGTGGCATTGCCGCCGGCGCCGGGGCCCGAGAGCAGCAACTCGCCCAGGATATCGGTCTCGATCGCCACCGCGTTGGTGACACCATGCACCTGCGCGATGACCGAAGCAGTCGGCACCATGGTTGGGTGCACACGCTGCTCGATGCCGCTTTCGGTGCGCTGGGCGACACCGAGCAGCTTGATCCGGTAGCCGAGATCGCCGGCGGCACGGATGTCGGCCTGGGTAATGTTAGAAATGCCTTCCATGTAGATGTCGTTGGCGGCGATTTTGGTGCCGAAGGCAAGGCTGGTCAGGATCGACAGCTTGTGCGCGGTGTCATGGCCCTCGATGTCGAAGGTCGGGTCGGCTTCGGCATAACCCAGCCGCTGCGCGTCCTTCAGCACGACGTCGAAGGAGACGCCCTCGGCCTCCATGCGGGTCAGGATATAGTTGCAGGTGCCGTTGAGGATGCCGAAGACACGAGTGACGGAATTGCCGGCCATCGCCTCGCGCATCGTCTTGATGACCGGGATGCCGCCTGCCACCGCGGCCTCGTAATTGAGCAGCACGCCCTTCTTTTCAGCGATTTCGGCAAGCGCCACGCCATGCTTGGCAAGCAGCGCCTTGTTGGCGGTGACGACATGGCGGCCGGCTTCGAGCGCGGCCTTCACAGAGGCGCGCGCCGACCCCTCATCGCCGCCGATCAGCTCGACGAACACGTCGATCTCGGCGGTCTGCGCCATCTTGACCGGATCGTCGAACCAATTCGCGGAGCTCAGATCGATGCCACGCTCGCGTTTCCGGTCGCGTGCGGAAATCGCCGACACGATGATGTCGCGCCCGCATTGGCGGGTCAGTTCCGCCGCCTTGTCGCGCAACACGCGCGCCACCGATGCACCGACCGTGCCAAGTCCAGCAATTCCAACACGCAGTGCTTCAGCCATGGAAGGCGACGCCCCTCAAATAAGATCGAATTTGTATTTACCGGTGGGCGGACAGCGGCACCACATTGTTGGGCTGCTTGGCGCTGGCCGACAGGAAGCGCTTGATGTTGCGTGCCGCCTGGCGAATCCGGTGTTCGTTCTCGACCAGTGCTACGCGCACGAAATCGTCGCCATGTTCGCCGAAGCCGACACCGGGCGCCACCGCCACATCGGCGTGCTCGATGAGCAGCTTGGAGAATTCGAGCGAGCCCAGATGACGGAACGGCTCAGGGATCGGCGCCCAGGCAAACATCGAGGCCGCGGGGGCCGGAATGGTCCATCCCGCGCGGCCGAACGCATCGACCATCACGTCGCGGCGTTTGTGATAGATGTCGCGCACCTCGGCGATATCGGCGCCGTCGCCATTGAGCGCGTGCGCCGCCGCCACCTGGATCGGCGTGAAGGCACCGTAGTCGAGATAGGATTTGACCCGGGTCAGCGCCGAGATCAGCCGTTCGTTTCCGACGGCGAAGCCCATGCGCCAGCCGGGCATGGAGAAGGTCTTCGACATCGAGGTGAACTCGACGCAGACGTCGATGGCGCCCGGCACCTGCAGCACGGAAGGCGGCGGATTGCCGTCGAAGTAGATTTCCGAATAGGCGAGGTCGGACAGGATGATGATGTCGTTCTTCTTGGCGAAGGCCACCACGTCCTTGTAGAAATCGAGCGAGGCGACCAGTGCCGTCGGGTTCGATGGATAGTTGAGGATCAGCGCTAGCGGCTTCGGGATCGAATGGCGGACGCCGCGCTCGAGCGCCGGAATGAAGCCGTCATCGGGCTCGACTTGCAGCGAGCGGATGACCCCGCCCGACATGATGAAGCCGAAGGCATGGATCGGATAGGTCGGGTTGGGGCACAGAATCACGTCGCCGGGCGCGGTGATCGCCTGCGCCATGTTAGCGAAGCCTTCCTTCGAACCGAGCGTGGCCACCACCTGGGTGTCGGGGTTGAGCTTCACGCCGAAGCGGCGGGCATAGTAGTTTGCCTGGGCGCGGCGCAAACCGGGAATCCCGCGCGACGAGGAATAGCGGTGCGTGCGCGGATCGCGCACGACCTCGCACAATTTGTCGACGATGGCCTTGGGCGTCGGCAGGTCCGGGTTGCCCATGCCGAGGTCGACGATGTCGGCGCCCCGCGAACGGGCGCTCGCCTTGAGCCGGTTGACCTGCTCGAACACGTAAGGCGGAAGCCGGCGGACCTTGTGAAATTCTTCCATGGCAGTTCCAGACAGCAAGGGAGCGTTGGGCGCGCGCTATATACTCATTTGCAGGTAGGGTCGAGGGCGGGGTCGCATTTGCCTTCGATCTGCTTCAGGGTCTGCGGACCATGTTTCTTGGCGAGATCGGTCAGCGCCGCCTGGTTGGTGACGGCCGCGCCGCCGCCCTTGGCGCCCTGCCCGTTCTCGTCGGCCTTCAACTGGGCGAGCTTGGCTTTCTTCTCGGCCTCGGTGAATTGTTTCGCCGCCACCTGCGGCGGGATGTTGAGGTTCGGAAAGGTGCCGGTGTCCTTCGGGCCCGCGTCGGTGGCCATCGGCACCGGACCGCTGGTATTCGTGCTCGAGCATCCGGCAACGGCCAGGAGCATGAGGGCCGCGCTGATGCGGCAAAAGTGGCCGGCACCGAAAAAAACAGTCTCGCCAAACTTAATCGTCATATTGTTTCCTTGGCAGCCGGGGTAGAGCGAGATTGGACCCTGTCGGATGTCCCATGTTAATATGTCAAGAAAACGCTTCCGGAGGAACCCCGCGAACCATGTCCAAAACACCCGATTCGGGCAAAGCGGAAGATGGCGGACCTTCGACGGTCGAGCAATATCTGGTGAAGGACCCGGAACGCTTCGCGCTGAACATGGCGCGGATGATCGAGCAGGCTGGCAAGGCGGCTTCCGCATGGGCCGAACCGCGCGAAAAAGGTGAGGTGCGCGACCAGGTCGCCGAGCCGGTCGTCGACATGGTCAAGACCTTCTCCAAGCTCAGCGAATACTGGCTCGCCGATCCGCAGCGGGCGCTCGAAGCGCAGACGCGGCTGTTCGCTGGCTACATGACGGTTTGGGCGAACGCCATCCAGCGCGTCAGCCCCAATGCCGAAGGCGCCGACGATGCCGTCAAGCCGGAGCGCGGCGACAAGCGGTTCCAGGACCCGGAATGGGGCCGCAACGCCTTCTTCGACTTCTTGAAACAGGCCTATCTGGTCACCTCGCGCTGGGCGTCCGAACTGGTCGACCATGCCGAAGGCCTGGACGAGCATACCCGCCACAAGGCGAGCTTCTACGTCAAGCAAGTATCCAACGCCATCTCGCCGTCCAATTTCATCCTGACCAATCCCGAACTGTTTCGCGAAACCGTCGCCTCCAACGGCGAAAACCTGGTGCGCGGCATGAAGATGCTGGCTGAGGACATCGCCGCCGGCAAAGGCGACCTCAAACTGCGTCAGGCTGACTATTCACCCTTCGAGATCGGCAGGAACATCGCCACCACGCCCGGCAAGGTGGTCGGCCGCAGCGATGTCGCCGAGATCATCCAGTATGATGCGGCGACCGAGACGGTGCTGAAGCGCCCGCTGCTGATCTGCCCGCCTTGGATCAACAAGTTCTACATACTCGACCTCAACCCGCAGAAATCCTTCATCCGCTGGGCGATCGAGCAAGGCCACACCGTTTTCGTCATCTCCTGGATCAATCCGGATGAACGCCACGGCGCCAAGAACTGGGAAGCCTATATCAGGGAAGGCCTGCAATACGGCCTCGACACGATCGAGAAGGCGACCGGCGAGCGCGACGTCAATGCTATAGGCTACTGCGTCGGCGGCACGTTGCTGGCGGCGGCCTTGGCGCTGATGGCTGGGGAAGGCGACGACCGCATCAAGTCGGCGACCTTCTTCACCACACAGGTCGACTTCACCCATGCCGGCGATCTGAAAGTGTTCGTCGACGAGGAACAGGTCGCGGCGGTGGAAAAGTCGATGAACGAAAAGGGCTATCTCGACGGCACCAAGATGGCGACCGCCTTCAACATGCTGCGCTCGGGTGACCTGATCTGGCCCTATGTTGTCAACAACTACATGCGCGGCAAGGACCCCCTGCCCTTCGACCTGCTCTACTGGAACGCCGATTCGACCCGCATGGCGGCGGCCAACCACTCCTTTTACCTGCGCAACTGCTATCTCGAGAACAACCTCTCGCGCGGCACGATGCAACTGGCGGGCCACACGATCTCGCTCGGCGATGTCACCATTCCGGTCTACAATCTCGCCTCCCGGGAAGATCACATCGCGCCGGCTCTGTCCGTCTTCCTCGGCTCGAAATATTTCGGCGGCCCGGTCGAGTACGTGATGGCGGGATCGGGCCATATAGCTGGCGTCGTCAATCCGCCCGCATCCAACAAATATCAGTACTGGACCGGCGGTCCGCCGAAGGGCGACTTCGACCAGTGGATAGCCTCCGCCACCGGCCATCCGGGATCCTGGTGGCCGCACTGGCAAGGCTGGATAGAGGCCAAGGACAACACCCGTGTGCCTGCCCGCAAACCCGGCAAGCATATGAAAACCTTGGGCGATGCTCCCGGGACCTATGTCAAGGTGCGTGTGTAACGGACTGTAATGTCTGGTGAGTTGACGCCCCCGCAAAAGCGGGCGAAATGGTGTCGTCAACCATCAAGCGGCCGCAATTCGGCAATCGCTGCAAAAATACTTACAGGCTTGCTGATTTGACACAGGTCTCGTTTCCGGATCGGAGACAAAGGTCCACCTGACGCGGACATACCAGTCGGCGCCAGGTATATACCGATCGGACACCGAGGGGGAATTTGACTTTGAAATCAGCAGGATGGAGCCTCGCAAAGGGAGAACGCCGCGCCATTGTGGCAGCGCTCTGCTCCATGCTTCTGGCCTCCTGCACATCGGCTGGCGATCCGACAATGTCGGTTGGAATGCCCGGCTATAATGCTTCCGCATCGGACCTCCACGCCGCCTCCGCGGGCAAGCCTCTCGCCGCTGATTCGTCGTCGCAAGTGGCGACAGAGCAGACGACCGTGATGAGCGAAAGCGACACGGCACTCCCCGAAAAGGTTGCTTACGTACCGATTGCCAAGCCTGGGGCCACTTTCCCGCTCACCATACCGGCCGGCGCGGAAACGATCGCGGGACAGACGCCGCAGTCCTTGCAGCAGCCGGTACAGACGGCGCGGCAGACCGACGCGGTCGCCCAGAAGATCGCCGCCGCCGATGCCGCAGCCACCGCGCCGACGCCAGCCGCGGCACCGGTGATGAACAATCCGGTATACGTGACCGCCGGCGAGGCACCGCAAGCCGACGCGCCGAAGAAAAAAGGCTTCCTGGCCTCGATGTTCGGCGCCACCCCGGCTTCGGCGACGCCTGCTCCGCTGGTCAACACCCGATCGGGCGAACAGCCTGCCGTGCAGCCCAAGCCTGCTCCGCCTGCGGCAAAACCGATCATCACTTTGGCCTCTGCTGATTCCACGCAGAAGCCACTGCAACTGGCTTCACTCGGCGGCGATGCCGGTCACATCACCGGCAGTGACGCCTTGCCCGGCGTGCGCCAGACGGCCCTGTTCGAGATCAAGCGCAAATCCGGCCTCGACGATGAAAGCGACGTCGACCTCAACGAGGACGAAGGCTCGGGCGGCTCCTATCAGGTTGCCTCCGCCGCCGGCATGGCTCGGCTCGCGCCCAACGGTCTCTTGAAGCAGAATGAGAGCGTCGACGTGGCTTGCCTGAAGCCGTCCCTTGTGCGCGTGCTGAAGACGATCGAAGGCCATTACGGCCGCAAGATGATGGTGACCTCGGGCTATCGCGATCCGGCCCGCAACCGTCGCGCCAACGGCGCCAAGAATTCGCTGCACATGTATTGCGCCGCCGCCGACATCCAGGTGCCCGGCGTCTCCAAGTGGGAGCTTGCGAATTACATCAGGACCATGCCCGGCCGCGGTGGCGTCGGCACCTACTGCCACACCGAATCGGTTCATGTCGACGTCGGCCCCGAGCGCGACTGGAACTGGCGCTGCCGCCGGCGCAGCGGCGGTGACGACGGCTAGCGGCGATTTGTCGGGCCGGAGCCTGTCAGCGGCGAAGGCCGCGACTTCGTCATCCACGGGCAGAGCAGGAGCGAAGCTCCGTCGCGAACACCCGAGGATGCCGAGGCGCCTGACGTCACCGCAAATTGCAAGCTCTTCCGCCCCGCGAAAACGCTGATTTGGCAGGTCGGAAAAAAGTTGTCCAAGGCGGCACCTAACGGGTTGCCGGTTGCGCACAACGCCAGTATAAGCCGCTTCGTCTGAGCGCGCCCATCGTCTAGCGGTTAGGACACCGCCCTTTCACGGCGGTAACAGGGGTTCGATTCCCCTTGGGCGTACCAGGTTTTTCAGACCTCGGTCTCTCCTTCCCGATTCTACACAGCGAGTGCCCGGCAGATTTGGCAGGGCGGCACCGCATCGACAATTTGAGGATCACGGCGTCCGTTTCGGCCGATGCTCAAGCCTGTTGCGGTGACCGCTCGGATTCTCGTTCTTGTCGAGCAAACGGGCCGGTGGTTAAATGGACCGCAAGGGAGCGCTCATATGGCAGTTCACCTTTCGGCGGATACACGCGCTCCTGCGGCAACGCCTCCAAAATATCTCTTTGGTCAGCTCGCCGACTTTCTGATGCTTGGCGGCAGCGCATTCCTGATTTTGCCGGTGCTGTATTTCGTGCCGCTGAGATACGAAGGGCTCGTTGCGGCGACGATGCTTTTCCTGGCTTATCTGATCAACTATCCGCACTTCGCCCACTCCTACCAACTCTTCTACCGCAATTTTGGGCGGAAGCTGCGTGGCGACGGATACGACAGGAACCTGCAGATCCGCTACATCTTCGCCGGCATCGTCGTTCCCCTGCTCATGGGCGCATTTTTCGCTTATGGCTCGATAACGGCTAACGCCCGGCTCTTGGGGAATGCAACCAACGCGATGTTCTTTTTCGTGGGTTGGCACTACGTCAAGCAAGGCTACGGCATGTTGATGGTGGATGCCGTCCTGAAGCGCCGGTTCTTCACCGATCCGGACAAGAAAATCCTGCTGGTCAACAGCTATGCCGTTTGGCTGTTCGCATGGCTTCAGACGAACACGGCGGTCAGCCAGGGAAAATATCTGGGGCTGGAATATTATACGTTTGCCACCCCTGCATGGCTCAATGCGATTGCACTCTCGGCCGCGGCCGCTTCCACGGCTGCCACCCTTGTGATGCTGATCAATCGTTGGACCAGGAATGGCGGCGGCCTGCCATATAACGGCATCGTCGCCTACAGCGCGTCGCTATATCTTTGGATTCTGATCGTAAGGATGAATCCGCTCTGGCTGCTCGTGGTGCCGGCGCTCCATTCCTTGCAGTACCTGGCGGTGGTCTGGCGCTATCAGAGCAATGTCGAGCGTGATGCGCGCGATGCCGAAAAAATTCCGCAATCCAGAATCCTGTCGATTCTTGGTCCGGCCTACAGAGTGCGGCTCCTGGAGTTCATCAGTGCTGGCCTCCTCCTTGGCGGTCTGGGTTTCTGGCTGATTCCGACCGCGCTGACCGCCATTGTCCCCTATGACCGGGAGGTCCTTGGATCGTCGCTGTTCTTCTTCATCGTGTTGATTTTCATCAACGTACACCACTACTTCCTCGATAACGTGATGTGGCGCCGCGGCAACCCCGAGGTGTCGAGATATCTGTTCCGTTAGAGCTTTTTGCACCCAAGCGGAACCGCTTGGCGTAATGCGGAATGGACCAGGGATGGCTCCAATCCCGTCCCGGACCGACGATCCAGCCGCATCGGGATTTTGGAGGCCTCGCCTCGGAATCGAACCGAGGCTTCCGAGATTTGCAGTCTCTAGCGTAGCCGCTCCGCCACGAGGCCATACGTGCTTTCGTAAAGGGCACACGTTTAAAGATTCTTGATGTCTTGGATAAAAATTTCGACAATCCCGCGCTGGCAAAAGAGCCTGTTACTGGGCGGAATGGAACCGTTCCAAACGTCCTTCGCCGACATGGCAGGGACAGCCCACGTCTAGCTGCCGACCAGCGGCACGGTAACGGTCGTCGCATAATTGATCGGAAAGGCACTGAAGTACGGGAAGTCTATGACGAACGCATAGGCAGCGGTCAGGTGCGCTATGCGAAAGCCGCCGCTCACGGGATCGATGGCGATCGTGACGTTGACATCCTTCAGACCCAGCGCAAGCAGTTTCTGCGTCGCGATCGCCTGGATGTCGGCCTGAGTCAGCGTGTTGTTAAGCTGCAGGGACCGTGCGGACGCCTCCAGCGTGTACCGAACGCTTGAGGCCGAATTCATCGACCAGCCGAAGGCGAAGATTCCGAATAGCAGCATGATGAGGAACGGTGCGATCAGCGCGAATTCGAGCGCGGCTCCGCCCGATCGATCGGCCCTGAAGCCCCTCGCATTACCGAACACGGATCAACTCCTGGTGGCCGATCGTGCTGGGGGCGGAAAAGACGCCGAAGGTGAAGGGCGGGGTCCAGGTGGCCGATGCCTGGATCTGAACAAAGACCGCCGACAACTTCGGTCCGCTGCACAGCGTCGAGGCGTCGACCACCGTCGTCCCGCATTTGTGGATCCGGCTCAGCGTGACCTGTCCGTCGTCCGGCCGCTTCTCCCAGCTCGAAAGGGCAACGGCCTGCGTTGCCGCATCGTCAGTCGACCCAGCCAGCACCAGGTTTGCCGCTGTCTTGACGCCGGCGCGCATCGACAGTGAGTTCGTGACGTATGACCAGCCGTCGACGATGCCGAGCAGCGCCAGGCACAGGAAGGGCAGCACCATCGCGAACTCAACGGCCGCAGCGCCTACCTCATCTTTAAGAATTGAGTACGATCGGCGATCCACGGAAGGTTACTCGACCAGCATCACGGACTGGGCGGCGAAAATATCGCCCATTCCAAGGCTCGTGCAATCCTGATTGATGGTCGCGTTGCCGGACCATTGGATCATGTCGGCGACAACCTGCGTGCACCCGCTTTTGCCGGAGAAATTCCCGAGATAGTTTACCTGCTGCCTGGGGAAGTAGAGCGCGCCGGTCAGCAGCGAGGTTGCCGTGCCGTTAAAGGTACTCTGTCCGCCGGTGGCCGTTCTGTCGCCATACATCAGCACGCCCGAGTAACTGCCGGACGTCGGCGCGCTCAGATTGACCGTGGCGTTGCCGTTCATCGACACACGCGAGGCGCCGGCGAGGTAGATGGTGACGCCGTCACCGAAGACGTTGGCGTTCGCATTCACTTTGAAATCGCCCCCCTGGACGACGTAGACCCCAGGCGAAAGGGTGACATCGCCGCTGAGGCTGAGTCCACTGCAGTAGGTCCCCGGCTGGATCGTTTGCGTCGTCTTGTTGCCATTGATATTCTTGCAGGGGTTCGAGGCCGCCGGGGCCGGCAGGCCGGCAAATGGATCCGCGGCAGGCAGCGCCTGGGTGATCGGGGCCGCGCAAACGGTGGTGACGGGATTGCTGAGAGAGACGCCGCCCGCCGTTATCAGACAATCGGCCTGGAGACCCGCCGATCCCTGAAGCTTGATGGCATCCGAGGCGATCGAATTGGCCATCACCGAGCAGCCGGTGAACTTCACGCCGGTGTTGCCTGAAAACAGGGCAGCCTGCGAGGCGGTCGGATCGAGCGCGAGTATGCAGGCCTTCGAAGCATTGGTGATGAGGGCCACGGCCCTCGCCTGTTCTGGAACCTGGGTCTGAGTGAAGATCAGGGTGAACATCCGATCGAGCTTTTGGCCGACGATCACCTCAACCGCTTTCTTGGCCGTGTTCGGTCCGGACGCGGGCGGCGTATTGACGACGATCGTGCCTGCGCCAAGCCCATTCGTCGCGGCCGACTGGGTCGCCGCCGCGACGATAGTCGGCGTATCGGAACCCGAGATCTGCTCCAGCGCGCCGGCATAGGCCGCGGCATCCGCCGTGGCCTGCAGTCTCAAGCTGTTATAGTACCAATAGGAGGTTTCCACGCCAAAACCCGCCGCACCGACAACGATCGGCAGGGTGAGGGCAAAGATGGTGGCGACGTTCGCGGCTCTGCTGCGGCCTATGCCGGCCGCCGTCAGCCGTATCCGGGTGAAGCAGTTGAACACCATGGTCAATTAGAAAGCACGCATATATGAACGAAAGGCTAAAACTTAGGCTCATTTTCGATCAGGGGTGCCATTGTTTGATCGGGGGTCCCATTGCCTGATCGGCGTCCGCCGCTTCAGGCAGAAAGAACTGGCGCGGACTCACCGTTCGACTCAGCCAACAATTCTCTTTGCACGGCCAGGAAGAACCTGCGCACTTCGTCGCTGGCTGCCGTTCTGTCCCTGCCCGTCCCGACAACGAGATCGAGCAACTCCGTCGCTTTTGCCTTCCAGAACGAGGTGGCGGTCTCGCCATGCAGATTGCCGAGCTTGGCGGCAACTTCCCTGACCAAGAATACCTGACGATCGATCGGGAACGCACGGACTTTTTCTGGGTACATCTTCCGAACCATGAAACTGACGCAACGAATCAACCATTGCCGAACAAGCAATGGCTAACAGCGAAGGTGGAAACGGAAGCTTAACGGTGACCGGCCGATGCGTCGCGCACGCGAATTGTCATGTACTTTCGAACCCGAACTGGTTCACCCGGCGGCCCTCAGGCCGGCAGTGCTCTCGCCTCGCCGCCGCGCTTGCGCGGCACCATCATGTCGCCGGCCATCAGTCCGGTGACACGGCAGAACGCCATGAACGCCCGGCAGGCGTCTTCGGTCTCGACCACATCCACCGTGGCACCGAAACAGGCATTGAAGGCTTTCTGATACACCGGCCCCTGCCGGCGTGCCGGCCAATCCTGCAGAAAATCGAGCGCCTGCTCGACGCTGTAGATTTCCTCGACGGGCAAGCCGGGGCCTGGTGCGATGCGCACCGGCACCTCGAATTGCAATCTGTCCATTCGACATCTCCCGAACCGGCATCGCCCAAGCAACGCCGTTCGTCGTCAAAAGTTGCTTCGTTCGTTTTGTGCCACGGAAATGTGTCGTCACTGCGGAAAGTCGCCGCTTTGCTGCAGCGGCAAAGGCAAAGCCTGCCGGCACCAGGCGGCCCGGCAGTGGAAAGCAACGCCGCGAAAAACCGGAAAGGCATTGCCTCGGCAAGCGAATATCCGGGCGGCTGAGACCGCATCAGGCAGTTCTTCCTTGAACCTTTCGCCCCCAAGTGCCAAATCTGGTGCCACTTACGCGCCTCACTCCTGCCGCGCGCCACCTTCTATATGGATAAAATGGTCACCTATCTCGACGCCGCCACTGCACCGCTCAGAAACACCGGCCAGATCCGCCTCTATGGCGAGGAAGGCTTTGCCGGCATGCGCAAGGCATGCGACCTCACCGCGCGCTGCCTGGACGAGCTGGTGCCAATGGTCGGTCCCGGCGTCACCACGGACACGATCGACCGTTTCGTCTTCGAGTTCGGCATGGACAACGGCGCGCTGCCGGCCACACTCAACTATCGCGGTTACACGAAATCGTCCTGCACCTCGATCAACCATGTCGTCTGTCACGGCATTCCCGACAACAAGCCGCTGAAGGATGGCGATATCGTCAACATCGACGTGACCTACATCCTCGATGGCTGGCACGGCGATTCCTCGCGCATGTATCCGGTCGGCACGATCAAGCGCGCCGCCGAACGCCTGCTCGAGGTCACCCATGAGTGTCTGATGCGCGGCATCGCCGCGGTCAGGCCGGGCGCGCGCACCGGCGCCATCGGCGCCGCCATCCAGACCTACGCCGAAGCGGAGCGCTGCTCCGTGGTGCGCGATTTCTGCGGCCACGGTGTCGGCCAGCTGTTCCATGATGCCCCCAACATCCTGCATTATGGCAGCGCCAATGAAGGCGTGGAAATGCGCGCCGGCATGATCTTCACCATCGAACCGATGATCAATCTTGGCCGGCCGCATGTGAAAGTCCTGTCGGACGGCTGGACGGCGGTGACGCGCGATCGCTCGCTGTCGGCGCAGTATGAGCACACGATCGGCGTGACCGACACCGGCTGCGAGATTTTCACGCTGTCGCCCAAAAAGCTCGACCGCCCCGGCCTGCCGGTTTAGGACACCGTGGCGAGGTCTTGAATAGCGGCCTGTTTCCAGTGTTTGCGCGGCCGCCAGTCTCGTCCTGATCTCGTAGCCAGCGCATTATTTCCCGGCAACTGCGCAGACGGCCATCGCTGATCCTGCCATCGGTGCAGGATCATAGCGTTCGCGCGGGTAACGGCCGTCCGTGCAAGGATCATCGTATTGGATGAAATGGATCGGGAGGTTCTGATCAGAGCGGCTACCGGCGGGTACGGCATCGATCACCAGGGCAGCCATTGCAGGGCTGAAGCTCAGAAACAGCCCGACGGACAGCAGGATACGAAGGAGGCTGGGCATCTTGGTTCTCCAATGCGGGGCCATCAATGGCGATGCCATGAGCTTGCGCGACCCCCATTGCCGCAACATTGCGTTGAGGTCGGTGGCTTACTTATTCCTTGCCGCCGAAAAGACCTCGACCGCCCCCGCCCGCCGTCCTAGTGTTTCGCGGGGATCAGCGATCATTGCTCGGGCTGGATGGGCGGCACATGGCGACACAGGGCGATGACGACGAGCGGAGTTTCTTCTCCGTGGTGCCAGTGCGGCAAGCCACGAAGGCCAGACAGGCTCCCGCCGAAAAGCCTCACTATCTCGGCCACCGTGATCGTCTGCGCGAGCGCTTTGCCTCGGCCGGCCCGGATGCCTTGCCCGACTATGAACTGCTGGAACTCCTGCTTTTCCGCCGGATCCCGCGCGCCGACACCAAGCCGGTCGCGAAGGCGCTGCTGGCCCGCTTCGGCACGTTGGCCGAAGTGCTCGGCGCGCCCGTCGGCCTGTTGCAGGAGGTCACGGGCATCGGCCCGACCGTGGCGCTCGAGCTGAAGGTCGTCGCGGCGACCGCCCAGCGCATGGCGCGCGGCGAGGTTCAGGGCCGCGAAATCCTCTCGTCATGGCAGCAGCTCCTCGACTATTGCCGCTCGGCCATGGCGTTCGAGGCGCGCGAGCAGTTCCGCATCCTTTTCCTCGACAAGAAGAACGCGCTGATATCAGACGAGGTGCAGCAGACAGGCACGGTCGACCACACACCCGTCTATCCAAGGGAAGTGGTCAAGCGCGCGCTCGAACTGTCGGCCACCGCGATCATCCTGGTCCACAATCATCCCTCCGGCGACCCGACGCCGTCGCGTGCCGATATCGAGATGACGAAAGAGATCATCGAAGCCGCCAAGCGGCTGGGCATTTCCGTGCACGACCACATCATCATCGGGCGCAAAGGATACGCCAGCATGAAGGGCCTGTTGCTGATCTAGGTCTTGTATTCGTGAGACGGCAACGTCACGGCGCTGGCGATTATCCTGGCCGGAATTTGAAATCATTCAATTGTGGAAAGAACGATGCTGATGCCGCGCACTCGCGGATCAATCTTCCAGTGGCGACAGCCCAAAAGATCGCCACTCTTCTAAAATCAAGGCCGATCGGTCTTGCAGCTGCCGGCAATCTGGCTGACCGCCTCGTCGAAGCCGGCGAGGTCGAAATCGGCTTGGCCACGCCCCGACAACAATCCGAAGCGCCATGACAGCAGCAGGCGGTTTGCCGGAACGAGGCGCTTGATGCCATCGGCGCCGTCGTGCATCAGCTGCCTGCCGCGCGTGCCGACCGACCAGCTCTCGTCGAATTTGCCGGCGCCGTCGATGGTGACCGACATGGTGATCTTCCGGCTTGCGGAGACCGCGTCGTTCAATTGCAGCCATTCGGTCCAGGCCGGCTCGCCGTCAGCCCGGCAAGCGATGGTCAGCACCGGGCTGTAGCTCAGCGCGCCGCCTCCGGTGATCAGCTTGTTGGTGGCATAGACCGACGCCGTGACGAGGCCGTCATTGGCCGTGTCAAAACGCCAATTGTCCGTACCGGCCCCGGCAGCGCCGCAGGCCAAGGCAAGGAAAAGCACCGTGGCGGCAGCGCGCCTCATTCCCACGAACACCCCCAACGACATCACCAATTACCTCTGGCCTTCCAACCAACCAGATAATGATCAAGGCTTCGTATCGCCACCGGTGCCCATCAGGAACGAATCCGATGTTGCAGTTTGGCAACGAAAAAAGGCCGCCCGGAGGCGGCCTTTCGGAATTCGCTGCCATGAGCGGCCTATTCGGCGTCCTTGGCGGCCTTCTTTTTCGGCGCGGCCTTTTTCTTCGGCTCTTCCGTCTCGTCAGCGGCATCGCTTGCCTTGGCTTCGGCCTTCTTCGACGCGGCTTTTTTGGCCGGCTTCGCCTTGGCCTTGGTCTCGTCTTCCTCGTCGTCGGCCATCAGCTCTTCCTTGCTGACCTTGACGTCGGTGACCGAGATCTGTTCGAGCAGGTGGTCGACAACCTTCTCCTCGAACATCGGCGCCCTCAGCGCGTTGAGCGCCTCGGGATTGCTGCGATAAAACTCGAAGGCTTCCTGCTGCTGGTTGGCCGGGAAGCGGCGAACCTGCTCGAACAGGACGCGCTGCAGTTCCTCGTCCGAAACCGTGACGCCGGCCTTCTCGCCGATCTCGGCCAGCACCAGGCCAAGGCGCACGCGGCGCTCGGCAAGGCGCATGTATTCGGCGCGCGCTTCTTCCTCGGTCGTCTCTTCGTCGGCGAAGGTGCGGCCGGCGGCTTCCAGGTCGCGGTTGACCTGCGCCCAGATGTTGTTGAACTCGGCTTCGACGAGCTTCGACGGCGCTTCGAAGGAATAGGCCGCATCGAGCTGATCGAGCAGCTGGCGCTTGACCTTCTGGCGCGTCATCGAACCGAACTGGTTCTCGATCTGGCCGCGCACGATGTCACGCAGGCGCTCGAGCGATTCCAGGCCAAGGTTCTTGGCGGTCTCGTCGTTGATTTCGAGCTCGCCGGGCTTCGACACTTCCTTGACGGTGACCTCGAAGGTCGCTTCCTTGCCGGCCAGATGCGCCGCCTGGTAGTTTTCCGGGAAGGTCACGGTGATCTGCTTCTCGTCACCGGCCTTGGCGCCGATCAGTTGATCCTCGAAGCCCGGAATGAACTCCTTGGAGCCCAGCACCAGCGGCTGGTCGTTGCCGGCGCCGCCAGCGAAAGCCTCGCCGTCGATCTTGCCGACATAGTCGATCGTGACGCGGTCGCCTTCAACGGCCTTGCCGGTCTTCGGCTCGTAGCTGCGCGCCGATTCGGCGACGCGCTTGACCTGGTCGTCGATTTCCGAATCCGGAACGTCGAACACCTGGCGCGTCACCTTGATGTCGGAGAAATCCTTGATCTCGATCGCCGGAATGACCTCATAGTTGAGGCGGAACTCGAAGTCGGCGCCTCCGGCCAGGATCTTCTCGGCTTCTTTCTCGTCCTCGGTCATGATGACCTCAGGCTGCATGGCGGCCTTTTCGCCGCGCCCGGTGATGATCGAGCGGGTCGAGTCGTTGAGGATCTCGTTGACCACTTCGGCCATGAACGACTTGCCATAGACCTTGCGCAGGTGCTGCACCGGCACCTTGCCCGGACGGAAGCCGTTGATGCGGACCTTGTTGCGGGCGTCCGACAGCCGCGCCATCAGCTTGGCTTCCATATCACCGGCCGGCACGGTGATCTTGATCTCGCGCTTGAGACCGGAATTGAGAGTTTCGGTGACCTGCATCGTAAAACCTTTGTTTTCACCAATGAGGCTGCCAAACGGCTCCCTGCCGTTCACAGCCTGCCGGTAATTCTTGCCGGGAATGGCTTTTGGTACGGAACCTGGCGATTTGACCGGAAATACGGCTCAAACTCTCCCAAACTGCGTTCCAAAATGTGAATAAGTTCTTGTTTTTCCTACTTCTTATCACATCTTGTAGAAGCGGATCGTCGCGTTCCGTCACATTTGACACGCCTTTTGTCACAGGCGAGCCTAATTTTCAACAGTCTTCGCGTTTAGGCGAATAACCAACATTCCGGCCCTGAGCCGACATCTTGTCTCCGACATTGACAGAATGATGGCTACATGGGATTGCCGGGCCACGCGGGTATGGCGGAACTGGTAGACGCACCAGATTTAGGTTCTGGCGAGAGATCGTGGGGGTTCGAGTCCCTCTACCCGCACCACTTTTTCGCTCTTCGAGCTTCGGGTGGCAGGTCACCCCGAGCTCGCTAGACGAAGGAGCGTCCTGCGAGACCTGGCGAAGAGGACCGGCGTCGTTATCGCGCGTCCCACGACCTAATAGAGCGGCTCCTCGAAAAGCGTCTTGTCGCCATCCATCAGCGCCTTGATCTGCGCCGTGCCGTCGGCGGCGAGCGCCAGCTTGATCCCGAACGGGCGCACCCGCATATCGCTCTGGATCGCCATCCCCTCGCCTTCGGGCAGATAGAAGCGCTCGATGCCGTAATCCGGCGCGATCGTCATGCCTTCGCCGCGAAGATCCCAACCTGCGGCGACATGGCCCGAAATGTCGGCTTCGTCCGCGGCGGCCGGCGTCGGCGCCGTGCCGAACCAGGCGGCGGTCGGCGTCCAGTAGCCGTCGGCGCCCTTCTTCAGCCGGACCACGATCGAGGTGTCGTCGCTGGACTGTTTGTCGGACGCAATGTTGGCGATCATTTTCACCGGTATGCGCGAGATGTCATAGCCGAGGACGATATAGTCGCCGCGCAGCAAGTCGCGCGGATCGACTGGTTCGATCTTCAGCAGCACTTCCTTGCCGTTACGCAGGATCGCCGCCCGGCTGGCGATGATCCAACTGAGAAAACCGAGTTGGACGAGCGCCAGCACCAGCGCCGAGATGACAAGCCTCTTCCCGGTCATCATGCCGTGGCTCCCCCAATGGCCGGACCCTTCATGCGTTTTTCGACGCGGATGATGACGATCGCAAGCACGCCCAGCAGCAGCGCGGCGGCAAGGAAGAAGCCGGCGGTGTCGAGCATCGACTGAAGCGTCACGACATAAATGATGGCGAGTTCGAAGGCGAAGCCGAGATAGGCCAGCCAGCGCAGGCCACGGCTCTCACGGCCTGCGAACACGACTGCCGCGACGATCCCCGCCAATGCGACGACCGAAGCGATGGCGAAACCGCTGTTGTAGGTGCTCTCGCCAGCCAGTTCGAACTGGATGATGGCCAGGCCGGTGAGGAAGCCAAGCAGCGCGTGCAGGGGCAAACGACCGCCGAGTTGCACGATCCTGTCGACCGGTTCCGGCGCAAGGGCGGCAGCAGCAAAAAGCGCGACAGAGACGATGACCAGAGGGATCGCTACCGGCAGCGTCGCGTGATCCATGGCCAGGAGCACCAGATAGAAAAGCAGCGACAGGATGATCAGATGCCGCGCCGGCTGGCTGCGGGTCCAGAACGAAACAGCAAACAGCACCACCGCCATGACGACGAAGGCGTGCGGAAACTCGCTACGGCTGTAATAGTCGAACCCTTTCAGGAACAGCCAGGCGTCGGCGATGCCGATCGCTGCCACGGTCAGCGCGTTGGAGCGCAGCGCAACCGCCGCCAATGCCGTGCCGGCGCCCCAGGTGACCAGGGCGGAAGCCTCGTCGCCGGACAAATGGTACATCTGCCCGATCAGCGCGATCGAAGCGCCGAACGCGGCCGCCGCCACGATCCACAGGGCTTCGCCGATCGCCGCATGGTCGCGCGTCTTCAGCACCGCCCCGCCGACATAGCCGCCAAGGATAACGGCGAACAGCGCGGCCACCCGCGCCAGCCGCGGGATCGCTTCCCAATTGGCGGCGACGAAGATCAGGATGGCCGCTCCAAAGAGCAGGGCCGCCATCATCGCGAGGGTCGAGCCGAAGCTGAGCGACTGGCGGGCGTTGGCGTCGACGTCACGGACCAGGGAATCGGCTGTGGCGGCGTCGATCAGGCCTGCCTGCCGCCACCGCGCGATATCGGACCTTAATCGTGATGAATAGCCCGCCATTCCCCTTCTCCCCCAGTTGGTCTTTTTTCAGCCGATCAGCCCCAAACCGTTGACGTCGCGGCACTTTCTGATCTGGCTTCTTTGTGTCGGGTCGGTGAAGCCGCGTTAATGTTGCATTGCACAATTTGCATTGCTGCCATGCAGCCATAGCGCTTTTAAATCGATATGGGTCCCCCTACTTATGGTTCGTACACAAACGGAATGATCCGCAAGAAAGACGAAACGAGAACTACCATGAACCTGATCCGCAACTACCGCAACTGGCGCCGCTACCGGGACACCGTCTCCGAGCTGAGCCGCCTGAGCAACCGTGAACTGACCGACCTCGGCATCAGCCGCAGCGACATCCCTTACGTCGCTCGCAAGGCGGTCTAATCCTTCGGGCCGCGAATGGTCCGAACCAGTTTTGAAAAAGAGAACGACATGAACCTGATCCGCAACTATCGTAACTGGCGCGTTTATCGCGAAACGGTTACCGAGCTGGGTCGCCTTTCGAACCGCCAGCTGCATGATCTCGGTATCGTCCGCGACGAAATCAAGATCATCGCCCGCCAGGCGATGTAACCAAGGAATTTCGCTGGGGTCGACCTCCTCCCCGACCCAAGCGAATACGGTCCGCCCTTACCCTCCTCCCAAGGGCTGACCATCAAAACGGCGCCCGCTGCACCTCCTCCCGCGGCGGGCGTTGTTTCCCCAGGGCAAAACGGATTTTGCCCAGAGGCTTCGCCCTCTCTAAAAATGCGAAGAGAATTTCGTCAAAGCCGACCTCCTCCCCGGCGATGACGAATAGGCCCAACCTTCACCTCCTCCCGAAGGTTGGCCACCCAAACGGCGCCCGCCGCACCTCCTCCCGCGGCGGGCGCTGTTTCCCCGGGACAAACGAATTTTGCCCCAGAGGTTTCGCCCTCTCCAAAAAATGCGAAGAGAATTTCGTCTGAGCCGACCTCCTCCCCGGCGATGACGAATACGGTCGGCCTTCACCTCCTCCCGAGGGTCGACCCCCAAAACGACACCCGCTGGACCTCCTCCCCCGGCGGGTGTTGTTGTATTCAGGGACAGGTGTTCCCGACCCAGGCGTTTCGCGTTACCGCCACGCGACAATTGCAATCGCCGCGGCAAGCGATTATTCCGGCGGCCATGAGCAAAAATCCAATCCATATCATCGGCGGCGGCCTCGCCGGTTCCGAAGCGGCATGGCAGGCGGCCGAGGCCGGTGTTCCCGTCATCCTGCATGAAATGCGCCCGGTTCGCGGCACCGATGCCCACAAGACCGATGGCCTGGCCGAACTCGTCTGTTCCAATTCCTTCCGCTCCGACGACGCCGAAAACAACGCCGTCGGCCTGCTGCATGCCGAAATGCGGCTGGCCGGCTCGCTGATCATGAGCGCCGGCGACGCCAACCAGGTGCCGGCAGGCGGCGCGCTGGCCGTCGACCGCGATGGTTTTTCCGACGCAGTGACGAAAAAGCTCGAGGCACATCCGCTGATCACCATCGAGCGCGAGGAAGTTCCCGGCCTGCCGCCGGCGGAGTGGGACCAGACGATCATCGCCACCGGGCCGCTGACCGCGCCGTCGCTTGCCCAGTCGATCGCCGAAGCGACCGGCGCCGATGCGCTCGCTTTCTTCGATGCCATCGCGCCGATCATCCATTTCGACACGATCGACATGGATACCTGCTGGTTCCAGTCGCGCTACGACAAGGTCGGGCCTGGCGGCACCGGCAAGGACTATATCAACTGTCCCATGGACAAGGATCAGTACCTCGCCTTCGTGCAGGCGCTGGTCGACGGTCAGAAGACCGAGTTCAAGCAATGGGAAGGCACGCCCTATTTCGACGGGTGCCTGCCGATCGAGATCATGGCCGAACGCGGCGTCGAGACGCTGCGCTACGGACCGATGAAGCCGATGGGCCTCACCAATGCGCACAATCCGACGGTGAAGGCCTATGCGGTCGTCCAGTTGCGGCAGGACAATGCGCTGGGCACGCTCTACAACATGGTCGGCTTTCAGACCAAGCTGAAGCACGCCGAACAGGTGCGCGTGTTCCGCACCATTCCGGGCCTCGAAAACGCCGACTTCGCCCGCCTTGGCGGCCTGCACCGCAACACCTACATCAACTCGCCGACCTTGCTGGACGCCTCGCTGCAGCTGAAGTCGCGACCCGGCCTGCGCTTCGCCGGCCAGATCACCGGCTGCGAAGGCTATGTCGAGAGCGCCGCCATCGGCCTGCTCGCCGGGCGCTTCGCCGCGGCCGAGCGGCTCGGCCATGCACCATCGCTACCGCCGCTTACCACCGCCTTCGGCGCGCTGCTCAACCACATCACCGGTGGCCACATCGTTTCCGACGACGAGCCGGGCAAACGCTCTTTCCAGCCGATGAACGTCAATTTCGGCCTGTTCCCGCCGGTCGAGGCGCCGAAGAGCGAGGGCAAGCGCATGCGCGGCAAGGACAAGACCGTCGCCAAGCGCCACGCCATCACCTCGCGTGCCCTGCAAGACTGCCGTGAATGGCTGGGTGTGCCGGCGCAGACGGCTGAGGCTGCCGAATAAGCTCGCGGCCTGATTGGACGCTCGGCGTAAAGTAGGATACTATCCTACTTTACGCCGAGCGGAGCCGTTCCATGGAAGCAGCCGAGAAACTATCCGTCACCGTCACACCCGCGATGGCACGCATGATCCGCGAAAGAGTCGAGGACGGTTCGTTCGGCTCGGCCAGCGAGGTTATCCGCGCAGCTCTTCGCGCTTTCCAACGCGAAGAAGAGGAACACGCGGAGCGCATGGCCTCGATCAGGGCGCGTGTGAAGGCGTCGATCGAGGATACGAGACCCGCCGTTCCGCTCAATGAGGCAATCGACAGAGTAAAGAACCGCATTTCGCAACTGGCGCGAGACAATGATGATTCAGCGTCTCGCCGTCGTTCTTAGCGAAGGAGCTATATCCGACCTTGAGGCTATCGCCGCCTATGTGCTTGAGAGCAGCGGAAGCGAAAGCATCACCAACGGTTTCGTCGACCGGATCAAGGAACGCTGCCTGGGCGTTGGAAACGTCCCTCGTGGCGGTCGCCCGCGTGATGACATCGCGCCGGGACTGAGGACGGTTCCTTTCGAACACTCCGCTGTTATAGCCTACGTGGTCGAAAGCGATGTCGTTCACATCGTCAACATCTTCCACGGCGGCCGCGACTACGAAGCGCTGATAGGCGATAGCGACAAACCCTCTTGACCGGACAGCTACTCGGCCGGCTCGGCGGTCGCTAACGGCAAGCCTGGCTTGCCCGCCTCCGCAGGATTTCGCCTGACATAAGCAGCCTTCAGCGTCTCCGAAGTTTCGCGTGAGCCGTCATGGCTCCAGCCTGGTGGCTTAATCAGGTAGTTCAGTCGCTCGCTCACTGTCAGCCCCGGCGCGAAGGCATCCCTGAACATGCCGATCCATTCGTGGAACGCCACTTTCAGCGGATTGAAAGTGCCGAGATTTTTCACGATGCCGTAGCGCGGCCGGTCCTCTTCCAACTCCTCGACGAAGGTGCCGAACATGCGGTCCCATATGATCAGCGTGCCCGCATAGTTGGCGTCGAGATAGCGCGGGTTGGTGGCGTGATGGACGCGGTGGTGCGAGGGCGTGTTGAAGATGAACTCGAACCAGTTCCACATCTTGCCGATCGTCTCGGTGTGGATCCAGAACTGCCAGACCAGGTTGAAACCGAAGGTGAAGGCAATCACCGCCGGATGGAAGCCGAGCAGCACCAGCGGCGCCTGCAGCACGAACATGAAGGTGAACAGGCCGGTCCAGCTTTGCCTGAGCGCCGTCGACAAATTGTAGTGCTGGCTGGAATGATGGTTGACGTGCTCCGCCCACACCCAGCGCACCCGGTGCGCGATGCGGTGGTAGACGTAGTAGCGCAGATCATCGAGCAGGAAGGCCGCCAGGAACACCCAAACCGACAGGCCGAGATTGGAGACTCGGAACTGCCACAGCCACAACAGCGCCCAGTAGGACACGACGCCGAGCAGCAGCCCGGCGACGACGTTGCCGGTGCCCATCATCAGGCTGGTCAGCGTGTCGCGGGTCTCGAACGAGCCCTTGGCGCGACCGGTCCGCACCAGCCAGAGCTCGATCAGGATCGCGGCGACGAAAAACGGAATGGCCAGTTGGGTGACCTGCGGAAAGTCGTAGCTGTCCATCACGCTGCCTCCTTCCCGGAACTCGTGTCTCGCGGCCCAAGAGCGTTCCGCAAGGCCTGCACGTCGGCGGCATTGGCGAAGCGGAAGCGGCCGCCCTTCCAGGTGAAGTCCGTCAGCCGCAGCTGGATCGTGTCCGTCTCGTCAGTTTTGGACACAACGACGTCCCGAGGCGTCACGACGCGGGTCAGAAAGCAGTCGCCGATACCGTGGACGATGCCCGTGCGGCCATGGGCAAGATCGAGAAAAGCGGATCGGCTGTCCGCGGTTAGTCGAACCGCGGTCACAATCTCGTCGGGAAAGTCCTCTGCGAAACGGCCCGTGGCTTGATCCGCGCCGGTCAGAGTGACCATATTGCTGCCGCCGGTGAAATGCACGGCGGCTACCGACAGCGCGATGCCCAGAACGACGATCACGACCAGCACGGGCAAGCTCATGAACGGGAATCTCCTCCGGGCCAGCCTGTCGTCTTAGGCGACAGTTCTCGGCAGGCGGACTTCTTAACACGATTGACGTTTACGTCAATGTGTCGGCCAGCCCTTGCCCGCATGGCGCAGCAGCAGCCAGTGTCGGCGCAACGCCGACAGCCGTGCCACGCCCCCGAGCGGGGCCTGGCGCGAGCCTTCCATCTTGTCGAGATAAGCGCGTGACAGCGCCAGCGGCAGAAATGCCGGACGCAACGACCCCGGCAGCGCGGCAGCACCGCGTTCGAAGGCGGAAAGATGTTCGCGCGCCAGCGAGATCATCGCGGCCACGGCGCGCTGGGCACCAGGACCGCCATCGCCGGCAATAAATTCTTCCGGCGACGAGCCCGCCGCCGCCAGGATGTCAGCCGGGACAAAACACTGCCCGCGCCCGCGGTGCAGCGGCAACAGAAGCAAAAGGCCCGTCATTGCCTGCGCGCAGCCCGCCCTGCCGGCCAGTTCGGCGAACCTTGGCGCCTCGACAGGATCGAGCACCATTGCCGCAAGCTGGATCAGCGCGGCTGCCGTCTCGCCGCAATAGCCTTCCAGATCGGTGCGCGACGGCATCGGATCGTCGTAGAGATCGAAGATGCGTGCTTCGAGCATGTTCTCAAAGGCCAGTTTCGGCAGCTTGAACGCCGCAATGGTGGCGTTCAAGGCTTCGGCAACAGGATGGCCCGCGGCCGCCTCGCCGCCGGCGGCGATGACATCGCGCCACCATTGCAGCCGGACCTCCCCGGGCAAAGGCTCATGGATGCGGTCACGAATGCCTGATATCTCGGCATTGAATGCGTACAGCGAAAACAGCGGCTTGCGCTTGTCGGCCGGCGCGTAGAGCGCGGTGAGATACCGATCATGGTCGGCGACGCGCACCGCATCCATGACGATTTCAGTATTCTGCGACATATCAATCGACGGCGATGAGCGCGGCCGCCACGGCGCGGTTTTCAGCCAGAAGGACATTGTAGGTCCGCACTGCTGCCCCAGTCGACATCGGGTCGGACGCTATGCCGGCATCCTTCAGCGCGGCCCGCAGCGCCGCCGGCAACGGCCTGAGATCCCGACCCATGCCAACCAGCAGGATCTCGACCTTGTCGGCCTCGGCGAGCAGCCTGTCGAAATCCGCCACGGTCAACGCTTGGGGATTTGCCGGCTCCCAACCATGGATGCCTGTGGGCAGGCACATGAGAGAGCCGCGATGCGACATGTCGGCAAAGCGGAAGCCGCCATTGCCATAGGCCTCGATTGGCGCGCGGCCGGGGAAATGCGCCTCGCGGATAATGATGCCTTTGCCGGCCATCACTCTATCACCCCTCGGGGCCGCGCGTCAGGTCGCGACGGCCTTGCCGCCGCTGACCGGCTTTTCCTCGTCGGCCGAAGCCTGCGGCCGCAGCTTGAACAGGATCAGCAACGGCGCCGCGATGAAGATCGACGAATACGTGCCGAACACGACGCCGAACAGCATCGCCAGCGTAAACGAGCGGATCACTTCGCCGCCGAACAGCACCAGCGCCAGCAGCGCCAAGCTGGTCGTCACGGACGTCAGCGTCGTTCTCGACAACGTCTCGTTGATGGCGTTGTTCAACAGCTGCGGCAACGGCATTCGCTTGTATTTTCGCAGATCCTCGCGGACGCGGTCATAGACCACGATCGTGTCGTTCAGCGAATACCCGATAATGGTCAGGATCGCCGCCAGTGACGACTGGTTGAACTCGAGCCCGGTGATGACGAAGAAACCGAGCGTCATGACCACATCGTGCACTGTCGCGACAATGGCGCCGACCGCGAACTGCCATTCGAAGCGGAACCAGACATAGATCAGGATGCCGGCCAGCGCGACGATCATGGCGATCGTGCCTTGCTTGGCCAACTCGCCGGAAACCGTCGGGCCCACCACTTCGACGCGACGGAAATTATACTGATCCTGCAGCTCGCCGCGCACCTTGTCGATTACGGTCTGCTCGGCATTTTCACCGGCATCCTGCGTGCCGACGCGGATCAACACGTCGTTGGGTGCACCGAACTGCTGCACCTGCACTTCGCCGATGTTCAGTTCCGTCAATCGGCTGCGGATGTCACCAATATTGGCATCGCCGCTCTTCGACTGCACCTCGATCAGGGAACCGCCCTTGAAGTCGATGCCGTAATTGATGCCGACGCTCATGAACAACACGACGGACAATATCGACAATGTGCTGGACAGCGCGAACGTCCACCGGCGGATACCCATGAACGGAATTTTCGTGCCGGGCGGAACGAAAGTCACCGGTGCGCGCGGCAGTTCCTTCGGACGTGCGCGGCGCAGCCAGATCGACACCAGCAGGCGGGTGAAGGTGAAAGCGGTGAAGACCGTGGTCAGGATGCCGATGGCATAGGTGATGGCAAAGCCCTTCACGGGTCCGGTACCGAGATAGAACAGCACCACTGTCGCAATCAGCGAGGTGACGTTGGAATCGACGATGGTCGCCAGCGCCTTCGAGAAGCCGGTGTCGATCGCCTGGATCACCGAGCGACCGGCGCGTCGCTCCTCGCGGATACGCTCGTAGATCAGCACGTTGGAATCGACCGCCATGCCGATGGTCAGTACGATACCGGCAATACCCGGCAAGGTCAGCGTCGCGCCGAGCAGCGACAGCAGTCCGACGATCATCGCCACGTGCACCGCCAGCGCGATATTGGCGAGGAAACCGAGGAAACCGTAGGCGACGAACATGAATGCCACGACGAGAATCGAACCGATGATGCCGGCGACCTTGCCGGCGTGGATCGAATCCTGGCCGAGGCCCGGACCCACGGTACGCTCCTCGATGACCGTCAATGTCGCGGGCAGCGCGCCGGCGCGCAGCAGCACGGCGAGGTCGTTGGCGCTTTGGGCTGTGAAATTGCCGGAGATCTGGCCGGTGCCGCCAAGGATCGGTTCACGGATCTGCGGCGCCGAAATCACCTGGTTGTCGAGGATGATGGCGAACAGCTTGCCGACGTTCTGCGCGGTGGCCTGGCCGAAGCGGGCGGCACCCTTGGAATCGAAGCGGAACGAAACCACCGGCTCGTTGTTCTGCGAATTGTACGTCGCCTGTGCGTCGACGAGGTTTTCACCCGACACGATAACGCGGTTCTCGATCAGGTATGGAACTGGCGGATCGTCCTGGGAATAGAGCACCGACGAACCGGCTGGCGGGCGCCCCTTGAGCGCGTCCTGCACCGGCATCGACTGGTCGACCATCTGGAAGGTCAGCTTCGCGGTCTGGCCGAGAATTTCCTTCAGCCGCTGCGGATCCTGCAGGCCAGGCACCTGGACGAGGATGCGGTCCTCGCCTTGCCGCTGCACGATAGGCTCGGTCGTGCCGAGTTCGTTGACGCGGCGCTCGACCACCTCGATCGATTGTGCCAACGCGGTCGACGTGCGGTATTTGATGCCGGCGTCGGTGACGGTGAACTTGAGCAGGCCCGGCTCGGAATCATCGAGCGCCATTTCCTGGATGGAACCGCCCGTGAACAAGCCGGCGGCGACAGGATCGGTCAAAGTCTTCAATGCCTTCTTGGCGGCATCGAGCTGGGCGGGATCGGTGATGCGGACCTGCAGGGTCTTGCCGGTGCCGGCAAGACCGGTATAGCCGATCTTGGCATCGCGCAGCAGTGTGCGGATTTCGTCGCGCGTCGTCTCCAACCGATCCTTGATCAGATCGTTCTGGTTCATCTCCAGCAGGATGTGCGAACCGCCCTGCAGGTCGAGGCCGAGCGTCATCTGCCGCTTCGGCACCCAACTGGGCAGCTGAGCCAGCGTGCTGGCGGGGAACAGGTTGGGCGCGGCGAGGATCACTGTGGCGGCCACGGCCAGCCAGATCAGGATCATCTTGAAGCGCGAGAAATAAAGCATAGGGCGTCGTCCGTCAGAGCGTGTCCGCGGATCGCTCCGCCTTGAATCTGGTTATTTCTTGGCGTTCTGGTTGGCCACCGGTTCGCCCTTGACGCGCACATCGGCGATCGTCGAGCGCAGCGCCGTCACCTTGGTGCCGCCGCCAAGATCGATCTCCAGCTCGTTGTCGTCGATCACTTTCGTCACCTTGCCGACAAAGCCGCCGCCGGTGACGACAGTGTCGCCGCGACGAACCGCCGCCAGCATCTCGCCGCGCTTCTTCAGCTGCGTGCGCTGCGGGCGGATGATCAGAAAATACATGATCACGAAAATCAGGACAAACGGCAAAATGCTGATGAACATATCGGGAGAGGCGCCGCCGATGCCTTGGGCGTATGCCGGTGTCACGAACATCGAGGTACTCCTGAATTTTGAAAAACAGCCACCAAACGATCAAGCGGGATTTGGCGGCCCCTAGAAATTTGGCCGGAATATAGTCGGTAAAGTTGTCAATGCAACTGCGCGGCCGGGCAAATCGGCTGCTTTTCCGGCCTGTTTAGCCGTGTTAGAGCAGGATCGCGAAAACCGCGAGCCGGTTTTCGGAAAAGATCACGCTCGAACAAATGGTTGCAACCGGTTTCGAAACCGCCGGAATCGAACCGGACCTACCTGCCACCGCAAAAACCGAAGCAAAAAAGACCCGACATGACCGATACCAGCATCGACGCCCTGAACCAGAAACTCGACCGCCTGATCGAGGCGGTCAGCCGCCTCGCGCCGCCGCCGGCGCCTGAAACCGACCTCAACGTGGCCGACTGCTTCGTCTGGCAGGCCGATCCCGGATATCTGGAGCCGGTGCGCAAGGTCAACCGCGTGGATATCGGCCTGATCCGCGGTGTCGACCGCGTCCGCGACATCCTCGTCGACAACACTGAGCGCTTCGCCGCCGGTTTCGCCGCCAACAACGTCCTGTTGTGGGGTGCCCGCGGCATGGGCAAATCGTCGCTGGTCAAAGCCGTACACGCGCGGATCAATGCCAAGGCGAAGCCCGGCCTGCCACTCAAGCTGATAGAAATCCACCGCGAGGACATCGACACGCTGCCGAAGCTGATGGGCCTGCTGAAGGCGGCCCCCTTCCGCGTCATCCTGTTTTGCGACGATCTGTCCTTTGACCATGACGATACGTCCTACAAGTCGCTCAAGGCAGCACTCGAAGGCGGCGTCGAGGGCCGTCCGGCCAACGTCATCTTCTACGCGACCTCGAACCGCCGCCACCTGTTGCCGCGCGACATGATCGACAATGAGCGCTCGACCGCCATCAACCCATCGGAAGCGGTCGAGGAAAAGGTCTCGCTATCCGACCGTTTCGGGCTGTGGCTCGGCTTCCATAAATGCTCGCAGGACGAATATCTCGACATGGTCAACGGCTATGCCAGCCATCATGGCCTCGACATCGACCCCGAGCAGTTGCGCGCCGAAGCGCTGGAATGGGCCACCACACGCGGCAGCCGCTCAGGCCGCGTCGCCTGGCAATTCACCCAGGATCTGGCCGGCAGGCTCGGCAAGCCATTGAAGGATTGAGGCGATGGATCGCGCCGCCAACCCGATCAACCGACAGCGTCATTTGGGCGGCGTCCGTCGCAAATCGCGCGGCGTTTGACCGATCTCGCGGCGCATCCAATGCGCCAGGTGTGACTGGTGCGCGAAGCCCGTCATTTCAGCTACTTCGCTTGTGCTGAGGTCGCCTCGCTGCAGCAGAACGCGTGCGCGTTCAACGCGACGCCGTAACACATAGCGGTGCAAGGTGACGCCCGTCGCCACTTTGAACCATGTCCGCAAATGCGAGCTGCTCGCGCCGGCAACGCGGCTCAGTCGATGAATCGAAAGCGGCTCGTGAAGAGCCGCCTCGATGTGCTCCAGCACGCGTTTGAGCTGGGTATCCGACAACCGGTTCGTTCGGCGGATATCAGGTTCACCAAGGCCAAGCAGCCTCACCGCCAGTGCGGCGCCAATGCTGTCGGCAAACAAAGGGCCGCTCGGCGAATCTGCATTCAGTTCGCTCCCGAGCGCCCGGGCGAGATGTTCGATGCGCTGGTCGCGAAGCAGGTGGCGCGTGTCGAGCCGCAATGCTTGCCCCTTGCCGCCAAGCTCCGCCACCACCCTTTCCATCAGCGCTGGCTGCAACGCAATCTCGATCGTGTCGAACGGGGTTTCGGCCTCGAAGCCGCCCTCCTGGCCGGCTGGCACCAGGTCGATATCCCCGGCGCGCCTGACGAAATATCGCCCAACCTGATCGCAGTAGGAGCGTGTCGCCGCGCTGGCATGCACCATGATGCGATGGTGTGGAGCCCGGGACAGGCGGTGGACTCCGGCTTCGATATGCCGGGAGGCCATTGTTACATCGGACACGGCTTGAGCCGGAGCGTATTGCGACTGCATGCTCTCTCTCGATTCATGGCAAAACCTGTCCGAGATTTGGCAATTCCCGCGCGATTTTCAATGCCGTCGACCTGTACTCACGCCTCTCCATCAAACTTGGACGAGAGGTTACACCATGAGTTTCTATGTTGTTGTCGGAGCGGGCCCGGTCGGTCGCGAAACCGCTCGCCTTCTTGGCGAGGAAGGACATGATGTCGTTCTCACCAGCCGAAGCGTCGGCTCCAACGCATTGCGGAACGTGCGGCCCATGCAGGCCGATGCTACCGATGCGTCGGAACTCGCGCGTGTCTGCCAAGGCGCCGATGCCATCTTCATGTGCGCCATGGCCACCTATCACAGGTGGCCAACCGATTTTTTCCCCATCATCGACGGCACCGTGCGCGCGGCCGAAGCGGTCGGCGCGAAACTCATCGTGTTGGGCAACCTCTATGGCTATGGGGAAAATGCCGATAGCCCGCTTCGTTCCGACCTGTCCCTGGATCCTACTTCGAAGAAGGGAACGGCCAGGACGATCATGTGGCAGCGAGCCGCCCGTGCCGACGTGCCGGCAATCGAAGTGCGGTCCAGCGACTATCTCGGCCACAGCGCGATCAGCTACTTCTCGCTGGTCGCCCTGCCCTCCATCATCGAAGGGAAGCCTACCGCTTTCATTGGAAACCTCGATGCGACGCATGCCTGGGCCTTCACCAAGGACGTCGCCAAGACGCTGGTCGCGGCTTCCCGCTTCACGGGCGAATGGGGACGGGCGTTTCACGTCCCCTCGCAATACGCCTCACCCCGGGAGCTCATCCAGAAAACCGCTGCGATGCTTCGACAGGAGGTTTCAGAAATCCGTTCTTATTCGATTGCCGAGATGGAAGCATTGGGTATGCATGAGCTCATCGAGATGAGCTATCTTTTCGAGAACCCCTTGCTGGTGGATTCTTCCGACGCCGAGGTGCTTCTCGGTATCAAGGCCAGCAGCCTTGAGGTCATGATCGCCGACACGCTGCGTGATCATCTCCGCGCTTGAGGGCCGGCCTTCGACAGAACTGAAAAAGCCCGCTCCTTGCGGAACGGGCTCAGCCGGCGGGCTGGACTGGAGGTCAGGCGGCCCGCATATCGCTTTTTTTCTTCTATTCGAGATAGCCTGACGGATCGACCGGGGCGGAGTTCTTGCGCACTTCGAAGTGCAGCTTCGGCGAATCCGTCGTGCCGCTCATGCCCGAGAGCGCGATTTCCTGGCCGCGCTTGACCTTCTGGCCGCGCTGGACCTCGATCGAGCTGGCATGGCCATACACGGTGACCAGGCCGTTCTCATGGCGCACTAGCACCGTGTTGCCGAATTCCTTGAGGCCGTCGCCGGCATAGATGACAACACCGTTCTCGGCCGCCTTGACCGGCGTGCCCGTGGGCACGGCGATATCGACGCCGTCCTTGCCGGATCCGAAACCGGAGATCACCCGGCCGCGCACCGGCCAGCGCATCTTGCCGATGCCGGTGGCATCGGGTGCCACCGCGTCGTCGTCCTCGGCCTGCTGGATGACCTTGGCGTCCTTCTTCGGCGGCGTGTAGGAGGCCAGCGTTTCCGAAGGCGTGGCCTTTGCCGGGACTTGCGTTGTCGCGGTGGTCACCGGATCGACCTTGGCCGGCTTGGCGCTGGCAACCGTCGCCGTTCCGCCGCCCGGCACCTTCAAGGTCTGGCCGATTTTCAATATGCCGTCCTTCATGCCGTTGGCCTGCTTCAGCGCGACCACGCCGACGCCGGTCTTTCTGGCAATCGAGGACATCGTGTCACCCGACTGGACCGTATACGTACCGGCGGCGCCGGTTGCCTTGGCCATCTGCGCCGGCTTGGGTTCCTTGGGCTGGTTCGCCGTGGCCGACGCATCGACCTGGGCGGCGGACTTGCCCTCCTTCAGCTTAGGCTGCTGCGGCAGCACCGCCACCTTGTCCGGCGCGCTGGCCGGCAGGTCATGCTTGCTGTCCTTTGCCGGCTTTGCGTCGGCGACCTTCGGCTCGGCCTTGCTCGAATAGGCATAGGCCGGGATGACGATCTTCTGGCCGGTCTTCAGCCCCTTGGTCGGGCTCAGGCCATTCACCTTCATGATGACATCGGCCGGCACCTTGTAATGCGCCGCCAGGCCGGAAATGGTCTCGCCGTCCCTGACGGTGATTTCGGTCGCGTGCGGCGTGCCTGCCTGGGCCATCCTCGGCTCGTCGGGCTGGGCATTCTTGAAAGGCTTGGCGGCCGGCGCGACAGTGCCGGTCGTCGTCCTGTCGACATGAGGAGCGGGCCGAACCAAGGCCGGCGCCGATGCGACACGCACCGGATTGGCGGCAGGCGCGAGCGCTGGAGCCGGCTGCGCCTGCGCGGAAGCCGGCGGCGGCAAAGGCCGGCTCGAAACCGGATCGAGGCTGGAACGGCTCACCGACTGCGTGTGGCTGCCATCAAGCGGAGCAGCCGAGACATCGCCCGGATAAGGCTGCACCGCATCCTGCTTGTTGATGATGGCACGTTGATTGTTGGTCGAGGACGTGAAGACGTCGTCGACACTGTTGAACCGCGAAGCCTGGGAACTGCACCCGGCCGCCGCGCCTGCAATCATCAGAACAGCGCAGCCCCGCGCCAGATTGCGACTATTTGTCTTCAAAACACTGAGTTGCATCGCACTAACCCGCACAAACGCTGCACCAACTGGACAGGATTAAAGCGCGTTAATGTTACTGGCCGGTTAACCCATTAGAATCCGACGAAAATTTTCTTAAAACATTTGGGGATGATCAGCGGCACGATGGCGAGCCCGAAAGAGATCCGGCGGCCGGCCGGAAACTAGATAACCGCTGCAATGCTTCGCAGGATCGGCTGCAGCCGCACGAGGCCGATATCCTCGCGCTCGAAACGGCTGCCGACCTTGGTGAGCTTGGCCAGCACCTGCTCGCCCTCCTCCGGCCCGATCGGCGCGATGACGATGCCGCCGCTCGACAATTGGTCGAGCAGGAAGCGCGGCAAACTGTCGAATGCAGCCCAGGCGACGATGCGGTCAAACGGCCCTTCATTGGGCAATCCGTTGGAACCATCGGCCTGCCGCACGATGGCATTGCCTATGCCGAGTGCCTCGAAACGCTGCCTGGCTTGCTCGACCAGCGTCTTGTACCGATCCACGGTCACGATCCGCGCCGCCAGCCGCGACATGACAGCCGATGTGTAGCCGGAACCGGTGCCGATCTCGAGCACGCGGTTTCCCGTTTCAATGGCCAATGCGGCGATCACCGCCGCCTGCAGATCCGCCCCTTCGATCGCTTCGCCGCATTCGATCGGCAGCATGCGGTCCGACCAGGCGATCTGGTGGTATTGCGCTGCCAGGAAGCCGCGTCGCGGCGTTGCCTCGAAAGCCGCGATCAGCGCCTTCGGCACCGTTCCCCTGCCGCGCAGGCGCAGCAGGAAAGCGGCAAATCCTTCGCGATCATCGATTGGAAAGCCCTGATTCATGCAAGCGCCTTGCTCAGCTGGTCACGGATCTCATGCGCGGTAAGGTCAAGCTGCAGCGGCGTCACCGACACCAGCCTGTTGCGCAGGGCAAAGAGATCGGTGCCCTGCTTGCCCTCGACCGGCTCGCGGCCGAAGCGCAGCCAGTAATAAGGCAGGCCGCGCCCGTCGCGGCGCTCGTCGACCCACAGGCTGTGCACCAGCTTGCCCTGCGTGGTGACCACCGTGCCGGCCACTTCCTCGGGAAGGCAGTTGGGAAAATTGACGTTGAGCAGGACGCCGTCCGGCAGCGGCGTCGCGACGAGCTTCTTCAGCAGTGCCGGCGCCAGCGCTTCGGTGGTCTCATAGGGGACGACGCGATCCTCGCCGACAGTGCTGTAGCCCTGGCTGAGCGCTATCGACCGGATGCCGAGCAGCGCGCCTTCCATGGCGCCGGCGACGGTACCGGAATAGGTGACGTCGTCGGCGATGTTGGCGCCCGAATTGATACCGGACAGGATCAGGTCGGGCGCACCGGGCAGGATCTTCTTGACGCCCATGATGACGCAATCGGTTGGCGTGCCGCGCACGGCAAAATGCCTTTCGCCGATTTTCCGCAACCGCAGCGGCTCCGAAATCGACAGCGAATGCGCATAGCCCGACTGGTCCTGTTCCGGCGCCACCACCCAGACATCGTCGGACAGGGTGCGGGCGACGCGCTCGAGCGACGCCAGGCCCTCGGCATGAATGCCGTCGTCATTGGTCAGAAGAATGCGCATTATTTCGATTCGATCTTTTCCAGCCCACCCATGTAAGGCCGCAGCACTTCAGGAATGGTTACGCTGCCATCCTCATTCTGATAGTTTTCGATGACAGCTATGAGCGCGCGGCCGACAGCGGTGCCCGAACCGTTCAGCGTATGGACGAAGCGGTTGCCCTTACCATCCTTGTCCTTGTAACGGGCATCCATACGGCGCGCCTGGAAATCGCCGCAGACAGAGCAGGACGAGATTTCGCGATAGGCGTTCTGGCCGGGCAACCAGACCTCGATGTCATAGGTCTTGCGCGCGCCAAAACCCATGTCGCCGGTGCAGAGCACCATAGTCCGGAACGGCAGCTCAAGCCGCTTCAAGACTTCCTCGGCGCATTGTGTCATCCGCTCATGCTCGGCGAGTGAGGATTCCTGGTCGGTGATCGAGACCAGCTCGACCTTGTAGAATTGATGCTGGCGCAGCATGCCGCGCGTATCGCGTCCCGCCGAGCCTGCCTCGGAACGAAAGCAGGGCGTCAGCGCCGTGAAGCGCAGCGGCAGCTTTTCATGCGCCGTGATTTCTTCGCGCACGAGGTTGGTGAGCGGCACTTCGGCGGTCGGGATCAGGCCAAGCCTGCCCTCTCCATGTGGCGTGAAGAACAGATCCTCCTCGAACTTCGGCAACTGGTTGGTGCCGAACAGAACGTCGTCCTTCACCATCAGCGGCGGGATCACTTCCTCATAGCCATGCTCCGTCGTGTGCAGGTCGAGCATGAACTGGCCGATGGCGCGTTCCATCCGCGCCAGACCACTCCTGAGCACGGTGAAGCGCGATCCCGACAGTTTCGCCGCGCGCTCGAAATCCATCATGCCGAGCGCTTCGCCGATCTCGAAATGCTCCTTCACCCAGTTCGGCCGTGTCGGCACCTTGCCGACGACATGCTTGACGACATTGTCGTGCTCGTCCTTGCCGACCGGCACGTCGCCGAACGGCACATTCGGCAGCACCGCCAGCGCATCGTTCAGCGCCTTGTCAAGCTCGCGCTCGCGCGCCTCGCCGTTCTGGATGAAGGTCTTGATCTCGCCGACTTCGGCCTTGAGTTTCTCGGCAAGGGCGGCATCGCCCGAACGCATGGCGTTGCCGATCTCCTTCGAGGCGGCGTTGCGGCGCTCCTGCCTGGTCTGCAGCTCGGTGACATGTTCGCGCCGCGCCTCGTCCTTGGCGATCAGCCCGTCGACCGTGGACTGCGCCTCATCCGCCGACCACGAGCGCTTGGTGAGCGCCTCGACAAGGGCCTTCGGGTTGTCGCGAATCCATTTGATGTCAAGCATGGTGTCCGTCCTCAAGCTAGGTTTGAGGGGCGTAAACCGCATCCTTGATCGATGCAAGATGGGCCGGGCGGCGGTTGTCGTTTTCCGCCGCCGCCGATGCCCTACGAGGCCGCCGGCGCTGGCGGCTCGTCCGGCGCCTTGCCGGCCACGGTCTCGCCGGCTTCCTGCTTCTCGCGCGCAAGCCGCTGTTTCTCCTGGTCGCGCTCGATCCACCGCGCGGCCCAGATGGAAACCTCGTAGAGAAGGATGGTCGGAATGGCCAAGCCGATCTGGCTCATCGGATCCGGAGGTGTCAGCACCGCGGCAACGATGAAGGCGATGACGATCGCCCATTTGCGTTTTTCGGCCAGCGCCTTGGACGACAGCATGCCGACGCGCGTCATCAGGCTGGTTACCACCGGCAGCTGGAACACCAGGCCGAAGGAGAAGATCAACGTCATGATCAGGCTGAGATATTCCGACACTTTCGGCAGCAGCGAAATCTGTACCTGGTCATCGGTGCCGACCTGCTGCATGGCGAGGAAGAACCACATCACCATCGGCGTGAAGAAGAAATAGACCAGCGAGGCGCCCATCAGGAACAGGATGGGCGATGCGATCAGGAACGGCAGGAAGGCATTGCGCTCGTTCTTGTAGAGCCCAGGCGCAATGAATTTGTAGATCTGCGTGGCGATCAGCGGAAAGGCGATGACCATGCCGCCGAACATGGCGAGCTTGACCTGCGTGAAGAAGAATTCCTGCGGCGCGGTATAGATCAGCTCGACCTTGTGCGGGTCCAGCCCTGCCCATTTCGTCGCCCACTTGAAGGGGACAACCAGAAGGTTGAACAGCCTCTTGGCAAAGAAGAAGCAAACCAGGAAGGCAACGAAGAAGCCACCGAGAGACCAGATCAACCGCCTGCGCAGCTCGATCAGATGCTCCATCAGAGGCGCCGACGATTTTTCGATCTCGTCCTTTTCCTTGTCCGAAACGCTCACTTGGCGGCTCCAGCCGTCTTTTTGGCTACCGGCTTCTTGGCCCCAGCAGGTTTCGGTTCGGTTTTCGCAGGCGCCTTGGCAGCAGGCGCCTTGGCTGCAGGCGCCTTGGCGACGGCAGGCTTCGTCACAGCCGCGGTTTCAGGAACTGCCGCTGTCGTGGCCTTTGTCGACGCCTTGGGCGTGGGTGCGGTTTTTGCCGCCCCCGCGGGTGAGGCTTTTGCCGCCACCACCTTAATGGATGGCGCTTTTGAAGCCGGCACCGCCTTGGCGGTTTTCTTGGATGCCTTCGGTTCCGTGGAAGCCGCCACCACCGATTCATCGGTCATCGCCGGGAACATCGATGCTGGGGTCGTGACTTCCGGGCCATTGACGCCAGGCATGGTCGTTGCACCGTTCTTCAACGGCTCGGCCGCCTGTGGCGTCGCCGCGGCAGGGGCCGATGGATCGGCGGCGGCCGGCTTCGGCTTCATCGCCGCGTCGACGCCGGCGCGCACATCGGCTGCCGCCTGCTCGAACGGATTGAGCTGCTTCTTGATCTCGGCGACTGGGCTGAGACCCCGGAGTTCGTCGACCGACTTCTTGACGTCGTCGAGCTCGGCTTCCTTCAAGGCCTCGTTGAATTGCTTCTGGAAATCGGCGGCCATGGCGCGCAACTTCGCCGTCGTGCGGCCGAATGTGCGCAGCATGTTGGGCAAATCCTTGGGCCCGACGACCACGATCATGACGATCGCGATCACCAGCATTTCGGTCCAGCCGACTTCAAACATGGCAATCTGTTCCGACTAGAACTTTTGGCTCAGCTCTTGCTGGCCTTTTCCTTCGCGGCCGAAACGGTCTCATCGGCACGGTGTTCGACGGTGCGCTTGTCGTCGGCAACGTCGTCGTCGGCCATGCCTTTCTTGAAGCTCTTGATGCCCTTGGCCATGTCACCCATCAGCTCGGGAATCTTGCCGCGGCCGAACACCAGCAGCACGATCACCAGCACGATCATCCAGTGCCAAATCGAAAATGAACCCATAGCCAAATCTCTCTCGAATGTTTTCCCTGGCGATGATCTATGCGTTTTCGCTTTGGGATTCAAACACAACCGCGACAGAGTTTATGAAAGGCCGACGGATGTCACGCATTTTCGGCGATGCGGCCCGCTACCAAACGGCGCATGTAAAGCCGGAAAGCAGCTTTTGAAAGGCGCTCGTGGTCAATCTTCCGTGACGCGCGGCGTCAGCAGACCGAGCTCCTCGAGGTCGATGTCGGTCAGCGGATCCTCGTCCTCGGTCAGCGCGTCGGGATCGGCCGGCGGTTGCGGGATGGAGAAATTCGACGGCATGCGGCCCGAAAGCAGGCCGGCGCCTTTCAGTTCCTCCATGCCTGGAAGATCACGGATTTCCTCGAGTGCGAAATGGTCGAGGAAGGTTTCGGTGGTGCCATAGGTGACGGGGCGGCCGGGCGTTTTGCGGCGGCCGCGCATGCGCACCCATTCCGTTTCGAGCAGCGTGTCGAGCGTGCCCTTCGAGGTTTCGACACCTCTGATGTCCTCGATCTCGGCGCGCGTCACCGGCTGGTGGTAGGCTATGATCGCCAGCACCTCGAGCGCCGCCCGTGACAGCTTGCGCTGCTGCACCGTATCGCGGCTCATCAGGAAAGCCAGGTCGCCAGCGGTTCGGAAGGCCCAGGCATCGCCAACCCGCACCAGATTGACGCCGCGCCGGGCGTAGATCTGCTGCAGCTCCCTCATGGCTAGCGCGACATTGATGCCATCGGGAAGGCGTGCGGCAAGCTGCTTTTCGCTGACGGGTTCGGCGCTGGCGAACACGATCGCCTCCGCCATGCGCACGGCTTCCGCCATATGCAGACGCTCGGCCGGGTTCTGCACCTGCTCGGCCACATCCTCGGAGAACCACTCCTGCCCAGGCTCGTCCTCGACCTTGAACGGGATAACCGAAGCGTTGGCGCGTTCGCTCATGATGCCACCTCGACTGCCTTGATTGCTTGCGTGCGGCCGCGCAAATAGATCGGGGCAAATGTCTGATCCTGCCGCACGTCCATCGTGCCGTCGCGCACCAGTTCCAATGTTGCCGCGAAGGAACTGGCGATCGCCGTGCGCCTTTCCTCGGGGCTTGTCATGTACACGATCAGGAAACTTTCCAGTGTCGTCCAGTCGCTTACAGCCCCGACAAGGCGGGTCAGGATGTCGCGCGCGTCCTTGAGCGACCAGACACCGCGCCTGGCGATCGTCACGTTGTTGATCGCCTGCTTCTGCCGCTGCTGGGCATAGGCCGTCAGCAAGTCGTAGAGCGACGCCGAATAGGCGTTGCGCTTCTCGATGATCACCATTTCCGGCATGCCGCGCGCGAACACGTCGCGACCGAGCCGGTTGCGGTTGACCAGACGCGCAGACGCGTCGCGCATGGCTTCGAGCCGCTTCAGCCGGAACTGCAGCACCGCCGCCAGTTCCTCACCGCTTTCGCCCTCCTCGCCCGGCTGCTTGGGAATCAGCAGCTTCGACTTGAGGAAGGCCAGCCAAGCCGCCATCACCAGATAGTCGGCGGCAAGTTCGAGCCGCAGCGCCCTCGCCGTCTCGACAAAGGTCAGATATTGCTCGACCAGTGCCAGGATCGAAATGCGCGCCAGATCGACCTTCTGGGTACGGGCAAGATGCAGGAGAAGGTCGAGCGGGCCCTCGAAGCCGGCCACGTCGACGACCAGCGACGGATCGCCGGTGACGCGTGAATCGTCATTCTCGGCCCACAGGCGATCCATCGGTGCGGCCTTCGGAGCCTTGCTTTCCAATGCTTCCGCCACTGCCCTGTCACTTCCCTTGGCTATGCCACCGCGTCGAAATAGGTGGCGAATTCAGCGCGTATCTCGGTTTCTTCTACCGTGTCGCTTTTCTTTATATAGGCCATTGCTCGCTTGGCGCGCTCCAGCGACTTGCCTTCAAGCCCTTTGGTGCGCGATGCGATCCCCGCCATCTCCTCGAAAACGCCGTTGCAGTGAAGGACCAGATCACAGCCGGCCGCAAGGATCGAGGCGGCCTTTGTCGGGAAATCCCCAGAAAGTGCCTTCATCGAGGTGTCGTCGCTCATCAAGAGCCCGTCGAAGCCGATCTCGCGGCGGATGATCTCGTCGATGACCTTGCCGGAAGTCGTCGCCGGATTCTTGGGATCGATGGCGCTGTAGACGACATGCGCGGTCATCGCCATCGGCAGATGGTTGAGTTCGCGGAACGGGGCAAAGTCGTGCCGTTGCAGATCGCTGAGCGAGGCGTCGACGACAGGCAGCTCGAAATGCGTGTCGGCAAACGCCCGGCCGTGCCCCGGAACATGCTTCATCACGGGCAGCACGCCGCCCGCCATCAGGCCTTCGGCCGCGGCGCGGCCGAGTTCGATGACCGGACGCGGATCCTTGCCATAGGCGCGCGCGCCGATGACATCGCTGGCCCCTTCGATCGGGACGTCGAGCACCGGCAGGCAATCCGCCGATATGCCGTAGCGCAGGAGGTCGAAGGCATGCAGCCGCGCCATCAACCAGGCGGCCCGCGCGCCTGCGTCGTGATCGTCGCGCCAAAGCGCCCCCAGCGCGCCACCGGCCGGATAGTTCGGCGCCAGCGGCGGTCGCAGGCGCTGCACCCTGCCGCCTTCCTGGTCGATGAACACCAGCGCGTCCGGGCGCCCGATGCAGTCGCGCATCTCGGCGACGAGATCGCGGATCTGCTCGGCCTCGCCGATGTTGCGGGCAAACAGGATGAAGGCCCACGGGCACTCATTGCGATAGAAACGGATCTCTTCGCGGGTGAGCGTTTTCCCGGCACAGCCGAGGATCATGGATTTTGATTCGGTCATTTCAGGAGTCTAGGGCTTCGCGCGGTCAAAGGGAATCATCCCTGACCGCATGGCCGGCTGCAAAACAGGCTTCCACATGAAAAAGTCGGCGCGGCCTTCGGCCGCGCCGACTTTGAGAGATTGGATCGACGCCTAGAGCATGATGCCGAAAAGTGTGAAACGGTTTTCGGACGACATGCTCTATCTCTTGATTTAGAGACGGATTCAGATTTCAGGTCGACTCGACCTGAAATCATCCGGCTCTAGCGCGATACGAAGCAGTTGCCGCCCGCGGTCTTGTAGCTGGTGCACAAATTGATCGCATCGTTGCGCGACTGAGCCGGAACGCGCACGCGGTAGAACGTGCCCTTGCCGGCGATCTCGGCCTTGACGATGTTGGCCGTGCGGCCGGAGAGCACGCTGCCGTAGCGGCGCTGCAGGTCCTGGTAGGTCGACTGGGCACTCTCTACCGTCGGCTGAGAAGCGATCTGCATCGACCACGAACCGCTGCCGGTCGCGGTCGAGGCGGGATCGATGGAAGCGACCTGATCTGGCTTGACCTCGCCGACCACGTCGACCGGCTGGTCGGACGGACGCTGCGGCGCGATTGCAACCTTGGCTGGCGTATTGGCCGACTGCGCCTTGGCAGGCTTGGCCGCGGGCTTCAGAGCCGGCTCATCGTCGGCCTGCGCGGCGGCGGGCGCCACGGTGCCAGTCTGGTCGGTGCCAGTCTGGGCGGTGCCAGTCTGGGCGGTGCCAGTCTGGGCGGTACCGGTCTGGTCGGCCCCAGTCTGGTCGGCATTGGCCTGCGCGGCAGGCGCCACATGCTGTGGTGCCGGATCGGTCGGCTCCGCCGCGGCGACCTGGGGTGCGGCCGGTGCCGGATCCTCACGCGCCACCAGCGAGCCGTCGGACTTGACCACCATGGTCCTAACCTTGCGCGGCGCAACGGCAACGACATCGTTGCTGGTGCCCTTGTCGGCTTCCTGCAGGACCTGCGCGATGCGATCCTCCGACTTCGGCGTGGGCGCCGCAATGTTGGCGGGGGCCGCACCAGCGGTCGAGACGTCACCTGCGCCATCCGTGCCGGCGGCGGCGTTCTGGTCGGGAGAAAGATCGACGGCGCGGGCCGGGTCCTTCGCCTGCACGTCCACCGGCTCCTCGGCGTTGGTGACGAGCTTCTGCTGGACCGGCTCGGCCGGCTTCGCGCCCTTGACCACCGCGTCATAGACCTTGTTGTCCTGGTTCGGCACCACGGTGCCGCCCGGATTTTCCGGCTTGATCTTGATCGGTGAATTATCGGCCTTGACGATCACCGGAGCCTCACTGCCGCCCTTGCCGCCGAAAGACAGCGCAAAGGCGCCAAGACCGCCCGCGACCGCCACGGCACCGACTATCGCCGCGATGAAGAGGCCGCGCCGGCCGGACGACCGGGCGGCTTCCCGCTCGCCGAGACCCGGAACCGACATCGCTTCGTCCAGTTCGGGATCGTAGTCGAGTTCATCGACGGTGAAATCGTCCGCCTGCGAGATCGGCTGGCTGCCGGGCAGATCATCGAAGCCTTCAGCAGCATCGGCATAGGTCGAGGCCGCCGCCGCGCGGGCAGGCATTTCCGCCGGCCGTGCCGCATAGGTCCGCGCTTCCGGCTGATAGGTCGGCCTGGATTCTTCATATTCCGGATTGACCGCGTCATATCCCGGATTGGCGTCGCCATATCCCGGATTGGCCGCGCCGTATCCCGGATTGAACCCGGCATTGTAGGATTCGTCCGCATAGGCGGCGCTAGTGGCAGAAGCAGGCGCGACCTCCACCGAATTCATTTCAGTCAGAAGGCTGGCGAATTCGGCGTCGAGATCGTCATAACCGGATGCTACCGGCTCATCGTCTTCGAAATGCAACTCTGGAATGTCGAGATCGTCGGCCAGCGCCACGACGCGCTCCGGCACATCGACCGTCTCGACATCGGGCATCTCTTCATAACGCGAGGACTGCTGCGCCTGCGGTGCCGATGGAGCCACGTAGGGAGCGGCTGCAACCGGCTCGGCCGGCCGGTAGGACGGCACGGCGGCCGTTTCCGGTGCTGCCGTCCAGGCCGCCATCGAGGCGGCAGGCTGCGCGGCAAATGCCGGCTGTTGGGGAACCGGTGTCACGCGGCTCCACGAACGGGCCGGCTCCGACGGCGCGGAGCGTTCCGCCAGCCAATCGAGCGAATCGGCTTGATCCTGCAGGGAAGCTGTTTCCTCATGCGGGTCAACGCCCTCGGCCCGGATGGCGTCGATGGCGCCATTGTCGAAATTGACCTCGCCCTGTTCAGCGGTCTCCGAGCCGAAATCATGGTCCTGAAGCTCGTCGAGCAGCAGGTCGTCGAGGTCAACGTCGGCGGCCTGGTCGGAACCGGACTGATGCACATCCTGGGACGCTGCTTCATCGAGATCCCAGTCGAGATCACCAACAAGATCGACAGGTTCCTCCGCGGCCTTTGCAGTCGAGACGAGTGGCGGCTGAACAGGCGCGGCGGCCGGCTGGGGCACGACCGGCTGAGCCATGGCCGGCTCCCTGGCCGACGGCAGCGTGCGCGCGGTCATGGCGCCAAGAAGCGCGTTCAACTCGTCTTCGAGGCTTCGTTCGTCCGTGATGGGCGCCTGCACTGGGGGCGCGATGGCTGCCGCCATCGGCTGCGCGGGAGCCGCGGCAATTTCGGCGGCTGGCTCTTCGGCGGGCTCGGCAAACGCCTCGTCCAAATCCAGGTCGAAAGCGTCATCCGAAATGGCTTCAGCGCCTGGAACCTCGTCCTTCGTGCCGATGACATCGGCAAGCAACTCATGTGCTCGCGGCTCCTCAAAAGCTTCTGGCTCGTCGGCCTGAACGTCAAAATCCACGTCGACATCGGCCATGGCATCGTCGAACTGACCAACGAAATCCTCGCCGGAGATCGACTGGGTCTCATCCGCGGTGGCCGGCGCCGGCTCTGGATATTCGGCAGCAGCCACTTGGCGCTGATCCGCCGAATGGTCGTCGAGCATCAGCTCGTCCTCGAGCGAGATCGCAACGGCATCGTCGAATTCTTGATCGGAAGCCGGCTCGGCCGCTGCCGCCACTTCTGCAACCGGCGATTCAACGGCATACCGGGGCTCGGCGGCCTCGTCCTCGATATGGAAATCCCGGTCGAGGGAAGCGGCAAGCTCGTCTTCCATCGGCAGATCGTCGTAGAAGGCCGAAACGTCTGCGAGCGAGCTGGCCACGGTATTGTCGAAATCGATGTCGACGGCAGGCTCGACGGACGGCACAGCTTCCGCGGCGCCGGCATGGCTGGCGGCCACCGTCCGGTCATCGACCTCAGCCATGTCCAGGTGAAAATCGTCATCAAGCGACAGCGCGAGATCGTCATCCGACACATCGATTGCCACCGGCTCGAATGCCGGCTCATGAGCCTCGACAAGCGGAGCGACGACGCTGTCGGCAGCGTCGAATTCGCCCATAAGTTCCTTCTCGAGATCGATGTCGAAATCGCCCTCTCCCGCAGCCTGATCGGCGACCATGGCTTTCGGCTCGGCCGGCGCCTGCGGCTTGACCGGCTGGCGGGGGTCGAATCCCATGATCCTGGTCAGTTCCGCGAACGGATCATCGGCGGCGATGTCGTTGTTGTCGGCTACTCTCAGCTGGGTTCTGTCTGCCATTATTGTTCCCGAACTCGCACTCATTCGGACGCCATGGACGTCGCGCAGGGTTGGCCCTTACCAGCGCAATGTGGGCAAAAGGTGACAGGTTTTTTAGTCAAACCTAACGCATTTCGGTGGGCGCGGCGGCCCCGATCAACGTCAGGCCGGACGTCAGAACATCCGAAACAGCCTGCACCAGCCCTAGTCTGGCATGCGTCAATTGTCGGTCGTTAACCTTAACAAAACGTAAGTCCGGATTATCCGTACCCCGGTTCCAGTGTCCATGGAAACTGGAAGCCAGATCATAAAGATAAAATGCCAGCCGATGCGGCTCGAGCGCAAGAGCGGCGGACTCGATCAGGCGCGGATATTCCGCAAGCTTCCTGATCAAGCCGATTTCACCTTCGTCGGTCAACGACGTTGACGCTGCCGCCAGGCTGTTGCGGTCGAAATTCGCCTCGCCCAATTGTTCGCTCGCCTGCCGGAACACCGAATGGCAGCGCGCCGAGGCGTACTGCACGTAAAACACCGGATTGTCCTTGGACTGTTCGGTCACCTTGGCGAAATCGAAATCGAGCGGCGCATCGTTCTTGCGATAAAGCATCATGAAGCGGATCGGATCGCGTCCGACTTCTTCCACCACCTCGCGCAGCGTCACGAAGTCACCGGACCGCTTCGACATCCGCACCGGCTCGCCATCGCGAAACAGCTTCACGAGATTGCACAGCAGAACGGTGAGCTTGACGTCGTCGCCGGCAATGGCCCGTGCCAGGGCTTCCAGGCGCTTGACGTAGCCGCCATGGTCGGCGCCGAGAACATAGATCAGGTCGACGAAGCCGCGGTCGACCTTGTCCTTGAGATAAGCCACGTCGGCCGCGAAATAGGTGAACGAGCCGTCGGACTTGACCAGCGCCCGATCCATGTCGTCGCCGACGGCGGTCGAACGGAACAGCGTCTGTTCGCGGTCTTCCCAGTCGTCCGGCTTCTCGCCCTTGGGCGGCGGCAGCTTGCCCTTGTAGATATGGCCCTTCAGCGTCAGGTCGTTGATCGCCGAGCGGATCTTCCTGGCATTGTCGGCATGCAGCGTGCGTTCGGAGAAGAACACGTCGTGATGCACGTTGAGCAGTGCAAGGTCCTCGCGGATCATCACCATCATCGCATCTATGGTGCGATCCTTGACGATGGCCAATGCCTCGTCATCAGGCATCTGCAGCAAGGAACGGCCAAACTCCCTGACCAGAGCCTCGCCGACGGAGACCAGATAGTCGCCGGGATAAAGTCCTGCCGGAATCTCACCAACATCGTCGCCAAGCGCCTCGCGATAGCGCAACATCGCCGAGCGCCCTAGCACGTCGATCTGCGAGCCGGCGTCGTTGATGACATATTCCTTGGTCACGTCGTAACCGGCGAACGCCATCAGGTTGGCGAGCGCATCCCCGACGACGGCGCCCCGGCAATGGCCGACATGCATCGGCCCGGTCGGATTGGCCGAGACATATTCGACATTGGTTTTGCGGCCGGCGCCGATCGTCGAGCGGCCGTAGTTGGGACCCTCGCCCAAAAGCGCCGATAGATGCGCCTGCCAGAAACCGTCCTGGAGCCTGAGATTGACGAAGCCGGGACCGGCGACCTCGGCGGCGGCGACATCCTGGTCGGCCCGCAGGGCGTCCGCCAATCTCTCGGCCAGCGCGCGCGGGTTCTGTCCGGTTGGCTTGGCCAGCACCATCGCCGCATTGGTCGCGAGATCGCCATGGCTGGCGTCGCGCGGCGGCTCGACGGCGATGCGCGACAGATCAGGCGAAACGCCGTCCTGGTCCTTCAGGTCTAGCGCTTCGACAGCCTTTGTGACTCGCGCGGTGAAATCGGCGAAGATGTTCATGGTGTATGCTCGGTGGCTTTATCACGAATCCGGCCCTTTGGCCGGCAAATCGAGCCCGCCCTAGCTCAAATCCGGGGTGCGGTCAAACAAACGCCTGTGTTCCTTGAGCGCGTAGGTGTCGGTCATGCCGGCCAGGAAATCGGCGACGCTGCGCGCTTTGATGCGATCCTCGGCGCGGTCCAGCCCTTCGCGCCAGCCGTCCGGCATGGCGCGCGGGTTGGCGAAATAGACGTCGAACAGGTCCCGGACGATCTGCTCGGCGTCCGCACGCACCCGCATGACCTCCTCGTGCCGGTAGAGGTGCTTGTAGAGGAAGGCCTTCAGTTCCTTCTCGGCTTCCGCCATCTCGATCGAAAATGTTACCATCGTTTCGCCCGCCGCCCTGACCGCGTCAGCGCTCAGCGGCCTGATCCGCTCCAGATTGGCGGTGGTCGACTTGATCACATCCTCGACCATGGCCGTGATCTGGCGCCGCATCAATTCGTGGCCGGTGCGCACGTCATCAAGCCTGGGATAGCGCTCGCGCACAGCTTTCAGGATCGTTCCAGGCAGCGAAACGGCCTTCAGCATGTCAAGCGTCAGCAGCCCTGACCTCAGCCCATCATCGATATCATGCGTGTTGTAGGCAATGTCGTCGGCAATCGCCGCGCACTGCGCTTCGATGCCGGCGAACCGGTCGAGCTCGAGATCCTGCAGTTGCGAGTAGTCGCGGATCGCCTGCGGTACCGGCCCTTTCAGGCCTTGGCCGCTACTGTCGGTGAGCGGACCATTGTGCTTGACCAGGCCTTCCAGCGTTTCCCAGCTCAGGTTGAGCCCGTCGAATTCAGCGTAGCGCGCCTCCAGCCTGGTCACGATGCGCAGCGATTGTGCGTTGTGGTCGAAGCCGCCCCACGCCGCCATCTTTTCGTTCAGCGCGTCCTCGCCTGTGTGGCCAAAAGGCGTGTGGCCGAAATCATGCACCAGCGCCACCGCTTCGGCGAGATCCTCGTCGCCACGCAGCGCCCGCGCCAGGGCACGTGCGATCTGCGCCACCTCGATCGAATGGGTCAGCCTTGTGCGGTAGTGGTCGCCTTCGTGCGCGATGAAGACCTGCGTCTTGTGCTTGAGCCGCCGAAACGCCGTCGAATGGATGATCCGGTCGCGGTCACGCTGGAACGGTGTGCGGGTCGGACTCTCCACCTCGTCGAACAGCCGGCCGCGCGAACGTGCGGGATCCGTGGCGTAGGCCGCGCGTGGCCGATAGCCAAAACCGATGTCGCCAAGCTCATTTGTCATGGCTGATGCTGCCGCAGTTGACTTGCCCCGTCGCGCTTCATACCTATCATGTGAAACCGAAAGCAAGGTGACGCCCATGGGCGCGGATGCCAAGACTGCCATGAAAGTCGATATGACCGAGGCCGCGGCCAAGCGGATCGCCAGGATTGTTTCGGCCGAAGCCGGCAAGACGGCGCTGCGTGTGTCCGTCGAAGGTGGCGGCTGCTCCGGCTTTTCCTACAAATTCGATCTGGTCGACACACGCAATGACGACGACGTCGCCATCGAGAAGAATGGCGCCACGGTGCTGATCGACGATCTGTCGCTGGTCTATATGGGTGGCTCGGTGATCGATTTCGTCGACGATCTGATGGGACAGTCGTTCCAGATCAGGAACCCGAATGCGGTCGCCTCCTGCGGCTGCGGCACCAGCTTCTCCATCTAGGACCGAGATGCCCGCTACTGGCGCGGTTCGTCAGGTTGCGCTCTCCGCCGGTCGCGACCTCGACGCGACGCTGGTCTTTTGGCGCGACGTCCTCGGCATGAGCATTCATGCCCGCTACGATCCGCCCGGCATTGCCTTCATCATGGCCGGCAATGTCAGGCTGTTGTTCACCGACGGCATCCCGGCCGGCACTCTCTATCTCGACATGTCAGGCCTCGAAGCCTTTTATGCCGAGGCCAAGGCAGCCGGCATTCCCTTCACCGCGCCGCCGGCGCTCGTCCATCGCGACACCGAGGGCCAGTTCGGCCCGGCGGGGGAAAGCGAATGGATGGCCTTTATAAAGGACCCGGCAGGCAATACGATCGGACTCGTTGAACGCCGCCCGCCGCAGGAACAATGAGACCGTCATGAAAATCGTCACCTGGAACATCAACGGCGTGCGCGCCCGCATCGGCAACCTGACCCATTGGCTGACCGAGAGCGCGCCCGACATCGTCTGCCTGCAGGAGATCAAGACGGTCGACGAGCAGTTCCCGCGTGCCGAGATCGAGGCGCTTGGCTATAATGTCGAAACCCATGGCCAGAAGGGCTTCAACGGTGTCGCCCTGCTGTCGAAGCTTCCTTTCGACGAGGTCATCAGGGGCCTGCCGGGCGACGACATCGACGAGCAGGCCCGTTTCATCGAGGGTGTTTTTTCCACCGACAAGGGCGCACTTCGTGTCGCCTCGCTCTATCTGCCCAACGGCAACCCGATCGATGACGAGAAGAAGTTCCCCTACAAGCTGTCGTGGATGGCGCGGCTGGAGCGGTGGGCGCAGGAGCGCCTGAGGCTGGAAGAGGCGCTGGTGCTGGCCGGCGACTACAATGTCATCCCCGAGCCCATCGACGCGCGGTTTCCGGAGAACTGGCTGGGCGACGCGCTGTTCCAGCCGCGGACGCGGCAGGCCTTCCGCCGGCTGCTGAACCTCGGCTTCACCGAAGCGGTGCGCGCGGTCACCGATGCGCCTGATACCTACACGTTCTGGGATTATCAGGCCGGCGCCTGGCAGAAGAACAACGGCATCCGCATCGACCATCTGCTGTTGTCGCCGGAAGCCGCAAACCGGTTCTCATCGGCTTCGATCGAAAAACATGTGCGCGCCTGGGAAAAACCGTCCGATCACGTCCCGGTAGCGATCAACCTCGCGCTGCAGCCGGCCGGATAACCAGAGAAACCCTCATATCGCCACATTCCGACGCATGATGGGAGATCATCATGGCGGCGGGGGTTCCCATGACCATTCGATTTGCTCTTTGTCCGATCGGCTTGGCACTCGCCACGGCCGCGATCGTGCCGGCCTTCGCCGCGCAGGAATGTCTTGCCAATGGAAAATCCTATCCGGTCGGCCAGGTCGCCTGCCTGACGGTCGCCGATCAGAGTCATTTGGCTCGCTGCGACATGGTGCTCAACAACACGTCGTGGACAAAGGTCGGCGATAGCTGCCCCGCAAACACGATGGCGCCGCACCTGCACGTCACGCCGATCTCCACACCCGCGCCAAGCATGGTGCCGACGGAGCCAACCGAAAACTGATTTTCTGGTTCCTCGAAAGAACCTTACTGATCGACGTTGCTGCCCTTGGTCAGGATATCGTCGGCCAGTGAGATCGCGGTGCGACGGTCGGCTTCGCCGGCAGCGGCGAAGGCCTCTTCCTGCATGCCGCGAATCCAGGGCTGATCGGCCGGGGAAGCACGCTCGAGGGCCGCTGTCATCATCGCCAGGCCGCGCACGACCTTGCCGCTCTGGAACAACAGATGGCCAAGCGTCGCCTGCGCGCCGGCATGGCCCTTCTCGGCGGCGAGCTGGAACCAGCGCCCGGCCTGCTTGACGCTGGCCTTCACGCCGCCTTCACCCTTCAGGAACATCTGCCCCATCTCGAACTGGGCGTTCGGATTGCGGTAATTGGCGGCGGCGCGCATGTAGTATTCCTGCGCCGCCACCTCGTTCTCGCTGACCGGGCTGCCGGGAATGCCCTTGCGCAGATAGTCGCCCAGCGCCACCAGCGCGTCGGAGACGTAGCTTTCTTCCGGAGAGCCGGGCTCGACGTCCTGGTCTACGATCTCCGAGAAGAACTTGAACGCCTCATAATCGTCGCGGGCCACGCCGTCGCCTTCGGCATACATGCGGGCAAGCTTCCAGGTGGCGCCGATCTGGCCGTTTTCGGCGGCGTATTTATAGGCCTCGGCCGCCTGTTCCTTGTGGCCGTTCTTGTAGGCGGAGAAGCCGAACTGGAACACCGCCCAGGGGCTCGACTGCGGCTTCACTCCGGTCTTGTCGTCGAACACCTTGTCGTCGAAAGCCACGGCCTGGCCCACGGCGCCAAAGATCGCAACCGCGACCAGTGCCGGAAGGACAGATGACCTCAGCAACTCTGGTGTTGACTTCAACAACTCAGATATCCGCATAGCAGTGTGTTTCTTTCGCACCGCCCGGATGGGTGACCGCGCCATCCCGGGCGGACCCTACCGTCTGTGCGTATTTCCATATCGCGCCCGACTGATAGTCGGTCGTACGCGCCTTCCATGTCTTCGCCCGAGCCGCCAGCTCGCTATCGGACAGCGCCACCTCTATCGTGCCGTTCACCGCGTCGATCGTGATCACGTCGCCATCCTTGACGAGACCGATCGGACCGCCAACGGCCGCTTCTGGCCCGACATGGCCGATGCAGAAGCCGCGTGTCGCGCCCGAGAAGCGACCGTCCGTGATCAGTGCCACCTTGCCGCCCATGCCCTGGCCGTAGAGTGCCGCCGTCGTCGACAGCATCTCGCGCATGCCAGGGCCGCCGCGCGGTCCCTCATAGCGGATGACCAGAACCTCGCCTTCCCGGTAGTTGCGATGCGTCACCGCTTCGAAACATTCCTCTTCCGAATCGAAGCAGCGCGCCGGACCGGAGAACTTTAACTCCGCCATGCCCGCGACCTTCACGATCGCGCCTTCGGGAGCAAGGTTTCCCTTCAAACCCACGACACCGCCGGTTTGGGTAATAGGTCTGTCGGCCGGGCGGACCACATCCTGGTGTTCATTCCAGGCAACGTGCTCCATATTTTCGGCCAAAGTGCGGCCAGTGACCGTCAGGCAATCGCCATGCAGATAGCCATGGTCGAGCAGCGTCTTCATCAGCAGCGGAATGCCGCCGGCCTCGAACATGTCCTTGGCTACATATTTGCCGCCCGGCTTGAGGTCGGCGATGTAAGGCGTCTTCTCGAAGATTTTTGCCACGTCGAACAGGTCGAATTTCAGCCCCGCCTCATGAGCGATCGCCGGCAGGTGCAGTGCCGCATTGGTCGAGCCGCCGGTGGCCGAAACCACGGTCGCCGCGTTTTCCAGCGCCTTCAGCGTGACGATGTCGCGCGGCCGGATGTTTTTGGCGATCAGCTCCATGATTTTTTCGCCGGAAGCGAAATTGAAGCGGTCGCGCATTTCGTAGGGCGCGGGCGCGCCGCAGGAATAGGGCAGCGCGAGACCGATCGCCTCCGCGACGGTGGCCATCGTGTTGGCGGTGAACTGGGCACCGCAGGAGCCGGCCGAGGGACAGGCGGCCTGCTCGATTTCGAGCAGCTCGGCATCGCCGATCGTGCCGACCGAGTGCTGCCCGACAGCCTCGAACACATCCTGTACGGTGATCTGGCGGCCGCGATAGCTGCCGGGCAGGATCGAGCCGCCATAGATGAATATCGACGGCACGTTGAGCCGCACCATGGCCATCATCATGCCGGGCAGCGACTTGTCGCAGCCGGCGAGACCGACCAGCGCATCGTAGCAATGGCCGCGCATGGTGAGCTCGACCGAATCGGCGATGACCTCGCGCGACACCAGCGACGACTTCATGCCCTGGTGGCCCATCGCGATGCCGTCGGTGACGGTGATGGTGCAGAATTCGCGCGGCGTGCCGTTGGCGGCGGCCACCCCTTTCTTGACCACCTGCGCCTGCCGCATCAGCGAAATGTTGCAGGGTGCCGCTTCGTTCCAGCAGGAGGCGACGCCGACCAGCGGCTGCGCGATCTCGGCCGCCGAGAGGCCCATGGCATAGAGATAGGACCGGTGCGGCGCACGCGCCGGACCGACAGTCACATGGCGGCTAGGGAGCTTAGCCTTTGAGATGACCTTGGCGTCCATTCTCTTCCTTGCCGCGGGCGGTGCGGCCTGTCCCATCGCCGAGCCTTTTGGCGCGTGTCCCGAGACAAGATCGAGGTGCGCCGGGTTTATGGCGGGAAATGGGCAATTTCCTCGACCTGACTTCCAGCGCAGGGGTTGTTCAGAAAGTGTTGCCAAAACGTCACAATCGCACGAGGCGGCCACAGTGCGGCTTATATACAACGCAGCTTGGATGACGGCGCCGCCGATAAACCCGGCTCAAACGAAAAGGCCGGGCAATGCCCAGCCTTTTATTATAGTTTTCAGAGATTTAGAACTTGATCTTGATTCCACCCGATAGGGCCGTTACCAGATCGTTGCCGAAGTCGTAGCTGGCGTCTTCGCCAGCCACGTAGCCGTTTTCTCCGGCCAACGTGCCGGAATGGCCGCTGGTCAGGACGCCAACCGCACCCGCCAGACGTACTTCGATATTAGGCCGAGGCGTATAAGCAACGCCGCCGCCCAGCGTCCAAGTATCGGTCTGCGCGCCGTAACCATGCGAGGTGCCACGGTCCCAGGAAAGCTGACCGGCAGCGCTCCACTGATCGTTAAACTTGTGACCGATACCGCCGGTGACGGTCCAGCCGTCGCGATACATCAGGTCGAGTGAGGTGACTGCACCCGGGGAACCGGTAAAGCAAGACGCGGATGGAACAAAACGAGTCGGGCAGATCGGAACGCTTTGCAGCACACTCCAATTGACCCACTTGATCGAGCCGAAGGCAAGCCAGCCGGGTGCGATGCCAGACTGAAGTTTCAACTCCAACGAGTCTGGCATGTATTGCGTCGAGCCATAAATCGGCTCAGACCCAAGTGGCGTCGTGAGTGTGCCGGTGATGTTGTCAAGTTTGACCTGGGAATTGTAGACCAAGCTCGCGCGAAGAGCGATATCGGGGATTTCGTATGCAACGCCGGCTCGCCAGCCCCATCCATTGGCCTCCAGGTCGACGCGGCCAATCGGTGACGGCCCAATTGGATTGAAACCAACCAGGCTCTCCTTGAAGCCTGAAATATCCTGGTAGAACACGCCGCCGATAAAACGGAGTTGGCCCTTGCCGACATCGAACTTGTAGGAGCAGGTACCAGCGTAGTTATTGCTCTTGATATCCGTTTCGACGTTGGAAAACGCGCCATTCCAAGACGTACCAGGCGCTGTGTGGGCACCCCACGGCTGTGAATAGTCGACCATGCAGTCGACTCCCTGCACGACCTGCACCTTCGCCCCGATACGGGGTACCCAATAGCCCTCGGCGCCATCCGCCGTCGAACCGAGAAAATTGAAGCCACCCGGACCCGTCGCATTTTTGTACTTGCGATCCGGCATCACATAGGTCGCTTCGGCTTCAGTCGCGAACGGCGCCGGATCGAACAACAGGTCGATGTCGTAGCCGCCGCGCTCCAGGCCGCCCGCATGCGCCGGATGGATAACCGAGCCCGCCAAAGCCAGCGAAAAGCATCCTGCTCCCAGCAGTGCTTTCAGACGCAAATTGTTCATGGATGTCCTCCCCGAATAACTAGTGCATCAAGCTAGAACCAATTCAGGTTAACGGTGCAACAACGAATTGATTGGCGTACATGTACATGTTCCCGCAACGTATTTTGGACAAAATGCGAGCGGATGCCGCGGCGCCAAAAAAGGGCCTTTGGCAAGGTTTGCCTTTCCCAAAAAAGGAAAAAAACGGCCAGAAAGGCCCAAAAAAAGCCGATTTAAGGGGTCTTCGGCCCCATTGTTACATTATGGCAACAATGGGGCAAAAACTTCCGTTTACGTCAACATTAACGCAACGGAATGCCGATTTTCGAGGCAAAAGACTACCCATTTTAGAGGATGCTAAAGTCTCGCGAATCTGCCTTTCAGCCGGCGTCACGAACCCTGGTCAACGCCACCGAAAGCTTGTCCTGCGCGGCGCGATATTCGGCGAGCTTTTCCCGCTCGCCTTCGACGATCTCGGCCGGCGCGCTGGCGACGAATTTCTCATTCGACAGCTTCTTGTGCAGGCGCGCGATTTCCTCGGTGACCTTGACCAGTTCCTTCTGCAGCCGCCCGGCCTCCGCGGTGAGGTCGATTAGGCTGCCAAGGGGCAGGCAGATCGTCGCCTCGTTGAGCACGATCTGTGCCGACCCCTTGGGTGCCGCATCGGCAAGCGAGATGTCGCCGACACGCGCCAGCCGCTTGATCGCCGACTCCTCGCGAACCAGCCGCTCGCGCGTCACATCGTTGGCGCCGACCACCACCAGCGGCGCAATGGCTGCCGGCGGCACGTTCATCTCCGAGCGCACCGAGCGGATGCCGGAGACGAGATCGACCAGCCAGTTGATGTCGCCAGCCGCTTCATGGTCCTCGAAATCCGGCGACGGCCATGCGGCATGGCACAGCAGCGAGCCCCGCTCCCTGCCCTCGCCCGCCGTCTGCGCCCAGAGCTCCTCGGTCATGAACGGCATCATCGGATGCAGGAGCTTGTAGATCTCGTCGAGCACGAAGGCGACGCAGGCGCGGCTTTCGGCCTTGGCGGCCTCGTCCGAGCCCATGAACACCGGCTTCAACAGTTCCAGATACCAGTCGCAGAACAGGTTCCAGACGAAGCGGTAGGCGGCTCCAGCCGCCTCGTTGAAGCGATACGAGGTGATGCCGTCGGTGACCTCGCGCGCGGCGCGTGTCAGTTCGGTCAGGATCCAGCGGTTGACCGCCAGCTTGGCGTCGTTCAGCCAGAAATCGTCATTGCGCGCGACTTCGTTCATCTCGGCGAAACGCGTCGCGTTCCACAGCTTGGTGCCGAAATTGCGGTAGCCGGCGATACGCGCCGGATCGAGCTTAACATCGCGCCCTTGGGCAGCCATCACCGTTAGGGTGAAACGCAGCGCATCGGCGCCATATTCGTCGATCAGGTCGAGCGGATCGATGACGTTGCCTTTCGACTTCGACATCTTGGCGCCGTTCTTGTCGCGCACCAGCGCATGCATATAAACGGTGTGGAACGGCTCCTCGCCCATGAAGTGGAGGCCCATCATCATCATGCGGGCGACCCAGAAGAAGATAAGATCGAAGCCGGTCACCAGCACGTCGGTCTGATAATAAGTCTTCAGCTCCGGCGTCTGCTCCGGCCAGCCCAGCGTCGAGAAAGGCCACAGCGCCGACGAGAACCAGGTGTCGAGCACATCCTCGTCGCGGGTCAGGATCTCGCCCGGCTTGAAGTTCTCGAGCTTGTCCTCGACCCAGGCCTTCCATGGCCCTTCCAGCGCCAGATAATATTCGATGGCGGCGCTCAGCGCCTCTTCCTCGGTCTTCTCGACGAAGACACGCCCATCTGGCCCGTACCAGGCCGGAATCTGGTGACCCCACCAGAGCTGGCGCGAAATACACCAGGGTTCGATATTCTCCATCCACTGGAAGTAGGTCTTGTCCCAGCTGTTGGGGATTATTTTGGTGCGCCCCTCGCGCACCGAGGCGATCGCCGGCTTGGCGAGTTCCGCCGCGTTGGCGTACCACTGCTCGGTCAGGAACGGTTCGATCGGCACGCCGCCGCGGTCGCCATGCGGCACCGCATGGCGGTGCGGCTCGACCTTGTCGAGGAAGCCGCCGGCCTCCATCAGCTCGACGATCTTCTTGCGCGCAACGAAACGGTCGAGGCCGTCGAGCTCGTCCCAGACGGCCTGGCGCTCCGGCGTCACCTCGACGCCGGCGAGGAAGTCCTCATTATCCCTGAGCTTGATGGCCGCTTCGACGGTCAGGATGTTGATCGCCGGCAGCTTGTGGCGCTTGCCGACCTCGAAGTCGTTGAAATCATGCGCCGGCGTGATCTTGACCGCTCCGGACCCCTTTTCCGGATCGGAATACTCGTCGGCCACGACAGGGATCTTGCGCCCGACGATCGGCAGGACGACATTCTTGCCGACGAGATGCCGGAACCGGTCGTCCTCTGGATTCACCGCGACAGCCGTGTCGCCCAGCATTGTCTCGGGACGAGTCGTCGCCACGATAACGAAGGTTTTTGGATTCTCGGGATCGAACGTCACGCCTTCGACCGGATAGCGGAAATGCCAGAGGTTGCCGTTGACCTCCTGCTGCTCGACCTCGAGATCGGAGATCGCGGTCAACAGTTTCGGGTCCCAGTTCACAAGGCGCTTGTCCTTGTAGATCAGCCCTTCCTTGTAGAGCGTGACGAAGACTTCGAGCACGGCCTTGGAGAGGCCCTCGTCCATGGTGAAGCGTTCGCGCGACCAGTCGGCGGAAGCGCCGAGACGTTTCAGCTGGTTGAAGATCGCGCCGCCCGATTCGGCCTTCCACTCCCACACTTTCTCGATGAATTCCTCGCGGGTGAGATCGCGGCGGTGGATCTGCTTTTCCATCAGCTGCCGCTCGACCACCATCTGCGTGGCGATGCCGGCATGGTCCATGCCGGGCTGCCACAAGACGTTCTTGCCACGCATGCGCTCGAAGCGGACCAGAATGTCCTGCAGCGTGTTGTTGAGCGCATGGCCCATATGCAGCGAGCCGGTGACGTTGGGCGGCGGAATGACGATGGTGAAGGCCTCGGCCCCCTCCTCCGCCCCAGCGCCGGCGCGAAACGCGTCGGCTTCCTCCCACACCTTGGCGATCTTCGGCTCGACGGTTTTTGCGTCGTAGGTCTTTTCAAGCATGGGAAAACGGTCCGCGCTGTCGGGAATTTTGCTGGTTCGGTGTAAATCGGAAGGTCTTGGCCAAGTCAACCGCGAGGGATGTCCTGAGGCTTCACAAGCAGATAGGCGTCGGCCTATTCATTTCAACGGACGGGCCGTGGGCGTCTTGACGCCAATGGATCGCTGGACCCAGACCCCGGGGCTCGCGCACCTTCATTGTCAGCGACTCCGACGGCAACCTGCTCGCCTTCGCCAGTTCGGCAACCAGTGACTGATCCAACCACAACGAGAAACGCCGCCTCGGCGGCGGCGTTTCTCGGGATGCTAGCCTGGACGTTATTGCGCTCCGCGTGCCACGCGCTCGATCTCTTCGCGCACCAGCCTTTCGACCAGCGTCGGCAGATTGTTGTCCAGCCAATCCTGCAGCATCGGACGCAGCATTTCTTCGGCCATCTCGTCGAATGTCTTCTTGCTGCGGCTGGCAAAGGCGTCGGACAGTTCGCCGAAGGCGGCCGCGACCTGGCGGCCGGTATGTTCGGAAAGAATCGCGGGACGCACCGCCGGCGTTTCGTTCGCCGCCGCGCGCGCCTCAGCCGTACCCGTTGGAGCATCGCTTGAAGGAGCCCGGTCGATCGCAGGTTCCGCCACCACTGGTTTGCTTGCCGAAACCTCCGGCTCTGCCGCTGGCTTGCGGACGCTCCGGTCCGGCATCGCCTTGGCTTGCTCGCCAACCGCCGCGATCTCGCGCCGCCAATCGGCGACGATGGCTTCACTTGTCGCAACCTCCGCGGGAGCCGCTGGCGCGTCGGCGGCAGGCTCGGCGGCAACCCGGGCGCTGACCTCGGCCAGGGTCATCGGCGTCCTGCCCGGAGCCGGATCGGCACGCGGCGGCGCATCCATGCGCGCAATCGCCGGCTGCGCCTGGATTGTTTCGGTCACAGCGACCGGCTTCCTGACCTCGGGAGCGGCATGCAATTCGGCGCGAAACGCATCGATGTCGGCGGCTGCCACAGCGCTCGGTGGCGGCTCCAGGTCCTGCTGCAATTCGTCGGCCTCGCCGGGCTGCTTGCGGCCATTGTCGCTGTCTTCGATGATCCTCCTGATGGAAGCCAGTATCTCTTCCATGGAAGGTTCGCGCTGTGCGCTGCTTGCCGTTGCCATCGTCACATCCGCCGCCCTTGTGACCCGTTGCAGATTTTCCGCTCCGGCAAAAGCCGGATTCGAATCATGGCGACAGCGTAACCGACGGATCGCCGCACGAGAATCCCCAATCTGGGGACATGTGGGATTTCAACAGATTAGAGCAAATCCGCCAAAGCCGTGTGACGGTCCCGTCAGCTACCGACCAAGGGAGAACGATGGTCCAACGGTGTCGATCGAATCCTAGCCAGAAAACGCCGATCGAGCGAACGGCCTAGCGGCCGTCCGGCGTGCGCAGGCCGATCCACTTGTCCTTGACGGCATTATAGTGCTCTTCGGGCCTGTACTTCGTCACCTGCAGCGCAAGCCGGTCGACAGACAGGCGGCCAATCGCCTGAAGGATGGCATAGCTCGCCACGACCACGTCGTGTTCGGAATTGGCCTGGTTGATCTTGGCGGTAATCACGGTGGCCTGCGCATTGAGTACGTCAAGCGTCGTGCGCTGGCCGACATTGCGTTCCTCGATGACGCCGTTCAGCGCCAATTGTGCGGCGTCGATAACCTGCCTGTTGGCGGATACGCTTTGCTGCGCGGCGGTGTATTGCGACCATGCCGTGGCGATGGCCTGGCGCACCTGGTCGCGGGTAACGTCGACCTGGATGCGTGCTTGCCCCAGCGATTCCTTGTTCTGCCGCACGACCGCCGACGTCCGGCCGCCGGAGTAGATTGGAATGGTCAGCGTCGCGCCGATATTGGCCGAGGTCGAATTGCCGTTGGAACCGGTGATGTCGGGAATGGACTTGCGGTAATCTTCCGAAACGCCGGCCGAAGCCGACAGCTGCGGCAACAGCGCGCCTTCAGCCGATTTGACTGAAAACGCTGCGGCGTCGACCAGATGCTGAGTGGCAAGGATGGCCGGGTGTTCGGCCGAGCCGACGGCGATCGCCGCGTCGAGGCTCGACGGCAGCAACCGGCCCAATGGCGAAGCGGGCCTGAGCTTGCCAGGCTCGTCACCGACGACCTGGTGATAGGTCGCAGCGCTGGCCAGCGCCTGTGCGCGGGCCGCGCTCAGCGATGCCACCGCGGAAGCTCGTGAGGCATCGGCCTGCGCGACATCGGTGCGCGTGCCTTCGCCGACTTCGAAGCGCGAGCGCGCGGCGCGCGCCTGCTCGCTCAGGAACTGCAGGTTCTGCTCGGTCAGCACCGCGATCTGCCGGTCGCGAATCACGTCCATATAGGCCATGGCCGCGTTGAACAGCGTGTTTTCCTCGGTATTGCGCAGGCTTTCCACCGACGCCTTGACCTGGGATTCGGCGGCCGCGACATTGTTCCTCGTCTGAAACCCGTCGAACAGCGATTGATTGATCTGAATGCCGTAGCTGCCGCTTGTCAGTTTCGAACTGCCGCCGCCATTTGCCCGGCGCGTGTTCGTATAATCGATGTTGGCTGAACCTGTAACCGTCGGCCGCCAGCCCGACTTGGCGATGGCCACACTCTCGTCGGTGACACGCACGCCGGCGCGCGATGCATTCAGCGTGGAATTGTACTGATAGGCTTTTGAAAGCGCGCCGGTGATGGTTTCAGCCGAAGCAGCCAGTGGGGATAGCGCGGTCGCCGAAACAAGGACGGCGGTGAAAAGTGACTTGCGTACTGACGGCACGGTGTATCCCTCATTCGTTTTCCATGGGAACCGCGCCGCGCCGGCTTCTCCTTCCAGAGCAGGCGGCGTGGCGTGTTTATGTTCCCTGTCGCTCAGCCCAAAGTGCCCCCAGTCTGGGATCAGCAACGATCGTTCAAATGCAAGCGACCATGACAAGGTCTTTGCTGCAAGGCAAATCATTCAGAATTCGAAAGCATGCTCACGTTCGAACCCGGGTAGTGGCTTAATTGCCGCATTAAACGCCCTTCTCCCGGTTACAACCCCCCCGGCTTTGACAAAAAGTCGCGCCACGCCTGAATTGCCCTGGCCCTCGACCGCCACCAGGCGGCCGCCTTCGGCGAGCTGGTCGAGCAGCGCCGACGGCACTTTACTGACACTGCCGCCGATGAAGATGACCTCGTAAGGCGCCTTCGCGGCATGGCCTTGCGCCAGGGCGCCCTGAACCACGGTCACATTGCCGCAGCCAAGCCCGGACAGGGTCGACGCGGCGGTTTGCGCCAGTGCCGAATCGCTTTCGAGCGCCACGACGGATCTCGCCAGGCGCGACAGGATGGCCGAGGCATAACCGGTGCCGCAACCGACATCGAGCGCCGAGTCGGTCGGGTTGATCTCGGCCAGTTGCATCAGCTTGGCCAGTGGCGAAGCTTCCATCAGGTAACGCGGGCCATCGGCGCTGTCGGCGATGCGGATGTCCTCGTCGATATAGGCCAGATCGCGCTGGCGATCGCCGACGAAGACCTCGCGCGGCACCGAAAGCATCGCGTCGAGCAGCGGCGCGCTGGTCACGTCGGTGGTGCGAACCTGACCATCGACCATCTTGACGCGAAGTTCGGAAAAATCAGCGCTCATGCTCCAACCAATCTGCTTGCCGCGCCAGAATCGCGGTTCATTTCGACCGGAACTTCAGGCTCCGGCGCTGACGCGCTGGAGCCCGGGTATTGGAGGCCTCGCCCGGAATCGAACCGGGGTGCAAGGATTTGCAGTCCTCTGCGTAACCACTCCGCCACGAGGCCTCATTGCTCCCGGCGTTCCACCCGGTTCCAATAGGTTGCGGCGAAAATGCCGTCAAGCGGCCACACGCATTCCAAAACGGTTTCCTTGCGCCGGCTCCGCGCCCTGTTAGATCGCCGTCGGAGCCGCCCACTCATATTGGCAATCCGTTAAGCATGGCAAATGATCGAGCGAAACTCCGCGCACCGGCTTGCGTTGAGAAACAGGGAGGGACTGCATCATGGCCCTGGCCAAACCGAAGGACGAAACGCACGAAACCGAAAGCGTGCCGCTGCTGGGATGCGAGGAATTGGTGCGCTATGCCATCGAGTGCCTGAGAATAGAAGGCACTGGCAGGCTTTCACCCCGCGACCGGGCGCGCCTGGCCTCGGCTTCAGCCGTCCTGAAGGAGATCAGCGAAGATCTGAAGGCAGGCCAGCAACCGAATTCGGAGGAATCCGGCACCAGCACGGAGAAACAGCGCGACGATTGATTCTCGTCGAAGGCCGCCATGCGACATGCATCGGTATCGGCCGCTCAATTCGGCCGGCGTCGCCGCTCCCACCAGACGACCAGGCGGCGCCGGTGGCGGCGCACCATGGCAATTTCGTAGGAGAGCACCAGCAATCCGAGCGGCACCATCCAGAAGCCGAGGATCGGCAAGAACCCGAGGATGCCGCCAAGGGTCAATAGCACGCCGATCGTGATTCTGAGGCCGCGCGACTGCGGCATGGTGAATTCACGCCCGAACACCGAGATCTTTCTTGCGGGTATCGGGTTTTCGTCCGCTGCCGTCATCGTGAAGAACTGCCTGTGTTAGGGCTCGACAATCTCATTTTACGAAAGCCGCGACCGCCCTTTCGGTTCCGCGCTCGTCGCCAAGACGGCTAATATGAGGGTGGGCAAGGCCGATTGCGAGAAACGCCTGAGCGAAAAAGTCTCGGAAAAATGCGAAATGCTTCTTTGCAAAGCCGAAACGGGTTTGCTATAGGCTGCGCCACTTGCTCAAAGAGCCTCCGTTCCCCGGTAGCTCAGTGGTAGAGCAACCGGCTGTTAACCGGTTGGTCGCTGGTTCGAATCCGGCCCGGGGAGCCAATTTCTCTAAAGACCTCTCTGCCTGCCATCGCCGGCGCCACACGCGACGTGGTGGGATTCGACGTGACGTGCTAACCCGTAGGGACTGCGGGCAGCGACACCTCTGGGCAGTGCCGCTGCCGGTGTCGCAGCTAGGCGGCCACCCCACCGCGGCCAGATTTGGTGCCGCTCATCCAAGGCAGCGGAGCAAGCGGCTCCTGCAGCATCTTGACGGATCTCGCGAACCCAGCGACGGCATCGCGCGCGACCGAGAGTGGTATCTGGCCATCGTAAGCACGCTGGCAAGCCCGGAAGGCCGTTTCGAAAATCGGGCCTCGACGCTCCCGCGGCCACTCATCCAGGAAATCGAATGCATCCTCAAGGCTTCCTATTTCTTGGATGAACTGGCCATCCTTGACCAGCACTGGTCGATCGAACGTCCTGTCGCTCATATAGTCCTCCATTCGGTCGAGCGAGTTGGTCTGCTTCAGCTTTTTACGCGACGGCATGCTCAGGCTCCGCGAACATGCCGCCATCCCCACACCTGGGTGGGACACCGGCATATGCCGGAACCGGCGGCGGATCATCGTCATCGTCATCTCGCCAGGGGTACCGCAGCCAGTTGCGCCTGGTTTTGTTGCGACGCTGGTCTGAGGACGGACTGCGATCAAACGGTGCCCTGGCCGTCGGCTTGCGCGCAATCTCGTCCAGGGTGTGGAGCGCACGAAGAATCTCGCTGACCTGCGCCATCGCACCGTTGTCCAATTGACGCAGGGTTGGATTGTCAGGAACCGCATGGGCGTCCGAGGCCCAGAAGGCGAGCAGAGCCCTCTTCTCGCCGATCGTCATGTTCTCGTTCAGGACGTCCTCGGGCGTACGCAGCGCAGCGAATTCCGCTGCGTAATCCGTCGGTTTGGATTCATGAAAACTGTAAGCTTGGAATCTCATCTCCGTTCTCCGCGATCTGTGCCTCCCGGCCGAGCCGGGAGGCGGACCACAGACTGAGGTTTCTTGTATCAGGCCACCTTGCGTTGCGGCTCGGCATCCACATCCATGGACTGCTTGTTGCCGCCATCCTGAAGCGGAACCGCTGCGGCGTTGGAACCGATCTCGATGCGCCGGGGCTTGAGTTCCTCGGGCACTTCGCGGACCAGGTCCACCGACAGCAGGCCATTATGAATATTGGCCGCCTTGACCTTGACGTGGTCTGCAAGTTTGAACACCTGCTTGAAGTTACCTATCGCCAGGCCCCGGTGGAGGATCTCCCGATGTTGCTGATCGGGCTTTCTCTGTCCGATGACGGACAATTCAGGGCCGTTCTGCACAAGTTCCACTTCGTCGAGACCGAAGCCGGCGACGGCCATCGTGATACGATAGTCGTTGTCGCCATTCTTCTCGATGTTGTAGGGCGGCCAGTCGGAGCGCACACTGTTTTCGAGCATGTCGAAGAGCCGGTCGAAGCCGACCGTGGTGCGGTAAAGAGGCGAATAATCAAAGCTTCTCATAGCCATATCCTCCGTGAAGCAACATGGTTTACGGGTCGCCGCAGCGTCGCCGCGACGCGGTATGTCGAGCCGAAGCCTCGACGGAAAACGATCTGGGAATCACGATTTTTTTATTCAAGAGGTCGCCCGAAATTTTTTTGAAGCGGCACTACGGCCATTCCTGACCGGGCATGCATCAGGCCTTGCGGCGACATACCTCCGGTTGGAAGCGGGTGAGGAATATGGCCCGGGTCGTGGATCAACCGCCCGTGCAAATGCACGCAGGTTCGGCCTCTGGTCACGAGCGGCTTGCACGCCGCCGCCGCCGCGCGATAGATGCGTCGGTCAAGGGAGGACATCATGCGGAAAATCCTGGCATCGGTATTGCTGCTCACGGCAGCATCGTTCGCGACCGGCGCTCATGCGCTGGACAGCAGCGGAACCCCAGTCGTCGTGACGCCACTCGCATCACGTACCACCACTGCATCCGGGCAGCCGATCACGCTGCCGCGGAAGAACGTGCAGGTGCTGGTCTCGACCTATGACATCGCGCCCGGCGCGACCTTGCCGGTCCATCGCCATCCCTTCCCGCGCTACGCCTATGTCCAGGCCGGAACGCTGAAGGTCACGAATGTCGAAACCGGCAACAGCAACACCTACAAGACTGGCGATTTCATCATTGAAATGATCGGGCAGTGGCACCAGGCCACCAACATTGGCGACGGGCCGGTCAAGCTCCTGGTGATCGATCAGGTCGAGGAAGGCGCCAAGAATACCGAATTGCGACAGTAGCCACCAGGTTACATAGGTGCTCCCGGCGGGGCGGGAAGGCAATGCGCCGCCCGCCCCCTCGCCTCGTGGACCCAGCCCCCATGTGAACCCGGCGCTCAGCCCCAGGCGCCAACCGGCTGCCGGGTCGTCGCGTTCAGCCTGTTGAAGGCGTTGATCAGGGCGATCTGGATGACCAGTGCGGCAAGGGCCTTCTCGTCATAATGCCGGGCCGCCTCCTCCCAGATATCGTCCGGCACCGCGTCCGGTCGGTCGGCGAGCCTTGTGCCGGCTTCTGCCAGCGCCAATGCCGCGCGTTCGGCGTCGGTGAAATAAGGCGTTTCCCTCCAGGCAGCGAGGGCAAAGATGCGCTCTTCCTTCTCGCCGGCTTTCTTGAGCTCGCGCGCGTGCATGTCGACGCAGACGCTGCAGCTGTTGATCTGACTGGCGCGCAGATGCACGAGCTTGCGTGTCACATAGGGCAGGTCCGCTGCCTCGGTCGACTTGTCCAGCGCCAGAAACGCCTGCAGGGCGCCTGGGATGAGCATCACCGGGCTCTTGATTCTCGCTTGCATGTGTCTTCTCCTTTTGAACTGTTCTCCGGGCGTGTTTTCCCGGCCCGGACGCCTCGCATCCAGGGTTTCGACTTGATGGAACTGTTAGCTGCCTGCCGGGTGTCAGGTCTGTTTTGAGGTAACCTGTTCGAGCCGTTCGAGAATGCGCGGCCAGCCGCTTCCCATGCCGATATAGCCACGCTCGTCGGCGGGCCGAAATCCCGACTGCTCCATTCGCACCCGGGTCGCCATCCCCTCGGGTGTCAGTAACCACGTCACCACGGTTTTCAACCCGCTGTCCGATTCCGTCCCATCGCCCCAGCTATAAGCCAGCAGCCGCGGCGCCTCGACTTTCAGCACCATGCAGTTCGTCACCCCGGACCACCCGGGAACTGGTGTCGCACGGAATGTGAAGCGATGCCCCTCTTGGGCAGCGAAATCATTCTGCATGAGCCATTCGCCGACGAGTGCCGGCACGGTCAGTGCTCGCCATATCTTTTCCGCCGAATATGGAATCAGCCTTTCGACGACGATCGATTTGGTTTCCGTCATGCCTTGCTCCTCTCGTTGCTGTAGTGGTGCCACGCGCAAAATCATAACCCATCAGCTATGTATAAACCCATAACCCTGCAGTTATGTGACTGTCAAGAATGGAATCTGCCGTCTGGTCCAAGTGGCGGCGTAGCGTTCACGCTTCCGCGCCAGGCGCCCGGGTGCTAGGGCTTGCGCAACACCATGGATTGGATCGCCCCTTGACCCCAAAAATTCGCCCGCCGCTTATAGAAATCTGTGTCGAAGGCATTGATGGCCTGCTCGCCGCGCAGGCCGCCGGCGCCGACCGGATCGAACTCTGCGCCAGCCTTGTCGAAGGCGGCACCACGCCGAGCCTCGGCACCGTGCGCGCCGCTCTCGACCAGGCGACCGTGCCCTTTCATGTCATGGTGCGGCCGCGCGGCGGGGATTTTCTCTACAGCGAGACCGAATACCGCTCGATGCTTGCCGACGTCGCCGCGCTCCGCGAACTCGGCGTGCCCGGCGTGGTGTTCGGCTGCCTGAACCCCGACGGGACCATCGACGAGCAGCGCATGCGCGAATTGACAGAGGCCGCCGGCCCCTTGAACGTAACCTGCCACCGCGCCTTCGATATGACTCGCGATCCGGCCGAAGCCCTGGAAGCGCTGATCCGCTGCAGGGTTGGCCGCGTGCTGACCAGCGGCCAGCGCGACACGGCGATCGAAGGCCTGGCATTGCTGCAAGAGCTGGTCCGGCTGGCCGGCGAGCGCATCATCATCCTCGGTTGCGGCGGGCTCGATCTCGGCAATATCGCCGAGGTGCGCGCAAGGACTGGCCTGGCCGAAATGCACTTCGCCGCCCTCAAGGACGTGTCGAGCGCCATGCGCTACCGCAATCCGAAGGTCGGCATGGGCGGCTCCGATCTCGACCGCGAATATCGCAACACGCTGACCGATACAGCGCTGGTGGCGGCGACAATCGCGGCGGCCAAGGCATGACCTCGCCCATTGACCGCATTGCGCAGGCCGACGAAGCGGCAATACTGGCGCTCAACAACGAGCACGCCGCCGAATTGTCGTGGCTTGAAGCCGAACGGCTGTCGTTCCTGCTCGCCGAGGCCTTTTACGCGCGCCGCATCGGCGATCTCGAAGCCTTCATCATGACCTTCGACCAGGATGCCAACTACGACAGCCCGAACTTCGTCTGGTTTCGCGAGCGTTACATCAGCTTCATCTATGTCGACCGCGTCGTCGTGGCGGCGCACGCAAGAGGCCGCGGCCATGCTCGCCGGCTCTATCGGAACCTGTTCGACCATGCGCGGAGCGCCGGTCACGCGCTGGTCACCTGCGAGGTCAACACCGACCCGCCCAACCCCGCCTCGGATGCCTTCCACGCCGCACTCGGCTTCGTCGAAGTCGGCGACGCGGTGATCCATGGCGGCAAGAAAGCGGTGCGCTATTACGTCAGGCAGATCGCCACCTGATCGGGTGGCACCCGCCGACTCACCTGGACGTTGCGCCACCCCGGAAAACAGCTAAGCGCTATCTGACGAAAAGGGACCTCGCGGTCGTACGGCTATCGTCTGGCCACCATCAAAACAATCGGGCGGCTCACCAATTGCGGTTGAGCCATTCGCGTGCTGGGCGCTCGATCAGGTAGTAGCTGCAGAGCGCGCAGGCAAAAACCCCGGCCAGCATCGGCCATGGATTGCTGCCCTGCTCGTAGACGAATTTGTAGAAGGGCTGCTGCCACAGATAAAGCGAATATGACCATAGACCCAGCGTCGTCATCGGCAGGGACGACAGCCATCCGGACAAGAACCGCGTGCTGAAATCCAGCGCGTTGACGGCAATCGCCAGCAATGGCACCGCGGCCAGGTAGTGGATCGGTGTCGGTACCGAGTCCATGAACAGGCAAACCGCGCCGACGGCCGCCGAAACGGCGACATAAGGCCCCTTCAGCAAGGTCGGCAGCTTGCCGTCCGCTTTGAGCAGGCAGATCGCGGCCGACAGCAGGATCGAGGCGATGTGCACGTCGGTGCGCCAGTACGTGATCTCATAATCCATGTGCAGGAACCAGTAGGAAACCGCGCCATTGACCATGGCCACCAGAGCCAGGACCAGCAGCAGCGGGATGACACGGCTGCGGCTGGCAACGACCGCGCTGATCGCCGCCAGGATGATATAGGCATGTTCTTCGATGCAGAGCGACCAGATGTGGTCGAGCGCGCCGGCCCGATTCAGGAGAATTCCGGCATAGTTGTAGGTGAAGGTCAGCGCCGTCAGGGCCGCCTTCCATTTGAAGGCGATGAACGTGCCTGAGAGCGCGATCATGGCGACGATGACAAAGACCAGAAGCGCCGGATAGATGCGCGAGAACCGGCGTTTGAAAAATTTCTTCAGCGGATAGCGTTCGATGAACAGGATTTCGGCCATCAGCCGGCCGCTCAGCACGAAGAAGAATTCGACGCCCAGCACGCCCAGATTGATCCCGGGAACGGGAAAAAAATGCCCGATCAGCACGAGCGCGATCGACAGACCGCGCCAGCCATCGAGATAGGCCAGTCTTGTCCTGGCCGGTCGCTCGACGATCGCTCGGGGCGAAGCCAGATGGGTCGCGGAAATTTCGGACATGCCGATCCCTTCGCATTGTAATGCGAAAGGCACGGCTATTCCCGAACCCGGCTCGCATTCCCGCCCTGATCTATACTGCAGCGCAATATAAGTTTGTGCAAGTGCGAGATTGCCGCCGATGCATGTCCCCCGCAGCATGGGCCGGAATTGCTTCAAGCAAGGATGGGGGCGTGGCCGACGGGAACTAGGCCTACGGTCGCCGGGAATGAAAACGGGCCGTGACAGCCCGTTCCCCCGTCCGTAATCGATCTTGCGTCAGGCGTTGGCTGCCGCCACCGCGCGCTTGGCCATGACTGTGATCAGATTGGCACGGTAGTCTGATGAAGCGTGAATGTCGCTCATCAGGTTCTTCGCCGGAACTTTCACACCATTGAGCGAAGCGGCATCGAAGCTCTTGGCAAGTGCTGCCTCGATCTCCTTCGAGCGGAAGACGCCGTCGTCGCCGGCGCCGGTGACGGCAACACTGACGCCGTCCTTGCCCTTGGCCACGAACACGCCGACGATCGCGTAGCGCGAGGCCGGATTGCGGAATTTTTCGTACGCAGCCTTCGCCGGTGCCGTAAAGGAGACCGCCCTGACGATCTCGCCGTCCTTCAAGGAGGTTTCGAACAGCCCCTTGAAGAACTTGTCGGCTGACATCTCGCGCTTGTTGGTGATGATGGTGGCGCCGAGCGCCAGAAGTGCGGCCGGATAGTCCGCCGCCGGATCGTTATTGGCGATCGAACCGCCGATCGTGCCCTTGTGGCGTACCGCCGGATCGCCGATCAGCGACGCCAGCTGGGCAAGTGCCGGGCAGGCCTTGCGCAGCTTCTCGTCATTGGCGACGTCGAAATGCGTGGTGGCAGCGCCGATCGTGACCGTCTTGCCCGACACCTTGACCCCCTGCAGTTCCTTGATGCGGGACAGGTCGACCAGATCGGACGGCGCCGCCAGCCGCGTCTTCATGGCGGGGATCAAGGTCATGCCGCCCGAGAGCAGCTTGGCGTCGCCGCTCTTCACGAGCTTGGCGGCTTCAGTGACCGAGGCGGCACGGTGATAGTTGACTGCGTACATGGGATCCTCCCCCTAAGTGGTTAGTCAGCAGTGAGTAGTCAGTAGGGAGCAGGGAATGGCCGCTGCCGGAGATGGCACGCTGCCCTATCCGCAACTCACTACTTCCCTAGTCACTCATTTCGCGGCGCGGATCGCGGCCCACACGGTGGACGGTGTGGCCGGCATGGCTATATCGACGATGCCGATGGCGTCGGTGATGGCATTGATCACTGCTGGCGGCGAGCCGATGGCACCGGCCTCGCCGCAGCCCTTGATCCCGAGCGGGTTGCTCGGACATGGCGTGTTCGACGTCGAGACCTTGAACGACGGCAGGTCGCCGGCACGTGGCATGGTGTAGTCCATGTAGCTTGCCGTCAGCAGTTGCCCGCTGGCGTCGTAGTGAGCGCCTTCCAGCAGCGCCTGGCCGATGCCCTGGGCGATGCCGCCATGCACCTGTCCTTCGACGATCATCGGATTGATGATGTTGCCGAAATCGTCCGCAGCCACGAACTGGACGATCTCGGTCGTTCCGGTTTCCGGATCGATCTCGACCTCGCAGATATAGCAGCCCGCCGGGAAGGTGAAGTTCGCGGGATCGTAGAACGCCGTTTCCTTCAGGCCTGGCTCCATGCCGGCCGGCAAATTGTGCGCGGTATAGGCGGCCAAAGCCACCTGGAACCACGGCAGGCTCTTGTCGGTGCCGGCGACCTTGACCTCGCCGTTCTCGATGACGATGTCGCCCTCGTCGGCTTCGAGCAGGTGGGCGGCGATCTTCTTGGCCTTGGCCTCGACCTTGTCGAGCGCCTTGGCAATCGCCGACATTCCGACCGCGCCCGAGCGCGAGCCGTAGGTGCCCATGCCCATCTGCACCTTGTCGGTGTCACCGTGGACGATCGACACCGAATCGATTGGCACCCCGAAACGCTGGTTGACCAGTTGCGCGAAGGTCGTCTCGTGCCCCTGCCCATGGCTGTGCGAGCCGGTCAGCACCTCGATCGTGCCGACGGCGTTGACCCTTACCTCAGCCGATTCCCACAGGCCGACGCCGGCGCCAAGCGAGCCGACCGCCGCCGACGGCGCGATGCCGCAGGCCTCGATGTAGCAGCTCATGCCGATGCCGCGCAGCTTGCCATTCCTGACCGAATCCGCCTTGCGCCTGGCAAAGCCGGTATAGTCGGCGGTCTTCATCGCCGCATCGAGCGAAGCGCCATAGTCCCCGGCGTCATAGTTCATGATCACCGGTGTCTGGTGCGGAAACGTGGTGATGAAATTCTTGCGCCTAAGGTCTGCCGGCGAGACGCCGAGCTCGCGTGCCGCCGCTTCCATGGTGCGTTCCAGAAGATAAGTGGCTTCCGGCCGCCCTGCCCCGCGATAGGCATCGACGGGTGCCGTGTTGGTATAGACAGTGCGCACATTGGCGTGGATGGCCGGGATGTCATATTGGCCCGACAGCAGCGTTGCGTAGAGATAGGTTGGCACGCAGGACGAGAACAGCGACATGTAGGCGCCGAGATTGGCGATCGTATCGACCTTGAAGCCGGTAATCCTGTTGTTCTTGTCGAATGCCATTTCCACCGTCGAGACGTGGTCGCGGCCATGCGCGTCGGTGAGGAAGCTCTCGGTGCGATCGGCGACCCATTTGACCGGCACTCCGGTCTTCTTCGAGGCCCACAGGCAGACGATCTCTTCCGGGTAGATATAGATCTTGGAACCAAAGCCGCCGCCGACATCCGGCGCGATCACGCGCAGCTTGTTTTCGGGCGCGACATTGTAGAAGGCGCTCATCACCAGCCGCGCGACATGCGGGTTTTGCGATGTCGTCCAGCAGGTATAATGATCCTCGGCCTTGTCGTAATGGCCAAGTGCGGCGCGCGGCTCCATGGCGTTCGGCACCAGCCGGTTGTTGACGATCTTCATGCGCGTGACATGCGCCGCCGCCTTGATGGCGGCGTCGGTGGCCATGGCATCGCCGATTTCCCAATCGAAGATCAGGTTGTTCTCGGCCTCGGCATGGACCTGCGGCGCGCCCTTTTCGAGTGCCTTTGTCGCATCGACGACCGCCTTCAATTCCTTGTAGGTGATCTCGACCGCCTCGGCCGCATCGCGTGCCTGGCCCTTGGTTTCCGCCACCACCACCACGACCGCATCGCCGACATAACGGACCTTGTCGACTGCCAGCGGCGACCATGCGCCCATCTTCATGGGCGTGCCGTCCTTGGAATGGATCATCCAGCCGCAGATGAGGTTTCCGATGCCGTCGGCCTTGAGTTCCTTGCCGGTCAAGACGCCGATGACGCCCGGCATGCCTTGAGCCGCTTTCACGTCGATCTTCTTGATCTGCGCATGGGCGTGCGGGCTGCGCACGAAGACCGCATGCTTCATGCCGGGCACCACCATGTCGTCGACATAGCGGCCGGCGCCGGTGATGAACCTTTTGTCTTCCTTGCGCGCGACCCGAGCGCCGACACCTTCGATACCCATGCAGAGATTCCTCCCGAAAAGTGAATAGGAAGTGTGAATAGGAAGTAGTAGTGAGGACAGCCGCCGGTTCAGACCGATTACTGACTATCGACTACTCCACTCCTCTTTCCCTCATGCCGCTTGCTTCGCCTTGCCCTTGGCCCCCTTCGACATCGTCGTCGATGCGGCGAGGATGGCTTTCACGATGTTGTGGTAACCTGTGCAGCGGCAGATATTGCCTTCGAGTTCTGCCCGCACCGTGGCCTCGTCGAGGCCTTCGGGGTGGCGGTTGATCATGTCGGTCGCGGCCATGATCATGCCCGGCGTGCAAAAGCCGCATTGCAGACCATGATGTTCCTTGAAGGCTACCTGGACGGGATGCAAGTCGGCGCCACTGGCCAGGCCTTCGATCGTAATCACGCTCGACCCCGAGGCCTGGACCGCGAGCATGGTGCAGGACTTCACCGCCTTGCCATCGACATGCACGACGCAGGCGCCGCATTGCGATGTGTCGCAACCGACATGAGTGCCGGTCAGGCCGAGGTTCTCCCGCAGGAAATGGACGAGCAGCGTTCGATCCTCGACGGCACCGCCGACCCGCTTGCCGTTCACCATCAACGAAACGTCCGACATAGCCCCTCCCTGGGTGTCAACCTTGGTCATCACGCTGCCGACGCGCCGCTGGCACTTCGGCCACGTGCTAGTCGTACACCGCACAACGCACAAAAAACAGCACGACGGAAAAGGCGGATCATTGTACTTTCGGTCATGGCCAGGGCACCAAAGTGCATTCCTCCGGCCCCATTGCCAAAACGCCTTCTGGCGGCAACAATGCCCTCGTCGCCCGCGCGCCAGAAGCACTTGAAAAGCCGCGCACAAGAAGGCGTCGGAGGAAATGCGGGAGGACCGCCGCTGACAAGTTCACGGACGCGCTACGCATGCGGCTTGTCGGCGCTGACCACGGACCAGCCCGACCCGGATGTCTTCGCACGAGCGGTAGCCGCCGAGGCCGCCGCCATCAATGCCGGCTTTGCCCTCGTGTTCTTTTCCCAGAGCCTGATCGAGGCCGGCGCCCTGTCACGGGCACTCTCGGCCCACGCGCCGTGTCTCCACCATGCTGGCTGTTCCACCGCCGGCGAGATCACGCCGCAGGGGCTCGAGGAAGGCCATATGCTGGCGATGCTGCTGCCCTCGGCATCCTTCACGGCGGTCAGCACGATGATCGACAATCTGTCGACATCGGGCATGGACAGGATCACCGAAGAGGTCGAGGCCCTGCGGCGCACGCTGCGCGCCCGGCTCGGCGGCGAGCAGACCAGCAACACCTTCGCGCTCTGCTTCATCGACGGGCTGTCCTATGCCGAGGAAGCGGTGAGTTCGGCCATCCACTGGGGTCTCGACGACATACCGCTCCTCGGCGGCTCGGCTGGCGACGATTTGAAATTCGAGACGACGCGTCTGATCTCGAACGGCAGGGTCACCTCCGACAGCGCCATCATCGTGCTGGTCGCCACGGAAATTCCGTTCCACGTCTTCAAGACCGACAATTTCGTTCCCACCGACGAAAAGCTGGTGGTGACCGCGTCCGACCCGGATCACCGCGTCGTGCGGGAATTCAACGCCACCAATGCGGCGGAGGAATATGCCGCTTCGGTCGGGATCCTCCCACAGACCTTGACACCGTTGAGCTTCGCCTCGCATCCAGTGGTGGTGAAGGTGGGCGGAGAATATTACTGCCGCTCGATCCAGAAGATGCACGCGGATGGCTCGCTGTCGTTCTTCTGCGCCATCGACGACGGTGTCGTGCTGTCGATCGCCCAGCCCAAGGACATGGTGGACGCGACACGAGCGGCATTGCGCGAGGTCGAGGAAAGGCTGGGCGGCATCGATATGATCCTTGGCTTCGACTGCGTGCTGCGCCGGCTGGATGCGCGCAACCGCCAGGTCTTTCGTGACATTTCGGAACTCTACCGGATCAACAATGTCATCGGCTTCGGCACCTATGGCGAACAATACCGGTCGATGCACCTCAACCAGACTTTCACCGGCATCGCTTTCGGCGACCGCCAGGCGGCTGAATAGGGCGGCGCAACAGCATGCCGCTCAGGAACATAAACGATCTCGACAGGCTGAAGAAGATCAACGCCGCCCTGGTCAGCCGCGTCGAGCGCTCGATGGACCAGCAAGGCAATGCCTTTTCGCTGTTCCAGACGGCGATCTCGTTGGAAAGCCGGGTGCGTACGCGCACCGAGGAACTGCATTCGACGTTGCGGCGGCTGGAGCAGTCGAACATCGATCTCAGCGCCGCCAAGGAAAACGCCGAACAGGCGAACCTGTCCAAGACACGGTTTCTGGCTGCGGCCAGCCACGACGTGCTGCAGCCGCTGAACGCCGCCCATCTCTCCGTCTCAGCCCTTGCCGAGGTGCAGACCAGCGAAGAGGGAAAGAAGCTCGTGCGGCAGGTCGAGCGCTCGCTGGAAACGATGGAAGACCTGCTGCGCACCTTGCTCGACATCTCCAAGCTCGACGCCGGCGTGGTTCAGCCCGACATTGGCGACGTCAGCCTGGAGGCGCTGTTCTCGTCCCTGCGCTCGGATTTCCAGCCTGTGGCGGAATTGAAGGCGCTGTCGCTGAAATTCCGGCCGGTCAATGCCGTGGTCCGCTCGGACAGGACGCTGCTGCGCCGCATCCTGCAGAACATCCTTTCCAACGCGCTGGGCTATACGCGCTCGGGCGGCGTCCTTGTCGGCACACGCCATCGCGGCGACACCATCCGCATCGATGTCGCCGACACGGGCTGCGGCATCCCCGAGGATCAGCGCGAAGCGGTGTTCGAGGAGTTCCATCGCGGCACCTTGCCGGCTACCGCCGAACTCGACGGCGGCGGTCTTGGGCTGGGGCTCGCCATCGTGCGCCGCATGGCCGGCGCGCTCGGCCATCCCGTCACGTTTTCATCCAGGGTCGGCCGCGGTACCATCTTCCACATCGATGTCCCCGTCGGCCTCGGCGCGCCGGCCGACGCCATCGCCAGCGCCGCCAGCATGGAGCGGCCGCGCGGCTACGGCCTGTTCGGCACCAAGGTGCTGCTGGTCGAAAACGACGCCGAAGTGCTGGAAGCCATGACCTTCCTGCTCGAACGCTGGCAGTGCCTGGTACGCGCGGCGACCTCCACCGCCGATGCGCTGGACATGCTTGGCGACACCGACTGGCTGCCCGACATCGTCATTGCCGACCAGCATCTCGACGGCGGCGATCTCGGCACCACCACCATATCGGAGGTCCGCGACTATCTCGGCCGCGCCGTGCCGGCGCTGATTGTCACCGCCGACAGCTCCGAAGCCGTGGCCAAGGCAGCACGGGCCGGCGGCATCGAACTGATGCGCAAGCCGGTGAAGCCGGCGCAACTGCGCGCCCTGCTGGCGCATCTGCTGGCATAGCGGGAGGGTTGGCTCAAAACCCTACCTGATCCCGGAACAGCTCGGCGCTGTCCAGCTTCGACACCTCGATCACCGCTTGCGTGCGGCTATACACATTGAGCTTGCGCAGGATCTCCGACACATGCGCCTTCACCGTGGTCTCGCCGACCTGCAGCTCGTAGGCGATCTGCTTGTTGAGCAGGCCCTGGCGCAGCATCTGCAGCACGCGCAATTGCTGCGGCGTCAGCTTGGAAAGCCGCTGCACCATATCGGCGCGATCGGTGCTGTCGGCGCCCGGCGGCAGGCCCTCATAGGTTTCAGGCACATAGATCGCGCCGTCCATCACCGAGCGAATGGCGGCGGCGAGATCGCTCTTGCGCGCCGATTTCGGAATGAAGCCGGCAGCGCCGTAGGACAAGGCCTCGGAAATGATGCGAGGCTCCTCATAACCCGACACGATCACCACTGGCAGGCGCGGATAGCGGGTCCTGAGCTGCAACAACCCCTCGAAGCCGTGCACGTCGGGCATGCTGAGGTCCAGAAGCGCAAGGTCGAAAGGCTTTGCGTCGGCCAGCAAGTCCAGCGCCTCGGCGATCGAGCGCGCTTCGACTGTGTCGACCTCGGGATAAGCCATTTGAACGGCGCTGTGCAGCGCCTCGCGAAACAGCGGATGATCGTCGATGATAAGGAACCGGACGCGATCGGTAGGGGCTGTCATAGGGCTCGTTCCGGTTTACCGGGCACACCATAGTCTCCTGACCATGGCCGGATTATTGGCAAATAGTCTATCGCCGTCGAACAGGTTTCATCGCTGCAAAAAAATGATCGGAAGCCTGAATTCCTTATACAGCCTAGCCGAAGCCCATGCTTTATCAAAAGCGACGCCTTGCCCGCCCCTGGAAATCGGCCGAATGTGCCGCCGACTCCCCGCCAAACGCAGAGACCGCCATGACCGCCTTTGTCCTTCCCGCCCCGCCAACGCCTTCCGTCGCCACTGCGGGTTCCGGCGAACGCTTTGCCGTGCGGCGCATTTTCTGCGTCGGCCGCAACTATGCGGCACATGCGCGCGAGTTCGGCAATGACGATCGCGATCCGCCCTTCTTCTTCACCAAGCCGGCCGACGCGGTGGTCGATTCCGGCACTGATATCCCCTACCCGCCGCTGACGGAAAACCTCCACTTCGAGATCGAACTGGTGGTGGCGATCGGCACCTCAGGCTTTCGCATTTCCCGCGACAAAGCGCTGGACCATGTCTGGGGCTATGGCGTCGGCATCGATCTCACCCGCCGCGATCTCCAGGATGCCGCCAAGAAGGCGGCGCGGCCCTGGGACTGGTCGAAGGCCTTCGACCGTTCCGCGCCCTGCGGCCCGCTGGTTGCCGCACGGAAATCCGGGCACCCGGCCAAGGGACGCATCTGGCTCGCCGTCGACGGCGCGGTGAAACAGGATGCCGACCTCGCCGAACTGATCTGGCCGGTATCGGACATCGTCTCGATCTGCAGCGAAGGCGTGGAATTGCAGGCTGGCGACCTGATCTTCACCGGCACGCCCGCCGGTGTCGGCGCGATCAAGCCGGGTGAAACGATATCAGGCGGTGTCGACGGCATCGGCACGATCGAACTGACCATCGGCCAGCGGAAGTGACGCATGAGCGACATTGTCCTGCACAACTACTTCCGCTCCTCCACCTCGCACCGGGTGCGGATTGCCCTGGAGATGAAAGGGGTGGGCTATCACTACATCCCGCATCACCTGCGCCATGGCGAGCATCTGGAGGCGGCCTATCTCGCGGTCAATCCGCAAGGGCTGGTGCCGGCACTGATCTGGAGCGACGGGATGCTCCTGACGCAATCGCTGGCGATCATCGAGTTTCTCGACGAGACCATACCTGAACCCCCGCTATTGCCGAAGGATCCGCCGAGCCGGGCACGAGTGAGAATGCTGGCGCAGATGATCGCCTGCGACATCCACCCGGTGAACAATCTGCGCGTGCTGGCTTCGCTGCGCACCCTGTTCGGCGCCGGCGACCAGGATGTCGCCAACTGGTTCCGGCATTGGGTCAATGAAGGATTTGGACCGCTCGAAAAATTGCTCACCGCGTCGCCCGAAACCGGCACATTCTGCCATGGCGAGGCGGCGGGGCTGGCCGACATCTGCCTTGCCGCGCAAGTCACCAGCAACGCCCGCTTCGGCGTCGACATGACGCCCTATCCGACAATCGCGCGCATCAACGCCGCCTGCGTGGCGCTACCCGCTTTCCAGAAAGCCGCGCCACAGAACCAGATCGACGCCGAGTAAGGGCTCACCGGCCAACGCGCAGCGTCAGCGCCCAGAACAATAGCGCCGTCAAGCCGATGCCGGCGCCGAGCAACGAGACCCCGCTCCAGCCGGCCGCGGCAAAGGCCATGGTCGAGGCGATCGAGCCGAGCGCACTGCCGACCGAGTAGAAGATCATGTAGCCGCCGACCAGCCGGCTGCGTGCATCCGGCCGACGGGAGAAAATCAGGCTCTGATTGGTGACGTGGACGGCCTGGATTGCCAGATCCAGCATGACGATGCCGGCGACAAGCAACCATAGTGACATGCCCATGAAGGCGATAGGCAGCCAGGCCGCCGCCATCATAAGCAGGCTGAGGCCAGTGACCAGTTGACCATGCCCGCGATCGACAAGGCCGCCTGTCCATCGCGCTCCCAGCGCGCCGGCGACACCGGCAAGGCCGAACAGCCCGATCGCGGTGTGCGACAGTGAAAATGGCGGCGTGCTGAGCGGCAGCACCAGCGGTGCCCACAGCACGTTGAAGCTGGCGAAGATCAGCAAGGCGAGCACCGCGCGCACGCGCAGCAGCGGTTCCCGCACGAACAGCAGCACCATCGAGCCCAACAGCCTGACATAGGAGGTGCGCGGCCGCTCTGCCTCGTGGCGCGGCAGGATGGTGTGGAGAACAACCGCCATGACAAGTGTAAGGCCGGCCGAGACAAGATAGACCCAGCGCCAGCCGGCGAGATCGGCGACGATGCCGGCGACGAAGCGGGCAAGCAGGATGCCTGTTATGACGCCGCTGGTGACGGTGCCGACCGCCCGCCCCCGCTGCGACGGCGCGGCGAGATCGGCCGCGTAGGCAACCAGTACCTGCACCATCACGGCAAGCAGCCCGACCGCCGCGAGGCTCGCCAGCAGCATCGCCGCGTTCGGTGCAAGTCCAACGGCTATCAGCGCCACGGCCGAAAGGATCGCCTGGCCGGCAATCAGCTTGCGGCGATCGAACAGGTCGCCCAGCGGCACGATGAAGAACAGGCCAAGCGCATAGCCGACCTGCGTGACCGTCACCACGATGCCGATCGAGGCCGGCGCAATGGCAAAATCATGCGCCATGGCGTCGAGCAGCGGATGGGCGAAATAGACATTGGCGACGCTCAGGCCACAGGCGATGGCGAAGACCAGCGCTGTCATTCCGGACAATCCCGGTGTGACTTGCCTCGGCTCTTCGGGCTGCGCCGCCTTCGCTGCCGCGCCGTTCACCACCTGTATATTCATGAGGCTCTCCAGAAAAGGTTTCAATTTGAAACCACTTGTGGGATAAACAAAACAGTTTTATCTTGCAACCAAAATGAACAATCTGGACCAACGAAAGCCATGGTGAAACGAACGAGCCACCAGAGTGCGGATTGCCTGATCGCGCGACCGCTGGATGCGATCGGCGACTGGTGGTCGCTGCTCATCGTGCGCGACGCGTTCGACGGGTTGCGACGCTTCGGCGAGTTCCAAAAGAGCCTGGGCGTTGCCAAGAACATCCTGTCGGCGCGGCTCCGAAATCTGGTTACGCACGGCATCCTCGAAACCGTCCCGGCCCCCGACGGCAGCGCGCATCATGAATATGTGCTGACGCAAAAAGGACGCGGCCTGTTCTACGTGCTGATCGCCTTGCGGCAATGGGGCGAGACCTATTTCTCCGGTCCGGGCGAGCCCTACACCTTCATGGTCGACACGGAGAGTGGCCGGCCGATAAGGCGTCTTGAAGTGCACGCAGAAGACGGCCGCCTGCTTGCCCCCGGTGACACCCGGCTTGCCGATTTCCGCAACCAGGAAAACAGCTGACCGCAGGGTCCGCAGGCTGGCCAGCCTGGCGGAGTCGATTTCCGCTTGACCGAACAGGGAATCGGCTATCGTTTCCCACAGTGAGTGTCGTCTCTAGGGTGGAATGAACGATGAAAGCCGTCGTCTTCGAGAAATTCGGCGAAGCGCCGACGATCCAGACCGTGCCAGACCCCAAGCCGGCGGCCGATGGCGTCGTCATCAAGGTCGAGGCGACCGGGCTCTGCCGCAGCGACTGGCACGGCTGGATGGGCCATGACGCCGATATCCGCCTGCCGCATGTGCCGGGCCACGAACTGGCCGGCGTCGTGGTTGCCGCCGGCAAGCACGTCACCCGCTGGAAGGCGGGCGAACGCGTCACCGTGCCGTTTGCCGTCGGCTGCGGCCACTGCTTCGAATGCACATCAGGCAATCACCAGGTCTGCGAACACCAGTCCCAGCCTGGCTTCAACACCTGGGGCTCATTCGCCGAATATGTCGCTATCGAACACGCCGATACCAATCTCGTGCGCCTGCCCGACGAAATGGAATTCGCCACCGCCGCCAGCCTCGGCTGCCGCTTCGTCACATCGTTCCGCGCCATTGTCGATCAGGGCCGGGTAAAGCCCGGCGAATGGGTGGCGGTGCATGGCTGCGGCGGCGTCGGCCTGTCGGCAATCATGATCGCCAGTTCGATGGGCGCCAACGTCATCGCCATCGACCTCACCGAGGAAAAGCTGGACTTCGCCAAACAGATCGGCGCCGTGGCGACCATCAACGCTTCGACGACGCCGAACGTCGTCAAGGCCGTCAAGCAGATCACCAATGGTGGCGCTCACATGTCGATGGACGCGCTCGGCCATCCGACGACGTCCTTCAACTCGATCGCCAACCTGCGCCGGCGCGGCCGTCACGTGCAGGTCGGCTTGATGCTGGGCGAACACGCCCGCCCGCAGGTGCCGATGGACAAGGTGATCGCCTTCGAACTCGAAATCCTCGGCAGTCACGGCATGCAGGCCTATCGCTACCCCGCGATGATGGAGATGATCCGCCACGGCAAGCTCAAACCCGAACTGCTGGTCGGCAAGAAGATCAGCCTCGACGAAGCGCCAGCGGCCTTGATGGCGATGGGCGGCTTCGAGGGTATCGGCATTGGGGTGGTAACGAAGTTCTCGTGAGGGTCGGCACCGCTATGCAGCCGCACGACGCGGCAAATCCTGCTTGGCAAACTTCTTCGCGCCGAAAACGCAAAGCACCACGCCGAGCGTGACGACGATCATCATCGGGCTGACCTGTTCATGCAGCAGCGTCGCCGCCAGTGCGAGCCCGAAGAACGGTTGCAGAAGCTGCAACTGCCCCACCGCCGCAATGCCGCCTTGCGCCAGGCCTCGATACCAGAACACGAAGCCGATCAGCATGCTGAACAGCGAGACATAGCCAAGGCCAATCCAGGCATTGGAGCCTACGCTGGCGAAGGATGGCGGCAGGGTCGCAAAAGTCAGCACCAGCATGACCGGCAGGGACAGCACCAGCGCCCAGCAGATCACTTGCCAGCCCCCGAGCTTGCGCGACAGCGCGGCACCCTCGGCGTAGCCAAGGCCGCAGGCGACGATGGCCGCAAGCATCAGCCCATCGCCGACCGGCGAAGCCGTCACGCCTTGCGCAAGCGCGAAGCCCGCCACCAGCGCACTGCCCAGGCATGAGAATAGCCAGAAGGCCGGACGAGGCCGTTCACCGCCGCGCAGCACGCCGAAGATCGCGGTCGCCAGCGGCAGCAGGCCGACGAAGATGATGGAGTGGGCCGAGGTGACATGCTTCAGCGCCAATGCCGTCAGCAAGGGAAAGCCGACGACCACGCCAAGCGCAACGATGACGAGCGACAGCAAGTCATGACGCCCGGGGCGCTTCTCGCGGGACATAAGCAGCAGCGCGAGACCGAGCAGGCCGGCAATGACCGCGCGGGCCGACGTCAGGAATATCGGGTCGAGATCCATCACCGCCACGCGCGTCGCCGGCAACGAACCGCTGAAAATCAGCACGCCGATAAATCCGCTCACCCAGCCGCTCGCCGTCTTGTCCATCGCAGGCTCCGTTTGTTTCGCCCCTCTATGGGGCCCGCGGCTATGGCGCCACCAGAGACAATGCAGTACAATTCGATAAAACTGTCATGGTTTTCTGGAAGGTACAGATGGACGAAGCAGTGAGGCTCGACAGAGGCGGAACTCTCGTCGAAGGGGTCATGGCCGCCATCCGGCAGCGGATTGCCGCGCGCAGCCTGACGCCTGGAGCAAGGTTGCCCTCGATCCGCGCTTTCGCCAAATCCATGCAGGTGTCGAAATCCACCGTGGTCGAGGCCTACGAACGGCTTGCCGCCGAAGGCGCGATCCGTTCGCGGCCCGGTTCCGGTTTTTATGCCGCCGGGTCGCTGGCACCGCTGTCGCTCGCCGAGATCGGTCCCCGGCTCGACCGTGCCGTCGATCCGCTCTGGGTCTCGCGCCAGTCCCTGGAGGCTGGCGACGAGGTCCTGAAACCCGGCTGCGGCTGGCTGCCGGCTTCATGGATGCCACAGGCCGGGCTGCGCCGGGCATTGCGCACTGTCGCGCGTGCCGACGATGTCGCGCTCGCAGATTACGGCACGCCGCTCGGGCTGCCGCCGCTGCGGCAATTGCTGGCGCGGCGCATGGCCGGGCACGGCATCGAAGCCTTCCCCGACCAGATCATGCTGACGGAATCGTGCACCCAGGCCATCGACCTGCTCTGCCGGTTCCTGATCGAGCCGGGCGACACCGTGTTGGTCGACGATCCCTGCTACTTCAATTTCCATGCTCTGCTGCGCGCCCACCGCGCCAAGGTCGTCAGCGTGCCCTACACGCCATCGGGGCCGGACATCGAGCTGTTCGCCCAGGCGCTGGCCGAACACCGGCCGCGCCTCTACATCACCAACTCGGCCATCCATAACCCGACCGGCGCGATCCTGTCTCCGGTGACGGCCCATCGTTTGCTCAAACTGGCCGACCAGTCGGATCTGACCATCGTCGAGGATGATATCTTCGCCGATTTCGAGCACATTCCCGCCCCAAGGCTAGCGGCGTTCGACGGCCTTAGTCGCGTCGTCCAGATCGGCAGTTTCTCCAAGACGCTGTCGGCGTCGGTCCGCTGCGGTTTCATCGCCGCGCCCCGTGACTGGATCGAGGGGCTGACCGACCTCAAGATCGCCACGACTTTCGGCGGCGGACGGCTGGCGGCCGAACTTGTGCTGACGCTGCTGAAGGACGGCAGCTACCGAAAGCACATGGATTTGCTGCGCGCCCGCCTTTCGCGGGCCATGGGCGAGACCAGCGCCCGGCTGAAGGCGATCGGCATCACGCCCTGGATCGAGCAGCCGGCTGGGCTGTTCCTGTGGTGCACCCTGCCGGAAGGCGTGGACGCGGCCGAAATCGCCCGCAGTGCGCTCGCCGACAACATCGTGCTGGCGCCCGGCAATGCGTTCAGCCTGTCGCAGTCCGCCAGCCGCTTCCTGCGCTTCAACGTCGCCCAGTGCGCGGACGAGCGGATTTTCAAGGCGCTCGAAACGGCGATGACTCGCTGATATGGGAACCACCAAGTCAGCAGACAAATAAGCCGCGACAACACCTCGTTGTTGCGGCCTTCTGCCCCATCAAATCAGACCATCCATGAAACGGCAGAACGCCGCCAAATCTCACCATTTGCGCGGATGCTCAATCATGCCTTTTCCGAAATGCCATACCCAGATCTGGGCCTATTCCTTGCCGCACAAGAACAGCTGAAGGAATTGACGCAAGGAGCCTAGCGGGCGCCGTTCAGGCCCCTGCCCGTTTGCGGCGCTCGTAGAGCATGACGAGTGTTTCAGCCATCAGCGCCGGCTTTTCCTCGCCTTCGATCTCGACCGTGTTGGCTGCCTTCATCAGATACTGGCCCGGGCCTTTGTCTTCCATGGAAAGCAGCTTCGTGCGCAAGCGAATGCGTGCGCCGACCTTGACCGGCGCCAGGAAACGCACCTTGTCGAAACCATAGTTGAAGGCGGCCTGCGTATTCTCGGGCACGATCCCCATTTCGAGGGCCAGCGCGCCGATGATCGACAGTGTCAGATAGCCATGCGCGATCGTGGTGCGGAACGGGCTTTGCCGCCGCGCCCGTTCAGGATCGACGTGGATCCATTGATGGTCGCCCGTGCATTCGGCGAACTGGTTGATACGGTTCTGGTCGACCGTGGTCCATTCCGAGACGCCGAGCTCCTGCCCGGACATCGTTCTCAGCTGCTCGTAGGTTGGCGGCGTTTTAGGCCGTACTTCCGTCATGCCTGCTTTCCCGATCGCTTCCAAAGCTTCCGGACCACGAACCGGCGGCCTCTGTCAATTCGTCCCTCGCAAATCCGTTCCGGCGCATTCGCGCTCACTCGTGCCATGTCTTGCCATGCGATGGCAGGCGAATTGGGACTTTTCCGACCTTTCAGACTGCCGGGAGCTTATGGCGTGGCGCTAATGCAACTGTGCGAAGGGTTACGGTATCGGGAACGGGGTGTGCCCGGCCGAGAGCGGAACGACAGCCCATGAGAACCTACTTCTGCCCGTAACCGGCGCGGACCTCCTCCATCGCCTCCTTGATGCGTGCGCGCAGGATGTCGATCGATTCGGTGCCTGATTTCCTGGCTAGCTCAGCCACTTCACCGGCGTTCTTGAGCGCCACCTCGAAGGATTTTCTGGCAAACTCGGTCTGCTTGGCCATCAACTCCTGCGGATTGCCCGGTGCGCGGTAGCTCTGCGCCATGTCGGCGATTTCGCGCAGCGTGTCCTGCAGCATTTCGCGTTGCCTAGACAACAGCGAGGACGTCCCAGCCGCCCCGGCACGCGCGGATTTCTCCAAGGCTTCGAGATTCTTGCGGTGATGCGCAAGAATCGCTTCGACATCCACATTCGGCACCTTCAGGTCACGGCCGAACCTGCCGAACATTTCCATGAAGGAATCGGATTCCGATTGTCTGGCCATGATTGTCATCTCCCCTTTGCCGCGGTCGCGGACGCCCTCATCGAGGAGAATAGCACTCGAACGCCTCGTGTCCATTTCGAACACGGGCCTAGGCGATCGCTAGGGATCAATTGACCGGGAGCAGCAACTCGATCGTGTAAAGTATGATGCCCGCCAGCCCACCGATGATCATGCCGTTGAAGCGGATATATTGCAGGTCCCTGCCAATGTTCATCTCGATCAGGCGTGTCAGTTGGGCCAGGTCCCAGCGCTTGACCTGGTCGGCGATGAATTTCGACACACCGCTCTTCTGGCTTTCGACGAAGGAGGCCAGCGCCACCACGAAGCCTTGGTTCATGTCGGCCCGGATCTGCGCGTCTCCGGCAAGATGGCGGCCGACTTCGACAAACATGTTGGCCAGATGCTCCCTGATCAACGAATTCGGCGCCTTGGCGTCCTGCTCGATGAACAGGCTGAGGCTCTCCCACATGTCGCCGGCCAGCGCCCTGATTTCCGGTCTGGCGAGGAAGTCGCGCTTCATTTTCTCCGCTCGCCTGGCATATTGCTTGGACGTGCGCAGCCGCTCGACGAAACTTTGCGCGAAACGGTCGAATTCGGCGCGCATCGGGTGATCTGGATCGGCACGCACCTCGTCCAGCAAGGAGCCAGCCGAAGCGACGATCTTCTTCAGGAGATAGGCGTCGGCCCGGAACAGGTTGAATAGCGACGGGAGTTCCTCGCGGATCTTGTCGCGCATCGTCGCCAGCGCCTGTTCGTCGTTGAGGAACCGGCCGATGACCTTGATGAACTCGTCGAACAGCTTCTGGTGGCGGCGGTCGTCGGTGAGCGCGGACAGAAGTTCGGCCGCAAGTGGCGCCAGCGGCACCTTTTCGATCTGTTCGAGCATGCGGCTGGTGACGAAGCCGCGCAGACCGGATTGTTCGACGGCGGCAAGCGTCTGCGGCACCAGCCGCACGACGAAGCGCGACAGGCCGGCGGCGCGTTCGGCATCGGCCAGCCAGTCGGCCACGAGCGCCGAAAAATCGACCTCGGCGAGTTTTTCACGCACCGGTTCCGGCGCCAGGAAATTGGCCTCGATGAAACGGCCGAGATTGTCGGCGATACGGTCCTGGTTTTTCGGGATGATGGCGGTGTGCGGGATGGGCAACCCGAGCGGCCGTTTGAACAGCGCCACCACCGCGTACCAGTCGGCAAGGCCGCCGATCGTTGCCGCCTCGGCGAAGGCGGCGACGAAGCCGAGCCATGGATAGCTGCTCTGGAAGGACTTGGCCAAGGCAAAGACCACCACGCAGAGTGCCAATGCCGCCGTGGCGACGAACTTTGTCCGCCGCAACGCGGAAAGCTTGGCGCCCGCGTCGGCATCGAACCGCACTGGCGCCAGGGATTGGTCCGATTGAGCCATGCCGCTCCTCGTCTATTAGGCCTATCTAGTGCCGCGGCCGCCGGAATGCCCGTGGCAGCCGGTTTGTCTGTCCCGGCTTTTGCCCGGCGGCGCACATAAAGTTGACGAGTTTATTCATCTATGATGCCCGGCTAGTCTGGAATTATTCCAAGGTATAGGCCATATTCCGCCGAGACCAGTGCAGCGATCCGGATTCCGGACGAGGGCCGCGCCAGCAAAGTTTAGAATCTGGCGTGGTTGCATCATATCAGCGCCGAGTGAGGACAAGATGCGGCTTACGCGCCAAACCAACTATGCCATGCGCATTCTGATGTATTGCGCCGCCAACAATGACCGGTTGAGCCGCATACCGGAGATCGCGGCCGCCTATTCGGTGTCGGAACTGTTCCTGTTCAAAATCCTGCAGCCTCTGGTCGAGAATGGCATGGTCGAGACTGTGCGCGGCCGGAACGGAGGGGTACGGCTCGGCCGTGCCGCCGAATCGATAAGCCTGTTCGACGTTGTGCGCGTGACCGAGGAAAGTTTTGCCATGGCGGAGTGCTTCGAGAACGATGCCGCCGAATGTCCCCTGGTCGACAGCTGCGCGCTGAACTCCGCATTGCGCGAAGCGCTCAACGCCTTCTTCGCCGTGCTTGCCCGTTACACGATCGCCGACCTCGTGGCGGCACGGCCGAATGTGCGCGCCCTGCTCGGCATCGACATGCTGATGGAGCGCCGCGCCCCAGCGGCCTGATCCCTGCCGCATCGTGCAGTGTCGGCTGAATATCAGCTGACCGACGATTGCGGGAGCACGAACGGCATGTTGCCGGCCGGCAGCACGCCGACCTTGAGCCGGCAATCGAACACCTTCTCGATCAGGTCGTCACTCAGCACGTCGCGGGGCAAGCCGCTGGCGGCCAGCCGGCCGCGATGTATCACGAAGATGCGGTCAGCGTACATGGCCGTCAGATTGAGGTCGTGCAGGATCGCTACCACGCCCCCGCCCCTTCTGGCGAAGTCGCGGGCGATGTTCATGATGATCAGCTGGTGCTTGATGTCGAGGCTGGACACCGGCTCGTCAAGGAACAGATAGCGCGGCTTGCCGTCGAGCACCGGCGCCCAGACCTGGCACAGCACGCGCGCAAGCTGGACACGCTGCTGCTCGCCACCGGAAAGCTCCTGGTAGAAGCGGCCGGCAAAGCCGTCGAGATCGACCCGCGCCAGCGCCCGTTCCGGCAGGCGTCCGTCCTCGCCCGGCAGCACGCCCGAACGGCCACCGACCAGGCCAAGCCTGACGACCTCCCGCACAGTGAAAGGAAACGACAGCGTCGTCGCCTGCGGCAACACAGCCCGCTGGACGGCGACCTCCACCGGCTTCATCGCTGCGAGGTCGCGGCCGTTGAGGACGACGCTCCCGGTATAGCCGAGGTCCCCCGACAATGCCCTCAGGAAGGTCGTCTTGCCCGAACCATTGGGGCCGACGATTGCGGCCACCTCGCCCGGCCGCGCATCGAAATCGACACCGGCAACAATTCTCTTGCCGGCAATATCGACCGAAACATCCCTCGCCTCGATCATTCCAGCCTCACAAATCGATCACGCCGCGCCTGCGCAGCAATATCCACAGGAAGAACGGCGCGCCTGATATCGCGGTGACGATGCCGATCGGCAGCTCGGCCGGCGCCACGATGGTGCGGGCGACCGCATCGGCGAGCAGCAACAACGAGGCGCCGAGCAGCGCCGAGGCCGGCAGCAGGTAACGATTGTCGGGTCCGATCAGCAGTCGCAGCAGATGCGGCACGACGATGCCGACGAAGCCGATGCCGCCGCTGACGGCGACGGAGGCGCCGACCGCCGCCGAAACGCCGATAATGGCGGTGTATTTCAGCCGCTGCACCGGAATGCCGAGATGGCCGGCGGTCGCTTCGCCCAGCGCCAGCGCGTTAAGGCCGCGGGCCAGGAACGGCATCGCCGCCAGTGCCAGGACGATTATGGGTCCTACGGAAGCTATCTTGGCCCATGTCGCACCGCCGAGCGATCCCAGTGACCAGAAGGTCAGGTCGCGCAGCTGGCGATCGTCGGCCATGAATATGAGGATTCCGGTCAGCGCCATGGCAAGTGCCGCCAGGGCTATGCCCGCGAGCAGCATGGTGGCGACCGAGGTTTGCCCACGTCGCGTGGCGACCTGATAGAGCGCCAATGTGGTGACGAGACCGCCGACGAACGCCGCAAGCGGCAGCGCCAGCGTTCCGAGCAAGGCGGTCACCGGCGCCAGCACGGTCCCGCCAAGAACGATGATGACCACCGCGCCAAGGCTGGATCCTGCGGAAACGCCGATCAGACCGGGTTCGGCGAGCGGATTGCGGAACAGTCCTTGCATGACGGCGCCACAAACCGCGAGCGCCGCACCCACCAACATGCCGAGGATGACGCGTGGCATGCGGATGTCATGGACGATCAAGCTGTCGCGGGCGTTGAGCGCCGCATCGCCGGGGACGGAGCCAAAGAGCCAATCCCTGAAGACGGTCACGGCGGATGCATCCGATGCGCCGGATGTGAGCGAAAGCAAGATGGCGATCGCCAAGCCCAGGCACAGCAGAAGGATGACGGCACGGGCGCGGCCGGAACGATCCCCTTCGGATGCCCTAATCGGCTTCGCCGGACCGGCGATCGACTGGTCGGCCATGATGCTCAGTCCGTGACCTGTGCGCCATAAAGCGAAACGGCGAGATCATGGATCGCGTCGGCCGTGCGCGGCCCGAAGCCGAGTAGATAGGCGCCATCGATGCGGATCAGCTTGCGCGCCGTTCCGGCCGGCGTTGAGGCGATGGATGGATTGCCGAACACTTCGTCGTCCGAGACCGGCGGCCCGGCATTGCTCATCATCAGGATCACGTCCGGCCTTGCGGTGATGATCGCTTCGTCCGACATTTGCTTGTAGCCGGAAAAGCCTTCCACCGCATTGACCCCGCCCGCCAGCTTGACCATGCCGTCGGCCGCGGTTTCGCTGCCGGCCGCCAGGATCTTGCCACCCTGCGTCGAGAGAATGAACAGCACGCGCCTGCGCTCCTTGATCGAGGCTGTCCGCTTTTCGGCGGCTGTGAGTTTCGCATCGAGCGCCCTGGCCAGCACCTCGGCCTTGGCCTCGACCCCGATCGCCTTGCCGACAATGCGGACCTTCTGGAGGATGCCTTCGCGGTTGTACTGCTCGGGCACTTCTATCAACGGAATGCTCGTCTTCTTCAGCACGTCGACGGCTTCCTTGGGACCGCTGCCGTGCAATGCCAGTATGCCCGTCGGATTGACCGACAAGACGCCTTCCGGCGACAGCTGGCGCATGTAACCGACATCAGGCAGGTCGAGCGCGGCCTTTGGATAGAGGCTGGTGGAATCGCGCGCCACCAGATGCCTCTCCTCGCCCAGCGCATAGACGATCTCGGTGATGGAGCCGCCAATAGCGGCGATCTTCGAAGGATCGGCGAACACCGAAACGCCTTCGGTGGCGCCGGCTGGTTGCAGCGCGGCGAAAGCCATGGAAAGGCCGATTGCATAACCGACCCTCGATCCGCGCAGGGCGGACGGCCTCGAAACAAACCGCATCGCACTCTCCTCAGGCTGCCGTCGGGTTCGGAATGCGCGGCAGGTGCTCGGCCAGAAAACGCCAGTCCTCGCGCTCGCTTTCGCCTTCATGGCGCTTGCCGAAGAACTGGATGATCATGTCGCCATTGGCGGCATAGACCTCGAGCGATGTGACATGGCCGTCCTTGGTCGGCTTGCGCACCGCCCAGACTTCATGGATGTGGTCGGTGCGCAGGTGCAGGTGGAAGGTCTCGTCGAGCACGTTGATCCACGGCCCCATGGGCTTGATCGATTTGATCGGCCCGGAGTGGATCTGGATGCAGCCGCGGTTGCCCACGAAGCACATGATCGGCATCTCGCTTTCGGCGGCGTGATGGAACATGGCGCGCACCGCGTCATTGTCGAGCAGCCAGGCGTAGTCCTGGCCAACCATGCGCACTGCCTGGCGGCGGCTGAGCTTCAGCGTTTTCAGCATGCCGAAGAACTGGTGCACGTCCGTCAGCCGGCTCCAGCGATCACGCAGGTCGTCCAGGCTCGCCGTCGATGCCCCGGCCTCGCTTTCCTCATCGAGAACCGTCCCTGAAATGTCGATCGTCGGCTCCTGGTTCGGCGATTCCAGCGAGGCGACCAGTTTCTGGTAGGCATGGAGGCTGGAGGCCGGGCGCAGATGCACCTTGTGCACCGCGTCGCCGGCCGCATCGAAGAACTGCAGGCTGCGGCGGATGTCGTCGCCGTCGCGCTTCTCCACGGCAAAGCCATGCGCCCAGATTTTCGGAAAAATGCGCAGGTCGATGTTCTCGCCGAGCACCATGGCATTGTGATTGCCGGTGACGACCTTGTCATAGACGCCGATCTTCTCGTGCACGGCGCTTTCGTTGCGGGTCAGCGCCATCACCTCGCCAACGGCCTCGAGACCGGTCAGAAGGTCGTTGACGCGCGGTTCGACGCGGACGACGCCGTCGCCGCAATGCGCGGCCACCAGCTCGGCCTCCGAAATGCCGAGCTGGGCGGCGAGGTCACGCTCGCGCGCTTTCGGATTGTCGGTCCGGGCCCGCCGGATTTCATGCGGAGCGGGTTTTACGCGCTGGTCCATGTCTTTACCCCTGATGCCTTGCCTTACTTGTTGAGAATGAGCTTGCCCTGGCGGGTGATCTTCAGCCGGTAGAGCGCGCCATGATGCTCGATTCCGATTTCGTGCTCGCCCTGGAACAGCGTGTTGCTGGACAGCGTCCGCACCGCCAGCGAGACCCGATCGAAACGGGTGGAGGTATCGTCGGAACGGCGGACGCGATAGCGAAACTCGTTGGGATTGTGCGTGTTCATCTGGGTCGATCCCTTTCCTGTGCCGGGCATCTGGCTAGGCGTTGCGAATTGCCGATTCATTCTTGACTTGAATAATCATGTTTACTAGTCAGTGCAATACCGGACTAAATAAGTCAACATTTAAGATGCCGGATACGATCAAAATGCCAGCAAGCCCCGGGCCAGCCAGCATGGAACCTGGGATTTGGAGTTGGGGCATGGGGTTGATAAGTTGGGAACGGCGCCGTCGGTGGGCGGCGAACGGTGCGGCGGCTTTGCTCGCAAGCGTGGCGGCGATCGCTCTATCCGCGCCATCGGCGCACGCGCAACCTGCGACGCAGGCGGCGAGCGAGCAGACGGATCAATCGAAGAAGACTGACCAGCAAAAGGCAGCCCCCGCGGGCGCTACGTTGCTCGACAGGATCCTGGTGCTCAGCCGCACCGGCGAAACGGCGATACAGTCGCTGGCCTCGGCCAGCCATGTCGACCAGGAACAGCTCGATCGCCGCATGGCGACAACGCCGAACGAGATGCTTTTCGGTGTGCCTGGCGTCGCTGCGCAGGCCGACGCCAGGCGCGTCAGCACCAGCATCAACATCCGCGGCCTGCAGGATTTCGGCCGCGTCGCGGTGATCGTCGATGGCGCGCGCCAGAATTTCCAGCGTTCCGACCACGGCACCCAGTCGACCTTCTACATCGATCCCGAGCTCGTCAAATCCGTCGACGTGATCCGTGGTCCCGTCGCCAACACCTATGGCTCGGGCGCTATTGGCGGCGTCGTCTTCTTCGATACCAAGGATGCGGTCGATGTCCTTATGCCCGACGAGACCTGGGCCGGTTCCGTCACCGGACGCTACGAGAGCAACGGCAAGGGCTGGACCACCAGCGCCACCGGTGCCTATCGCATCAATGAGAACTGGGACGTGTTGGGCAACATCGTTTACCGCGACTACGACAACTACAAGGACGGCGACGGCGACACCGTCAACGGCACCGGCTTCGACGTGCAGAGCGGCCTGTTCAAGACGACCATCCGGCCAACCGAGAACAGTGAGCTCAAGCTCGGCTGGGTCGGTTCGAGCGACGGCTGGGACGAGACCAGCGGCGGCGTGCCGGTCAACGATGTCGACCTGAAGTCGAACACCTTCACGGCCCGCTACAACATCACGGACGAAGACAAGAGCTGGCTCGATCTCCACATCAACACGTCCTACAACAAGACCAATCTCGACCTGACCAGTCTCGCGCCGCAGAACCGCTTCGATCCGGTGACCGGTCTTCCCGTGGTGCTGCCGGCAGGATCACTGTCGACATTCGATGTCGGCACGACCGGCATCGATATCTGGAACACGTCGCGGTTCGAAACGAACGGCATCGCGCATGAACTGACCTATGGCGGCGATTGGGTCGGCGACAACGTCAAGACGGGTGGCGCGGCCGGGGGCGACAGTTTCTACACGCCGTCGGGCAAGCGCAACGTGTCCGGCGCCTATGTCCAGGACAAGCTCACCTGGGACTGGCTCGAAGTCATCGCTGGCCTGCGCTACGACAGCTACAGCCTGAAGGATGACACGCACGATATTTCCGGACACAGGCTATCCCCGCGCGTCACGGTCGGTGTCTCGCCGTTCGAGAGCGCCGGGCTTGCCGGCCTGCAATTCTACGGCACTTATGCGGAAGGCTACCGCTCGCCCTCGATCACGGAAACGCTGATCAGCGGCAATCATCCAGCCGGCGTCAGCTTCCCGTTCCTGCCCAATCCAAATCTGCGGCCTGAAACCGGCAAGACGACCGAGTTCGGCGTCAACTACAAGCAGAACGACATCTTCGAACCGGGCGACGCCTTGCGCCTGAAAGCAGCCTATTTCAACAACGATGTCGACGACTATATCGACGGCGTAACGCTGTCGCCGTTCGCTCCAGGCAGCGGCTGCCCCTTCGGCCCCGGAATCCCGATCTGCTTCCAGTACCAAAATTTCGCCAAGGCCAAGATCAACGGTTTCGAGCTGGAAGGCGTCTATGACGCGGCATGGGGCTATGCCGGCTTCTCGGCCTCGATCACGGATGGCCACACCGTTTCCTACAAGGGTGTGGAAGCCGACCTCGCCACTATTCCCTCCTCTCAGGTCACCGCTCAGCTTGGCCTGCGTTTCCTTGAGGACAAGCTGACCGTCGGCGGTGAGGTGCAGTATAACGGCAAGCCGAAGGGCAATGCCGTTGCGACGGACTACACACTGGTCAATGCCTTCGCGAGCTATCAGGCGACCGACAATCTGAAAGTCGATTTCCGCGCCGACAATCTGTTCGACGTCAAATACGCCAATCCGCTGAACGGCAGCACCACGGTTGCGGTCTACGAACCCGGTATCACGCTGAAGCTAGCGGCAACCATGCGCTTTGGAGGCTGACCATGACGCCCTTGACGGCATCCCTTCGTTTGCTGACCTCGACGCTGGCGATGTCGCTGACGACAATTCCGGCGTGGGCTGAGCAGTCCGCGCCGGTCCTGACCCTCGAACTCAATGCCGCGCAGCCTTCCGGCAAGGGCTGCCGGCTGACCTTCCTGGTCAGCAACAATCTCGGCGCCGACCTGACCAAGGCGGCGTTCGAGATCGCTCTGTTCAACAAGGCCGGCATCGTCGACCGGCTGACCGTGCTCGACTTCAAGGACCTGCCGCACGGCAAGACCAAGGTGACACGCTTTGACCTGGCCGGCACCGACTGCACCAAGGTCAGCCGCGTGCTGGTCAACAGCGGAACGGATTGCGCTGGCACGGGCGTCGAACCAACTGCCTGCATGCGCAAGCTGAAGACGGACACCAGGACCGGCATCGCTTTCGGCGTCTGAAGTGGGACCGCATAAGAAAAGACCGTGGCAGGGCCGCTGGCCGGCTTCGATTGCTTACCGGTTGAGGCAGCCGATCTTGATTTGACAAGTCTGCGCGTATCGCTGCAATTTCGCGCCCGCGACATGCAGGAAATCAATCCACTCCCCGACGCTGGCAGCGAGTTGGCAATAGCGCCGGCAGAGCGACTTGCCCAGGCACGACCGCAAGCCAGCAACGGCAAGTGGCAGGCTGCGATCGCCATCTCCTGCCTGCTCCATGCCGGCGTGGCGGCGGCTTTTCTGATCTCGTCCGCCGGCAAGTTCGATTCCAGGGAGGCAGAGCAGTCGGAAGGCGGCGATCACAAAGGTGACAAGGTCGCCGGCAGTGCATTGGACAAGGACCCGGCGGCAATGAATGTCACGCTGGTGCCGCCCCCGCCGACGGCCAAGCCTCATCCGGCAAAGGCGGCCAGACCGGCGCCGACCGCACCTTCACAGCCCGCGCAGGAACCGGTGACACACGCTCCCGAGCCTGCCCGTGACGCCGCGAAGCAGGCTTCGGAGCCCTCGGCGGAACCGGTCAAACAGCCCGTGGCCACGCCGGACATACTGGTGGCGGCAACCCCGCGCCCGGATGACCAGAGCGTGGCTGCCAGGACAGAAACGCCGGCACAGCCGAACGCCCAGGCCGGAACCACCGAAATTCCTGTCACCGTTCCGGACCAACCGCCGATCCCCGTTGCAAGGCCAACTCCGGCGGCTGCCCCTGCCACTGCTGGAGCAGCGAATGAACGGAGCGGCACGGCCGATGGCCAGGACCGGCTGGCGGAAGCGGCCAGCAAGGGCAAAAGGCAAAAAGACCAAGGCAGCGCCGCGGAAGACAGCTACCGCGGCAACGTCTTTCGAAAACTCGGCAGCGTCAATCGTACTCTCCCGCCTTCGCTGCAACTGGCCGCGCGTAACAATGCGGTTGTGGCATTCGCCATAGGCAGGAAGGGCGACATAGACCAGTTGCGCATTCTGGAAAGCTCAGGATCGCCGACTTTCGACGAGGCCGCGCTTGGCATCGTGCGCAAGGCCGCTCCCTTCCCTCCAATTCCGTCACAGGCATCGAACCCGAGCTTGGAGTTCGAGGTCGGCATCGGCCCGTTTTGACTAGGCCCGGGACAAACGTTGCGGCGCAACCATCAACATCCGCGTGAAAGGGACCCCATGTACATCGCCATGAACCGCTTCAAGGTCCAGACCGGCTCGGAGGGCAACTTCGAAGCCATGTGGAAGAACCGCGACTCCAGCCTGGCCGAGATGAAGGGTTTTCGCGAATTTCACCTGCTGCGCGGCCCGGTCAACGAGACCGAGGGCTACACGCTGTTCGCGTCGCACACGGCGTGGGCAAGTCACGATGATTTCGTCGCCTGGACCAAGTCGGAGAACTTCCGCGCCGCCCACCGGAATGTCGGCACGACGAAAGTCCACTATCTCGGCCACCCGCAATTCGAGGGCTTTTCCGTCGTCGAGGGCGCGTAGATGCCGACCTATGCGGCGGCCAAGAGGCTGGCATTGCCACCCGCGGCGGTCGTGTCGACGCAGACCGCCCGCTCATGCGCATAAGCCGCCGGATAAAGCACCTCGCTGACCAGCGGGACGATCGGCCCGCTGCGCTCGGCGATGACCTTGCGCACGATGCGCGCCGCCGCGGGCGTGCCTGAAAAAGCAACCACATCGACGCGCAGCGAGCGCGCCTCGACAGGATCGGGGCGGCCGTCGATGGCCGCCAGCGGCAGGCCTTTGCCGGTCAATGCCGAGAGCGCCGCCGGTGCACCCGGCGCAACAGCCAGCACCGCATTGCCGGCGGCGAGCGCCTGGATGGTCTGCGCCAGCAGCGTGTCGCCGTCCGGCCCCAAGCACAGCACCCGGCCGCGCGGCGACAGCGACAGCGTGTTGGCCTCGCCGGTCGGCCCGGGCAGATCGACCTGGCCGAAATCAATGCTGGCGGCGGCACCGATCGCGGCCGCGCCCTTGCCGCGAAGATGCTTCCTGAGGATGGCGACCCGGTCCGGCCGCGTCGACCAGCCGCCGAGAGCGGGATCGGGCAGATTGTCGGCCAGTTCGGTCGCCGTCACCTTATGGCCTTCGCCGACTTCCGTGCCCGCTTCAGGCCCTTTGCGGAAACGCCTGAGATAGTGCGGCCCGCCGGCCTTTGGCCCGGTGCCGGACAGGCCCTCGCCCCCAAATGGCTGCGAACCGACGACAGCGCCGATCTGGTTGCGGTTGACATAGATGTTGCCGGCATGGATGCCGTCGACGAAATGCTGCACCCGGCCTTCGATGCGGGTGTGCAGGCCGAAGGTCAGGCCGTAGCCCTTGCGGTTGATGGCGGCGATGACGCTGTCGATCTGGTCGGCGTCGAAGGTCGCGACGTGCAGCACCGGACCGAACACTTCGCGCTCCATCTCCTCGATGCCCTTGACCCGGAAGACATGCGGCGCGACGAAGCGGCCATCCTTGGGCGCCTCAAGTTTAGCGATCAGCCGGCCCTGCAGGCCCATCGTCGTGCAATAATCGCGGATCGAACTTTGCGCGTCATCGTCGATCACCGGACCGACATCGGTCGAAATCCGCCAGGGATCGCCGACATTGAGCGCCTCCATGGCGCCTTTCAGCATCTCCAGCATCTTCTTCTCGACGTCTTTCTGGACATAGAGCACGCGCAACGCCGAGCAGCGCTGGCCGGCACTCTGGAAGGCCGACGCGAGGATGTCACGCACCGCCTGCTCAGGAAGTGCCGTGGAATCGACGATCATGGCATTGAGGCCGCCGGTCTCGGCGATCAGCATGGCGTCCGGCGCCGCGGTCTCGGCCAATTGCTTTTCGATCAGCTTGGCGACCTCGGTCGAGCCGGTGAAGCAGACGCCGGCAATACGCGGGTCCGCTGTCAGCGGACCACCGACCGACGGGCCGTCCCCGGGCAGGAGTTGGATGACGTCTTCCGGCACGCCGGCCTCGCGCAGCATCTCGACGGCGCGGAAGGCGATCAGCGGGGTCTGCTCGGCTGGCTTGGCGATCACTGAATTGCCAGTGACAAGTGCTGCCGCGATCTGGCCGGTGAAGATGGCGAGCGGGAAATTCCACGGCGAGATGCAGACGATGGCGCCGCGCGCTTGCGTGCCCGTTTCGGCGTTCGCCGCCTCGGTGGCGTAATAGCGCAGGAAGTCGACCGCCTCGCGCACTTCGGCGACGCCGTCGGCCAGCGATTTGCCGGCCTCGCGCGTGGCGAGCGCGAAGAACTCGACGGCATTGGCCTCGTAAAGATCGGCGGCACGGTTGAGGATAGCGGCACGCTCGGCGACCGGGCGTTTTGCCCACGCCGGCTGCGCCTCGACAGCGATGCGCACGGCGGTTGCGACCTGCTTGGCGGCGGCCTCGTGAACCGTGCCGACCACCTCGGAAGGCTTTGCCGGATTGAGGATCGGGCGCTGCTTGCCGTAGCCGGCGGCGCGCGTGATCGGCTTGGCGTGCCAGCGATCGGGACCCGCAAATGCCGCTCTGGACTGCTCGATCGCCGCCAGCGTCACCGTGTCGGTGATGTCGAATCCCTTCGAGTTGCGGCGCCCGATCCCAAAGATCTGGGAAGGCCGGGCAATCGCCGGATTGGCGGCGGGACCCTGGCTTTCAACCGTTTCCAGCGGATCGCGTGCGATATCCTCCGGCTCGACCTCCTCGTCGGTCAATTGGTGCACGAAGGAGGAGTTGGCGCCGTTTTCCAGGAGCCGGCGGACCAGATAGGCCAGCAGGTCCGAATGCGCGCCGACCGGCGCATAGATACGGCAACGCGTGCCTTCGGCCTTGCGCACCGTTTCGTGCAAAGCCTCGCCCATGCCATGCAGGCGCTGGAATTCGAAGGTGTCGCGACTGTCAGCCATCGACAGGATGGCGGCGACGGTGTGCGCGTTATGGGTGGCGAACTGCGGATAGATGCGGTCGGTCATGCCAAGCAGCTTTTTCGCGCAAGCCATGTAGGAGACGTCGGTGTTGGCCTTGCGCGTGAACACGGGATAACCGGCAAGCCCGAGTGTCTGCGCCCGCTTGATCTCCGTGTCCCAATAGGCACCCTTGACCAGCCGGACCATGATGTTGCGATTATGCTTGTTGGCCAGGGCATAGAGCCAATCGATGGTGAAAGCCGCGCGCGGACCATAGGCCTGCACGACGACGCCAAAGCCGTTCCAGCCGGCGAGTTCCGGCTCGGCCAGCACCCGCTCGATCACGTCGAGCGACAGGTCGAGACGATCCGCCTCCTCGGCGTCGATGTTGAGCCCCATCCGCGAATGCCGTGCGGCCAGGGCCAGCGACAACAGCCGCTCGGCCATCACAGGCAGCATCTCTTCCTTTTGCGCTTCTTCGTAGCGTGGATGCAGTGCCGAAAGCTTGACGGAGATGCCATGGTTCTGGCGGATATCTGGCCCGTTCGAGCCAGCATCGAGCGAGGAAATGGCGTCGGCATAGGCCTTGTGATAGCGCAGCGCGTCCGCCTCGGTGCGGGCCGCCTCGCCCAGCATGTCGAAGGAGTAGAGGTAACCCTTCTGCGTCATTGGCCGGCCGCGCTTGACGGCTTCCGCGATCGTGCGGCCAAGCACGAACTGCTCGCCCATCTCGCGCATGGCTGCGGCCACTGCCTTGCGGATGACCGGTTCGCCCAGCCGGCGCACCATCGAACGCAGCGTGCCTTCGATACCGCCCTCACCTTCCTCGAGCACGCGGCCGGTCAGCATCAGCGCCCAGGTTGAGGCGTTGACGAAGATCGAACTCGAACCGCCCGAATGCGCCGACCAGTCGTGCGGCGCGATCTTGTCGGCGATGAGATCGTCCATCGTCTCTGTGTCGGGCACGCGCAGCAGCGCCTCGGCCAGGCACATCAGCGCCACGCCTTCCTTGGTGGAGAGGCCGTAGGCCGAGAGGAAGACTTCCATCAGCCGGGGATCGGACGAACCGCGCACCGCCCGCACCAGGTCGGCCGCACGCGCCGAGATCGCCTTACGGTCTCCGGCCGAAAGCCCGGCCGCCTCGGCTAATCGCTTAACCGCTGCGTCTTCGTCGGGCAAATAATTAGCGCGGATCTGCTGGCGGATGGCGTCGAGCGGCATGGCGGTCCTATGAGCAAGCACAAGGGAACGGGCCGGCGGTCACCGGACCGAATGGCGCAAGCTAGCACAAGTGCCAGATTTCAGGCGGTCTGAAAAAATCGACAGGGCAGCTCGATTGACGTATCATGTCGCCGAAAATTGCTCATTCGGGCTGCAGTTTCAATGACAGAAGATCAATTGGACCGCATCGACAGGAACATCCTGTCGGCACTGGCCGGCAATGGCCGGCTTTCCATGTCGGAACTGGCGGTCAAGGTCGGCCTGTCGAAGACACCGGTGCAGGCGCGGGTGAAGCGGCTGGAGAAGGACGGCTATATCAGGGGATACCAGGCGATCATCGACCGCGAACGCATGGGCGAAGGCCATGTCGCCTTCGTGCAGGTGAAATTATCGGACACCCGATCCGCCGCGCTCGATGCCTTCAACCGCTCCGTACAAGCCGTGCCGGAAATCGAGCAGTGCCACATGATGGCGTCGAGCTTCGACTATCTCCTTAAGGTCCGCACGAAGGACATCGCCGCCTATCGCCGCGTGCTCGGTGAGCGCATCTCCGCCCTGCCCCACGTCGCCCAGACCTCGACCTTCGTGGCGATGGAGACGGTCAAGGACAGGTAACCTATTCCGATAGCGTCTTCAGGAACGCCACCAGCGCGGCGCGCTCGCGGCCCGAGAGCTCCAGCGGGTGAATTTCAGAACTGCCCTCGACGCTTGGCGCAGCCTTGGCATAGTGAGCGACGACCTCGTCGAGCGATGAAAACTGCCCGGCGTGCATGTAAGGCGGCCGCGTCGCCGCACCGCGCAGCGACGGCGTCTTGTAGGCGCGCACAAGTTCCGGCGCATCCTTGACCATGAAGCGCAGCTCTCCGCAGGCACTGGCCTCGCCATCGCGATAGGCTCCGAAGCAGTTGAACGGGTCGGCCTCGACCTGGGCCACCGCATCGACGCGCCCACGATCCGCCGGCAGGCCGGCAGCAGGCGGTACACCCGTGTTGTGAAAACCGTTGTCGCTGAAGCGCGGGCCGTTGTGGCAGCTCACGCAATTGGCCTTGCCGACGAACAGTTTCAACCCAAGGATTTCCTCCGCGGAAAAGACGGCATCGCCTTTCGGCTCGGCGCCTGTCGCAAGGTCCAGCGCAAAGCGGTCGAAGCGTGTCGGTGCCGGCTCGATTGAGCGTTCGAAAGCGGCGATCGCCTTGCCGATATTGGCATAGACGCCGTTGATTGCGTCGCGCTGCGCATCGCTCATCGCGTTCCAGGCGGTTTTTTCGGCATCGCTTCCAAGCGGGCTGGCATTTGGCGGAATGCTGGACAAATCAGGCAATGGCCCGAAGATGCGCTCGTAGCGTTCGCCGAAACGCGCCTTCATGTAATGCGCGTAGGCAGCACGGTTTCCCGCCTGTTCCAACGGGTTTTCGAGCGGTGTCAGCGCCTGCGCCCACAGGCTGTCGCGTCGCCCGTCCCAGAAAAACCAGGGGTCGCGCGCCACGCCGGCCAGCGGCATGGTGCGCCGGTTGGTGTGGCCGACTCCGACCGCCTGCGGCAGGTCGTCCTGGAACTGCCGGTCGATCTTGTGGCAGGTCGAGCAGGACACCGTACCGTCGCGGCTCATCCCGACGTCGAAGAACAGCGTCGAGCCGAGCGCCGCCGCGGCCGGCTCATCGGCGAAGCGGTTGGTGGTATCAGGCTTCAGCGCCGGCAGCGTATTCAGCGCGAGCGATGCAATCGTCTTCTTCTCGGCATCGGAAAAATCCGGCTTGCCGCAACCGGCAAGGATGGCTGCCACCGTCAGTGCCAAAAAGCAGAAAAAGCGCCTCATCGACCGCTCACAGCACCACGTTGAACAGCACAGTGTCGGAGCCCGCGCCGGACGATATGGCGAAACGCAGTTGCCACCAGCCGCTCATGGTGAATTTCACCCCTTCGATGCGGTAGCGTCCCTCGCCTAGATAGTCGGTCGCCTGCGGGCTGGTCGGCAGACCGTGATTGTGTTGCGGCATGCCACCGGAGATGGCAATCGCGGCTCGCTCCACCGAGGCCCCCGTCTTTGTCTTCAGCGTCAGAAGCCAGGATTCCAGTTCGCCCTGCCGCACGACGCCCCGTTCCGGCACGAAACTCGCTACGTACAACCCGTTGTCGGTTTTTTTCGTCCGCGAGACATCCGGGCCGGCGGGCTGTGCCGAATGCGGCGCGGTCAGATAAACGGCCGCGAGAACGCCGACCAGCAAAGCAGCCAGACCAAGACCTGCCAGGAGATAACGCCATAACGATGCCAAACCGGTTCCTCTTTCGCAGATAACGTCCTGCCGGGCGGATCGCATCCCGCCAGCCTGTGGGAAAACGCTGTGGCGGAAAAAAGCCTGCTTGCCAAGCATGGCGCTGCGTTCGGCAAAAAGCTACAGCACCGAAAGCACTGGAGGATTGCAGATGGTGGGAAACGGCGTCGCCTCGATCGGCGAATGCATGCTGGAACTGTCGGGCCAGACCGGGCCGAACTGGCGCATGGGCTTTGCCGGCGACACGTTCAACACGCTGTGGGCGCTGCATGCCCTAAGCGCTGACCGGCCGGCAACCTATGTCTCGGCCTTCGGCGACGACCCTTTCTCGCAGGGCCAGATCGACTTCTTAGCCGAAAACGGCATCGGCATCGGCTCCAGTCCGGTCATACCGGGCGCGCGCCCCGGCCTCTATGCCATCACGCTGACCGGCGCCGAGCGCTCCTTCACCTACTGGCGCGGCGACGCCGCCGCCAGGCAGCTCGCCTCGGACCCGGCGGCACTGGCGAAAAACCTGGAAAATCAGGCGCTTGTGTACTTCTCCGGAATCACTTTGGCAATTCTCGATGAGGCCGCGCGCCAGACGCTGCTGGCCGCAGTGGCAAAGGCGCGCGCGGCGGGCTCGCTGATTGCCTTCGATCCCAACTATCGGCCGCGGCTCTGGCGTAACCGCGAGGACGCGCAAGCAGCGATTGCCCGGGCGCTTGCGGTTACCGACATCGCGCTGCCGACGTTCCCGGACGAGCAGATGCTGTTCGGCGATGACACACCGCAGGCGACCGCCGAGCGCCTCGGGCAATTGGTCAAGGAGGTCGTGGTCAAGAACGGCGAGGCACCGGCGTTGATTGGCAAGGGTGGAGCGCTGCGGGAGGTCGCCGCAATCCACGTGCCTGCGCCCGTGGACACGACCGGTGCCGGCGATTCCTTCAACGGCGGCTATCTCGCCGCACGGCTTGGCGGGATTGCCCCGGCGGACGCTGTCCAGCGTGCGCACCGCGTCGCCGCCGCCGTCGTGCAGGTCCGCGGCGCATTGGCGCCGTTCGAGACGCTACGGGCGGCGTTCGGCCAGTCCTGAAAAAGTCAGCCCTGCCGGAACCGATATTCCGTCACGTGGTGGTAGATCGCGCCAGGCCATAGCGTCGCCTGCGGGAAATACGGCCGGTTCGGCGCGTCGGGCCATATCTGCGGCTCCAGACAGAAGCCGCTGAAGGCCTTGTAACCCCGCCCTTCCAGGCCGGTGCGTGGCGTCACATATTGCCCGGTATAAAGCTGGACGCCGGGCTCGGTGGTCCAGACTTCCATCTCGACGCCGGAACTCGCCCCTTGCACCCAAGCTGCCTGCTTGAGCGGACCGCGCGCCGCGGCCAGGCAGAAATTCTGGTCGTAGGGTAACTGTTCGCCCTCGGTCTCCATGCGCAGCGGCCGCGCCTGGCGAAAATCGAAGGGCGTGCCGTCGACCGGCTTGACCACGCCGGTCGGGATCATGTCGCCGTCGACAGGCAGATAGGCGCCGGCGTTCAGCATCATCCTATGGTCGAGAATGTCGCCGGCACCGCCATCGTCGAGGTTGAAATAGGAATGCTGGGTGAGATTGCACGGCGTCGGCTCCTCGCAGGTCGCCGTCAATTCGACGCTGAGCGTGCCGGGAATTTTCAGCCGGTAGGTGCAGGTAACGTCGAGCGCTCCGGGAAAGCCCATCGCGCCATCGGGATCATGCAGCGTCAGCGTGACGAAGTCCCTGCCATGCAGCGAAACCGTCCATGGCCGGTGGGAATAGCCTTGCGAGCCGCCATGCAGCGTATGCTTGTCCAGGAAGTTGCGCTCGGTCTGATAGCGGTTGCCGCCAATTGTGAAACGAGCGTCGCCGATGCGGTTGGCGTAGCGCCCAACCACCGCCCCGAAGAAGGCAGTATCTGTCTCATACGCTTCCAGAGTGCTGTAGCCGAGAACCAGCGGCGCGTCATGCCCGGCCAGGCGCAGGTCCTGGACGATGGCGCCGAGCCCGATGATGTTGGCGGTGAGGCCGCCGCCCCTGATCGTGAAGCGGCGGACCGGTTCGCCTGCCTGCGTCGTGCCGAAAACCTCGCCGTCCTTCATCATCATGCCCGCAAACGTCAGTGGATCCAAAGGACTTCGGCTGGTTCTTCAGCCTCGAGGCAGGTGTACGAGCCTGCCTCCGGACTAGCCTATCAGAGGCCGAGGCCGCCGATGCACACATATTTGGTATCGAGGTAATCCTCGATGCCCTGATGTCCGCCTTCCTTGCCAAGTCCGGATTCCTTGACGCCGCCGAACGGTGCTTCAGGTGTGGTGATCAGCCCTTCATTGACGCCAACCATGCCGTATTTCAGGCCTTCCATGACCCGGAAGGCGCGGCCGAGATCGCCGGTGTAGAAGTAGCAGGCAAGGCCGAACTCCGTGTCGTTGGCGAGCGCCACGGCCTCTTCCTCGGTCTCGAACTTGAACACGGGTGCGACCGGCCCAAAAATCTCTTCCTTCATAAAGCGCATTTTCGGCGTCGCGTTGGCGATGACCGTCGGCTGGAAGAACGAACCGCCGAGCGCGTGGCGCTTGCCCCCGGCGACGACCTTGCCGCCCTTGGCCGTGGCGTCGGCGATCAGCTCCTCGACCTTCTCGACCGCCTTCTCGTCGATTAGCGGCCCCTGCTGGACGCCCTCTTCCAGGCCGGAACCAACCTTCAGCCCGTTGCTGGCCGCGGCGAGTTTCTCGACGAACTTGTCATAGACGCCAGCCTGGACCAGGAAGCGGTTGGTGCAGACGCAGGTCTGGCCGGAATTGCGATATTTGGCGGTGATCGCGCCGGCCACCGCACGCTCGATATCGGCGTCGTCGAAAACGATGAACGGCGCGTTGCCGCCGAGTTCCATCGATACCTTCTTGACGGTCACCGACGATTTCTGGATCAGGATCTTGCCGACTTCGGTCGAGCCGGTGAAGGTGATCTTCTTGACCAGCGGATTGGCGCAAATCTCGTCGCCGATCTCGCCGGCGGCGCCGGTCAGGATGTTGATGACGCCCTTGGGAAAGCCGACTTCCTCGGCAAGCGCCCCCCAGGCAAGGCCGGAATACGGCGTCTGCGAGGCCGGCTTGACGACGGCGGTGCAGCCTGCGGCAAGTGCGGGACCGAGCTTGCGGGCCAGCATCGAGGACGGGAAATTCCACGGCGTGATGGCGGCGATGACACCGACCGGTTCTTTCGTCACCAGGATGCGGCGGTCCGCCCATGGCGAGGGCACGACATCGCCATAAGTGCGGCGGCCTTCTTCGGCGAACCACAGGATGTAGGCGGCAGCCGAACCGATCTCGCCCTTGGATTCGAACAGCGACTTGCCCTGCTCGATGGTGAGCAGTTCGGCCAGCACGTCCTGATTGTCCATCATCGCATCATGCAGCTTGCGCAGCAGCTTCGAGCGCTCGAGCGCGGTCGTCTTGCGCCAGGTTTTGAAAGCTTCATCGGCGGCCTCGATGGCGCGGCGAGTCTCTGCCTTGCCCGACTTCGGTACGGTGCCGATCTTGAGGCCTGTAGCCGGATTGTTCACGTCGACCGTCTGGCCGCTGTCGGCCTGCACCCATTCGCCGTTGATGAGATTGGCCTGCCGCATGAAATGGCTGGTTTTCTGAAGCATGGTCTAGCCTCCGTTCGGCGCTCACGGGCCGCTATCTGGATGTCTTCGGTAAAGCGCAGGCAGGGCCGCGCGCTGGAGCCATTGCTCTTAACCTAGGGAAAGCCCCGCAAGCAATCGCAAGATGGCATATAGGGGTTGGACCAGCACAAGACGAGCGCGCCTTGGCGTACGGCGTCGCCAACCTTACCCGAAAACATGCAGGACAACCGTCAGCCAGAAAGCGGTGGTGATCGCCGCGCAGGCCGTGGCGATGGTCATCTGGTTCGATGCCAGCGCCTGGCCGGTGTTGAACTGCACCGCGATGAGATAGGAATTGATACCGGAGGGCAGCGCCGCCACCACGACCGCCACCTTGGCGGTCAGGGGCGGCAGGCCGAGCAGCCAGACGAAGGCAAGAACCAGTGCCGGCATCAGGAACAGTTTGAGCGCCGAAAGCGCCAACGCCGGCCGCACATTGCCTGATATCCCGAAGCGGCGCAGGCTGAGCCCCATGGCAAACAGCGCCACCGGCCCGGCGGTGTTTGCCATGGCCTCGACCAGCCGCATCACAAGAGCCGGCAACGGCACGCCGCCGAGCCGCCATGCGAGACCCAGCAGAATGCCGATGATCAAAGGGTTGATGAACAGCCGCTTGAGGAAACTGTGCAGGACCCGCAGCGGATGCACATGCTCGCCACTGCCGCGGCCGAACATTTCGAACAGCACGATAGAGGCCATCATCATGATCGGCAGGTGCACGCAAACCAGCAGCGACAGCACTTCGAAGCCGCTCGGGCCGAATATGCCGAGGATGAAGGGGGCGCCGAGCAGCACGATGTTGGAGAAGGCCGACGAGACGCCTCCGACAACGCCGGCGCGGGCATCCCGCCCGAATATCCGCGTGATGACGAGATGGCCGGCGGCCCAGGTGATCGCCGCCGCCGTGAAATAAGCACCCCACAGCGGCCAGGGCGCCACGCCATGGAAATCCGCCGTCACCATGGTCTGGAAGAGAAGCAGCGGCATGGCCACGCTGACGGCAAAGTCGGATATCCCCTCGCCGCTCGCCGGTCTCAAATAGCCCGTCAGCCCGGCGAGATAGCCGAGCGCGACAAGACTGAAGACGAACAGGACGGTTTCGGTAAGCGGAGACATTTTTCAGGGATAGGCGAGCCACGGTCGCGGCGCAATCGCGCCCGATCATGCTGCTCGATGCCTGCCGCACCAATCCGTGCCGATGCCATCGTGCGGCGCGCGCCAAACCGCCTCGGCCGAGCCGATCGGAGCTGGCGGGCTGGAACCGGTGCGCGGCGCCAAGGCCCTCGGCAACGCGCAAAGGCCGATGCGAGCCTCGGCATTGTGATCGGCTTCGCCGCGGAACCGACCGTTCGGCGATGTATGGCGCCGCTGGTGAAAACAGCCCTACGCGGCGGCTCTGCCGCATCATCTCGCGGCGATGAAAGGTACCGAGTTCCGCTCGGTGATCGATCTGGTGAAGCAGCAGCTCGCCAAATGTGAGGCGTGAGACACGGCTGACGCCCGGCTTGTCTTTGTGCCTGCTTTCCAATCCTTATATGCGAATGGTTGGAGCCCGACACGGGAGCATGGAAGGGTGGCGATGATCCGGTTAGCCTTGGCGTTGTTCCTGCTTGTCGTCCCCGCCGCCGCGCACGCGACGGACGCCGGCTGGGCGCTGCTGCGGGATGGCGGCCATGTCGTGCTGCTGCGCCACGCTATGGTCACCGGCACCACCGACCCGGCCAATTTCGACATCGGCAATTGCGCCACCCAGGTCAATCTGTCGGCGCGCGGCAAGCAGCAGGCAAGCAAGATCGGCGCCCTGTTTGCCGCCCGCGCGGCTCCCATCGAGCGCATTTTGTCCAGCCGCTATTGCCGCTGCCTCGACACCGCGCGCACCGCCTTCGAGGCCGAGCCGGAGCTGTTCGCACCGCTCGATCTCCTGAAGGGTGACGATGCGCAGAAAGCAGCGCAGATCGCCGCCATCATGAAGGAAATCCGCGCCTATTCCGGCTCCGACAATCTGGTCCTGGTCACCCATCTCGAAAACATCGTGGCGCTGACCGGCGTGTCGCCGCGCGAAGGCGAAGCAGTGGTGGTCGAGCCGCAAGGCGACGGCTTGCGCGTACTCGGCCGCGTCACCTTCTGAGACAACTGCTCCCGAACGCGGGCGCGGCAATGAGTGTTGCCGAAATGCCACCGCCGAAAGAAGCCGCGAATTCGGCACGACAATGTCGCTTGCGACAACCCGTCGCAGGGGCTATAGGCGCGCTCCCGGTCACGAAAACCGAAGCGAGCACAACGGTTGGAGCTTTCGTCTCCGCCCGTGCAGACGGCTTTGCCGCCCTGTATACGGCGCCGCTTTGGGGATTGGGATCGCGGATGTAGCTCAACTGGGAGAGCGCCGGACATAATCCGGAGGTTGTGGGTTCGAGTCCCGTCGTCTGCACCACGGATAGCTCAGTTGGTAGAGCATCAGACTCATAATCTGATTGTCGAAGGTTCGATTCCTTCTCCATTGGCTCGATAAGCCAGCACCCTGCCAGGTGTTATCTGAAACGGTCCGGGGACTGGAATGCTGAAGACGTGACGGACGGCCGAGGCCTTCGGGCCAGGACGTATCGAAAGGTCCGATGCCATCGGCTCGCGGCCAGGCTCGCGGTGATGGTCAAGGCGCAGTGTCGCCGGCAAGGGAGGCTCGCCTCCGGCGCCCGCTTCGCTGCCCCGTGATCCGCTCCCGCAGGCCCGCCGCGCATCGATGCCACCAGTCCCCGGATCATTCGTGTCCGGAATTGGAAGTGAAACGAGAAACGAAGGGAAGATCGACGCATGACGTGACGCCTCGCATGGGGCCATGCCCGACAGGAGTAAGACAATGACTATTCTCGATACAGTTCTTGGGCGCGAGCGCGTCCTCGTTAGGGAAAACGAACGTGCCCTCACTCTCTACAAGGGAGAGATCAAGGCTGTCCTGCTGCCGGGTGAGCACTGGCTCGCCAACCGGAACCAGAGCCTTGAGGTGTCCCGGCACGATCTGAAGAGCCCGGAATTCGTTTCGGCGTACGAGAAGGCGTTGTTCGACAAGCTCCCGGACGTGGCCGCGCGTCATTTCACCGTCGTGCGCACGGGGCGCACGGAAGTTGCCGTCATCGAGCGTGACGGCAACCTGCATTCCGTGCAGGCCCCCGACCGTAAGCTGGTACTGTGGACCGATGCCGGACCGTGGAAGGTGACGGTGATCGACACCTCGGCCGATCTTGCCATCGATCCGGCTGTCATGCGCCGGCTCGGCCAGGCCCGGAAGGCGGAATTGATGTCCGTTCACCCGGTTGTCGACGGCCAGGCCGGGTTGCTGTTTATCGACGGTGTCCTTGTGCGGACGCTTGCCGCTGGCGTGCACGGCTTCTGGAACGTCGGACGGATGGTGCAGATCAAGGTCGTCGACCTCAAGCGCCAGTCGCTCGATGTCGCCGGGCAGGAAGTGCTGACCAGGGACCGCGTCACGATCCGCGTCAATATCGCGGCCGAATACCGGGTCATCGATCCGGTCAAGGCGGTGAGCGCGGTGAAGGACTTCTCCGAGGCCCTCTACCGCGCCCTGCAGTACGCGTTCCGCAAGACGCTGGGCGCGCTCACGCTCGACCAGATCCTCGAAAAGAAGGTGACGGTCGACGAGGAAGCGGCGGCCAAGGTCCGTGCCGACATGGCCGAGATCGGGGTCGAGGTCAGCGATATCGCGCTCAAGGATGTCATCCTGCCGGGTGAGATGCGTGAGATCCTCAACCAGGTGGTTTCGGCCGAAAAGCAGGCCGAGGCCAATGTCATCCGCCGCCGCGAGGAGACGAACGCCACGCGTTCCCTTCTCAACACGGCCAAGGTGATGGCGGAGAACCCGGTGATGCTGCGGCTGAAGGAGCTCGAGGCTCTGGAAACCATCGCCGGCAAGGTCGAGCGGCTGACCGTCCACAACGGAACGGGCGGGCTGCTGAACGACCTGGTCAAGCTCCGCGACAGCTGAGCTTACGTAGCGTCAACGGAAGGGCCACCGGGTCGACCGGCGGCCCTTCTTGCGTTTCCTGGGCATCCTACCCATCTGCGCCCGGCTTAACAGGCCTTTTCCTGCCGGGAAAAACCGATTAGACAGCGCCCAAACGAATGCGGACAGATTCCGCCCGCAAAGAAGGAAAAGCCCCTTGTCTACAACGTTCGACAAAGTCGCCAAGATCATTGCCGACACCAGCGAGATCGATATCGACACCATCACGCCCGAGAGCCACACCATTGACGATCTCGGCATCGACAGCCTCGACTTCCTGGACATCGTGTTCGCCATCGACAAGGAATTCGGCATCAAGGTGCCGCTGGAAAAGTGGACCCAGGAAGTCAATGACGGCAAGGCTTCGACCGACGATTACTTCGTCATGAAGAACCTGTGCGCCAAGATCGACGCGCTGGTTGCCGCCAAGACCGCCTGAGGTCATCAGGGCGCGTGACTTGACGCGCTCCGTCACCTGACCCACAAAGCCGCTCATGAGCAGCCCCCACGACGTCGTCATCACAGGTATCGGCCTTGTTTCCTCGCTGGGGGAAGGTCCTGACGCCCATTGGCAAAAGCTGGCGCAACCGGGCCGGGAGCCGGTGCTCGAGGCCGGGCGCTTCGCGCCCTACACGGTTCATCCACTGCCCGAGATCGACTGGAACCTGCAGATCGCCAAGCGCGGCGATCAGCGGCAGATGGAGACATGGCAGAGGCTCGGCACCTATGCGGCGGGCCTCGCGCTCGACGACGCCGGCATCAAGGGCAATGACGAACTCTGCACCACCATGGACATGGTTGTGGCGGCCGGCGGCGGCGAGCGCGACGAAGCGGTCGACGCCGACATTCTAGCCGCTTCGGAAAACCGCAACGACCGCGGCGTGCTGCTCAACGAGAAGCTGACCACCGAATTGCGACCGACGCTTTTCCTGGCGCAGCTTTCCAATCTGCTCGCCGGCAACATCTCCATCGTCCACAAGGTGACCGGCTCGTCCAGGACCTTCATGGGCGAGGAAGGCGCTGGCGTCGCCGCCGTCGAGACGGCAGCCGCGCGCATTCGCTCCGGCCAGTCGACGCACATCCTGGTCGGCGGCGCCTTCCAGACGGAACATTCCGACATGCTGCTCGGCTACGAGCTGGCCGGTTACCTGCATCGCGGCCCGTGGAAGCCCGTCTGGCAAAGGCAGGGCGCCGAGGGCGGCGGCGTGGTCTCAGGTTCCGGCGGTGCCTTCCTGGTGCTTGAGCAGCGCGAACACGCGGCAAGCCGCGGACGCAAGATCTACGCTGAACTCGGCCCCGTCGTCTCCGGCCGCGCCAGGCGCGCGCGCGGAGAACTCGACGCCGAGATCGCTCTCCTGCTCAAACAGGCGCTGCTGCCGAACGGCAAGCTGCTCGCCATGTCGGGAGCATCGGGCGCGCATGCGGCAACATCGGCCGAAAAGGCGGCGCTCGACGCCAATCCGGCGATATCGGCGCGCGGTTTTACAACGTTGACCGGGCACATGAAGGAAGCGCAGTTTCCCTTCGCCGTAGCGCTGGCGGCACTCGCGGTCGACCGCAAGGCCGCCTACCCTGTCTTTGACGCCACGGCCGAAAAGCCGTTTGAAGGCATTCCCGCGAGCGTCCTTGCAACGGCGATCGGCTATCACCAATTCGAGGGCGTGGCGCTGGTCAACGCCGCTTGAGGCGGCGTCTGGCGAACGCACTGCAGAGATAAGAGGGCTCCCGGATGGCCAATTTCAGAGATCACATGGGCAGGCCCGTCGTTGCCGTTACCGGTATCGGGGTGGTGACCTCGCTCGGCGTCGGCAAATCAGACAATTGGGGCGCGCTGACCTCGGGCAAGTCGGGCATCCACCCGATCACCCGCTTCCCGGTCGATCACCTCAACACACGGATCTCCGGCATGGTCGATTTTCTGCCGTCGAGTTCCAGGGGGGCAAGCCTTCTCACCTATGAACTGGCGGAAACCGCGGCTCAGGAGGCTGTTGGCGAAGCCGGCCTGAATTCCGGCGATTTCGGAGGCCCTCTCTTCCTTGCCTCGCCGCCGGTCGAACTCGACTGGCACGGCCGCTTTTCGCTCTATAATTCCGACAAGCAGGATTCCGGCGCCGAAAGGCTGCTGCGCGTGGCGCGCGGCCTGAAGGAACTCGATCTCTTCGAAACCACCCAGTTCGGCTCGATCGCCGACCGGCTCGCCGACCGGTTCGGCACGCGTGGCCTGCCGATCACGCTCTCGACGGCTTGCGCCTCCGGCGCCACCGCCATCCAGCTCGGCGTCGAGGCGATCCGCCGTGGCGAATGCGACCGCGCGCTGTCGATCGGCGCCGACGGCTCGGCGACCGCCGAGGCGCTGATCCGCTTCTCGCTGCTGTCGGCGCTCTCCACCCACAACGACAATCCGGAAAAGGCTTCCAAGCCGTTTTCCAAGGACCGTGACGGCTTCGTTTTGGCCGAGGGATCCGGCGCTCTGGTGCTGGAATCGCTGGAGGCGGCGCTTGCCCGCGGGGCCGCCGTTCTCGGCATCCTCAGCGGCTGTGGCGAAAAGGCCGACGATTTCCACCGCACACGCTCCAAGCCGGATGGATCGCCGGCGATTGCCGCTGTCCGGGCCGCACTTGCGGATGCGGGTCTCGGCGAAGACGAGATCGACTATGTCAACGCACACGGCACCTCGACGCCGGAAAACGACAAGATGGAACACCTGTCGCTGTCGACGGTGTTTGGCGAGCGCATCGGCTCGATGCCGATCTCGTCCAACAAGTCGATGATCGGCCACACGCTGTCGGCGGCGGGCGCTGTGGAAGCGGCGTTTTCGCTGATGACGATGCGCGAAAGCGTCATTCCTCCGACCATCAACTATGACAATCCCGACCCGGCGATCGTGCTCGACGTCGTGCCGAACAAGAAGCGCGATGCGCAGGTTCGCTCCGTTCTGTCGAACTCCTTCGGCTTTGGCGGCCAGAACACCTGCCTTGTCATGGCGCGGGAACCGGTCTAAGCGAGCCCTTTCCGCTTAACAGAACCGACAGGCTCCATGCGCGCACTGCAACTTATCGAGGACCGCCGCCTTGAAACGGTGGACCTGCCACCCCCACCGCCTCCCGCGCTTGGCGAAGTGACGCTGCGCATCAAGGCGGTGGCGCTGAACCACATCGACGTCTGGGGCTGGCGCGGCATGGCCTTCGCGAAGCGCAAGCTGCCGCTGGTCGTCGGCGCCGAGGCCTCCGGCGAGGTAGAGGCGGTCGGTCCCGGCGTTTCCAGCCTGCTGCCCGGACAATTGGTATCGATCTACGGCGCACACACCTGCGGCCTCTGTCGTGCCTGCCGCGAAGGCCGCGACAATCTGTGCGAGCATGTTTCGGGCGTTCACGGCTTCCATCTCGACGGTTTCGCGCAGGAGAAGATCAACCTGCCGGCGCGCCTGCTGGTCCCCGCCCCGCCCGGTGTGACCGACATCGGGGCCGCGGTGGCGCCGGTTACCTTCGGCACCGTCGAGCACATGCTGTTCGACAATGCCAGGCTGCAGCCCGGTGAGACGATCCTCGTCCATGCCGGCGGATCCGGCATCGGCTCGGCGGCCATCCAGCTGGCCAAGCGGATGGGCTGCACGATCATCACCACGGTCGGCTCGAACGACAAGATCGACAAGGCCAAGGCGCTCGGCGCCGACCATGTCATCAACTACCGCGACGATCGATTCGAGGGTGTCGTGCGCAAGCTGACGAAGAAGAAAGGCGTCGACGTGGTGTTCGAGCATGTCGGCACCGACACCTTTGCCGGCTCGATGCTGTGCCTGAAGCGCGGCGGTCGCTTGGTGACCTGCGGTTCGACCTCCGGCGTGTCGACTCAGATCAACCTGATGCAGCTCTTCCAGCAGCAGTTGAAACTGCTCGGATCCTTCGGTTGCCGGATGGAGAACATGGCCAACGCCATGCAGAAGATGGCCGCTGGACAGGTCGCTCCGGTGATCGACACCGAGGTCGGCTTCGACGATATCGATGCCGCGCTGAAACGCATGGAAGGCCGCGACGTCTTCGGCAAGATCGTCCTGCGCGTCGCCTAGAGTCGGATGATTTCAGGTCGATTCGACCTGAAATCTGAATCCGCCTCTAAATCAAGGAATAGAGCATGATGTCATCCGAAAACCGCTTCACACTTTTCGGCATCATGCTCTAGAGCCTCGATTTCCGTGCTCAAGAAGCTTCGCCGCGATCTGAAATTTCGCTTTGGCAGACAATTGCGCCAGGTGAATTACTGGTTTGTTGCGCGTCTCGCGATGGTCATCATGTCGCTGCTGCGCCTGCTGCCGGTCGACAGCGCGCTGAATTTTGCCGACCGCACCGCACGCCTCATCGGTCCAAGGGTCGGACGCCACCAGGTCGCCCTCGACAATCTGCGCAAGGCCTATCCGGAAAAGAGCGAGGACGAAATCCGGGCCATCGCCTCCGACATGTGGGGCAACATGGCCCGCCTTGCCGCCGAATACATCTTCCTCGACGCCCTGTTCGACTATGACCCAGCCGCCGGCAAGCCCGGCCGCATCGAGGTCAAGGGAACAGAGCATTTCGTCGAGATCGCGGCCGAGAAGCAGCCGCACATCGTCTTCACCGGCCATCTCGGCAATTTCGAGCTGCTGCCGGTGGCGGCCGCGACCTTCGGCATGAACATCACGGCGCTGTTTCGGCCGCCCAACAACCCCTACCTCGCCGACTACATCCTTTCGACAAGGCGATCGACCATGGGAGGCTTGCTGCCTTCGATGGCCGGTGCCTCGTTCGCGCTGGCGGGGGTGTTGGAGAATGGCGGCAATATCGGCGTTCTCGTCGACCAGAAATTCTCCAACGGCCTGGACACGACCTTCTTCGGCCGTCCCTGCCAGAGCAACCGCGTGCTCGGCACCCTTGCCCGCCACTATGACTGCGACGTCTATCCGGCGCGTTGTATCAGGTTGCCGGGCAACCGCTTCCGGCTCGAGATCGAGGACAAGTTGGTCCTGCCGCGCACCGCCGACGGCAGCGTCGATGTCCACGCCACCACCCAGATGCTGAATGACGTCGTCGAGCGCTGGGTCCGAGAGGATCCAGGCCAATGGATGTGGTTCCACAAAAGGTGGGAGATCAGCAAGTGGCGGCGAAAAAACCGCACCAAGCCGGCTCCCGTCTCAAACACATGAGCAAGCCGCTGGCGGGAACGTGTGTTCCTCCGCCAGCAAGCAAAGCCAGTATCAACAAATCGCCAATTGCCTAATTGGTGACGACAATGCGCGTATTGCCGAAGCCCACTTCGCGGACCATTGAATAGAAGGCCGCGGCATTGGCTGTATGCAGCCTTACGCAGCCATGCGAAGCCGGACGGCCGAGCTGCCTGACGGCGCCCGTTCCATGGATGGCATAGCCGCCACGGAAGAACACCGAGTACGGCATCGGCGACATGTCGTATTTGCGCGAATACCACATCCGCGCCGTGCGCTGCGGCCGGTAGGTGCCGCGCGGCGTGAAATAGCCCGGACGGGCGGTCGAGACGGCCCACCTATAGACAGAATCGCCATAACGAACCGTCATTGTCTGCGACGACACGTCGATGTTCGCCACCAATGTCGCCGACTGACTTGCGGCCGATGCGCCAAACAGCGCAACGACCAATACTGCTGCCTTGAGAAATGACATTTTCATGCGATCAAACCCCTTTGATTGCCCTTGCCTGCTCGCCATCACGTTGTTTTTCACGTTTTTAATGGCGGTGAACAGATAACACACAGTCTTTGACCAATTCGCCAATCCAAAGCAGTGAATTTGAACGATTTCCCGCGATAGTTGCCACAACGACACGTTGCACGGATTTGATCGACGGGCTTGCAAAACCACTGGGATCGCTGCTCAACTCGCGGCATGAACGGGCGACTCCTCAAGGCAATCGACATCAGGCGCGACGAGTTGGTGGCGCTGACCGCCGACCTGATCCGCTTTCCGACCATAAATCCACCCGGCGAAGCCTACGGACCATGCGCCAACTATATCGGTGCGCGGCTAAGGAAGAGCGGCTTCGAGACCGAGTTCATCCGCGCCGACGGCACGCCCGGGGACACCGATCGCTACCCGCGCATCAATGTCGTTGCGCGGTTTGATGGACGGTCACCTGGTGCCTGCGTCCATTTCAATTCGCATATCGACGTTGTCGAAGCCGGCGACGGCTGGACCGTCGATCCGTTCGCCGGCATCGTCAGGGATGGCAAGGTCTATGGACGCGGCGCCTGCGACATGAAGGGCGGCCTCGCCGCCTCCATCATCGCTGTCGAAGCCTTTTTGGAAGTCTTCCCGGACTTTCCGGGCGCCATCGAGATCTCGGGAACGGTCGATGAGGAATCCGGCGGCTTCGGCGGCGTCGCCCACCTGGCCGGCCTCGGCTATTTCTCGAAACCCAGGGTCGATCACGTCATCATTCCCGAGCCTCTCAACAAGGACCGCATCTGCCTCGGCCATCGCGGCGTCTGGTGGGCGGAGATCGAGACCAAGGGTGAGATCGCGCACGGCTCGATGCCGTTTCTCGGCGACAATGCGGTGCGCCATATGGGCGCGGTGCTGCAGGCATTCGAGAACGAACTGTTCCCGGCACTCGACCGCAAGATCACGCGCATGCCGGTGGTGCCGGAAGGCGCCAGGCGCTCGACCATGAACATCAATTCCGTTCATGGCGGCCAGACCGAGGATTTCCGCCCCGGCCTGCCCTCCCCCAACGTGCCCGATTCCTGCCGTCTGACCATCGACCGCCGCTTCCTTCTCGAGGAGGATCTGGCCACGGTCAAAGCCGAAGTGACCGGCATTCTCGACCGGCTGAAGCGCGAGCGCAAAAAATTCGACTACGAGATCCGCGATCTGATGGAAGTACTGCCGCTGATGACCGAGCGCGACGCGCCCGTCGTCAAGGCGGTGGCGCAAGGCATTCATGCGATCTTCGACCGCGAGCCCGACTACGTCATTTCGCCCGGCACCTACGACCAGAAGCACATCGCCCGCATCGGACATATCCACGACTGCATCGCCTATGGCCCGGGCATTCTCGACCTCGCCCATCGGCCGGACGAGTGGGTCGGCATATCGGACATGGTGGAATCGGCCAAGGTGATGGCGATCGGGCTCAACGTGCTGCTGCGCGGCACGGCCACGGGATAACCCCTGCATCGCGATAAGCTTCGGCCCGCCGACAGGGCTGGCACGGCAAAAACATTCCCGGCCATCCCGCCTGGCAGCACGAAACGCAATTTACTCCCACGCGAAATCACGCTTCTATCGCCCGGCTTGAGCACGTGTCCTGAACGCATGGGGAGTTGCACGATGAGATTGTGGAAAACCATTCTGGCCGCCGCGGTTCTCGCATTGGCCGCTGGAACCTCCGCCTTTGCGGCCCGAACCGACCTGGTCATCGGCATTCCGCTCGAACCGCCGCATCTCGACCCAACCGCTGGTGCCGCTGCGGCGATCAAGGAAGTGCTCTACGCCAATGTCTTCGAGGGCCTGACCCGGATCGGACCCAATGGCGAAGTGCTGCCGGATCTGGCGGAAAGCTGGACCATTTCCGATGACGGCAAGGTCTACACCTTCAAGCTGCACACCGGCGTCAAATTCCACGACGGCGCCGATTTCAGCGCCGATGACGTGAAATTCTCGCTCGACCGTGCCCGCGCCGACAATTCGGTCAACGCGCAGAAGGGCCTGTTCGCGGCCATCGACAAGGTCGATGTCATCGATCCGGCGACGGTGAACGTCACGCTGAAAAACCCGCAAGGATCCTTCCTTTACAATATGGGCTGGGGCGACGCGGTGATGGTGTCGCCGAAATCCGCCGCCACCAACAAGGAAAACCCGGTTGGCACCGGCCCGTTCAAGTTCCAGAACTGGGCCAAGGGATCATCGATCACGCTGGTCAAATCTGGCCATTACTGGGGCGCTCCGGTGTTCCTCGACAAGGTCGAGTTCCGCATCGTGCCCGATGCCGCGGCCTATGTGCCGGCCCTTTTGTCCGGCGACATCCAGGCCTTCCCCTTCTTCGATCCCGACAGCCTCGCACAGGTCAAGGACGATCCGCGTTTCAAGGTGGTGATCGGTTCGACCGAAGGCGAGACCATCCTCTCGATCAACAACAAGAAGCCACCTTTCGACAAGCTGCAGGTCAGGCAGGCGATCTCCTACGCGCTCGACCGCAAGGCGATCATCGACGGCGCCTCAGCCGGCCTTGGCCTGCCGATCGGCTCGCATATGTCGCCGGCGAACAAGGACTATGTCGACCTCACCGGCCTCTATCCGCATAATGTCGACAAGGCCAAGGAACTGCTGAAGGAGGCCGGGCTGGAGAACGGCTTCAAGGCAACGCTGAAACTGCCGCCGCCCAGCTATGCACGGCTCGGTGGCGAGATCATCGCCTCGCAACTTCGCGATGTCGGCATCAACCTGGAGATCATCCCGGTCGAATGGGCGCAGTGGCTGGACCAGGTGTTCACCAAGAAGGATTACGACCTGACCATCGTCTCCCACACCGAGCCCAACGACATCGATATCTATGCGCGCAAGGACTATTACTTCAACTACGACAATCCGACCTTCGACAAGGTGATCGCCGACCTCAACCTCACCTCCGACGAGGCCAAGCGCAAGGAACTGCTTGGCGAGGCGCAGAAGATCCTGGCCGACGACGCCGTGGTCGGCTTCCTCTACGAATTGCCCAAGGTCGGTGTCTGGGACGCCAAGCTGCAAGGCCTGTGGGAAAATGCGCCGATCCAGGCCAATGACCTGACCAAGGTGAAGTGGAGCGAGTGAGGCTCGTGGTGCGCGCGCCACTCCCTCGCCTTCCATGAGCGCCTACCTCCTCAAGCGCCTCGCCGTCGCTTTAGCCACGCTGGTGCTTGCCTCGATGGTGGTGTTCGCCGTGCTGGAGATCCTCCCCGGCGATCCGGCGCGGCTGATGCTGGGCATGAACGCCAGTGCCGACCAAGTGGAACTCTTGCGCAACCAGATGGGCCTCAACGCGCCGATCGTACTGCGCTATCTGCACTGGGCCGGCGGCTTGCTCACCCTCGATTTCGGCCGCTCCTATACCTACTCGGTCCCGGTCATCGATCTCGTGCGTGAACGGCTGGCCGTCTCGCTGCCGCTGGCGCTGATCGCGCTCGCGCTCTCCACCTTGATCGCCACTCCGGTCGGCCTGTTTTCCGCCAGCCGACGCGGACGGGCCGGCGATACGATTTCAATGGGCGTCGCGCAGCTTGGCGTTGCCGTGCCCAATTTCTGGTTCGCGCTGATGCTGATCTATGTCTTCGCCGTCTGGCTGCGTCTGGTCCCGGCCGGTGGTTTTCCTGGTTGGGGCGCCGGCGCCTGGCCGGCACTGAAATCGCTGCTGTTGCCGGCGGTGGCGCTTGCCTTGCCGCAAGCGGCGATCCTGGCGCGCGTCACCCGCTCGGCGCTGATCGAGGTGCTCAACGAGGATTACATCCGCACCGCCCGCGCCAAGGGCCTGCCCTATCGAGCCGTGCTGTGGCGGCACGCGCTACGCAATGCCATGATCCCGGTGCTGACCATCCTTGGCCTGCAGTTCGCCTTCCTGCTCGCCGGCACCATCATCATCGAAAATGTCTTCTATTTGCCCGGGCTCGGCCGGCTGGTGTTCCAGGCGATCACCCAGCGCGACCTGATCGTCGTCGAGAGCGTCGTCATGCTGCTGGTCGCCGCCGTCGTTGCCGTCAACCTCGTCGTCGACCTTTCCTATGCGGTGGTCGATCCCCGCCTGAGGACCCGGCAATGACGCTGCGCATCGACATCCCCGACGAGACGTTCCGCGGCATCCTGGTCAAGGCGTTTGGGAACACCGCTTTCGTTACCGGTTTCGTCATCACCGTGCTGATCCTGGCGATGGCTGTCGTCTCCTATGTCTGGACACCCTTCGATGTGACGAGGCTCGTCATAGCGGACAAGACGCAAGGTCCCTCGCTGGCGCACTGGTTCGGCACCGACCATTTCGGCCGCGATATCCTGTCGATGATCATGGTTGGCGCCCGCAACTCGATCGCCGTGGCGCTGGTCGCCGTCGGGATCGGCATGGGTGTCGGCGTGCCGCTTGGCGCCTTCGCCGCCGCGCGCGGCGGCCTCGTCGACGAGGCGCTGATGCGCATCAACGACCTCGTCTTCGCGTTCCCCGCGCTGCTGTCGGCCATCATGATAACAGCCATCTTCGGGCCGGGCGCCGTCAACGCGATCATAGCCATCGGTATCTTCAACATTCCGGTGTTCGCCCGCGTCGCCCGCGCCGGCGCGCTGGCCGTCTGGCCGCGTGAATTCATCCTTGCCGCGCGCGCCGCCGGCAAGAGCAGCACGCAGATATCGATCGAACACGTGCTGCCCAACATCGCCACGCTGCTCCTAGTGCAAGGCACAATCCAGTTCGCGCTGGGCATCCTGGCCGAAGCCGGGCTTTCCTATCTCGGCCTCGGCGCTCAGCCGCCAATGCCGAGCTGGGGCCGCATGCTGTTCGACGCCCAGACGCGCATGGTGGTGGCGCCGTGGATGGCGATCTTCCCCGGCATGGCGATCGTCGTCACCGTGCTCGGCCTGAATCTTCTGGGCGACGGCATCGCCGACATTCTCGACCCGAAATCGCGGCGGCAGCGATGAGCCTGCTCGAAGTCGATAATCTGTCGCTGGTCATCGGCGACACACAGATCTTGAAAGACATGGAGCTCTCCGTCGCGCCCGGCGAAGTGATGGGGCTGGTCGGCGAATCCGGCTCCGGCAAATCGATGACAGCGCTGACGGTGATGCGGCTCCTGCCCCATGCCGCACGCGCCACCGGGCGCATTACATTCGACGGCATCGATATTCTCGGCGCGACCGAGGACCAGATGTGTGCCTTGCGCGGCGACGACATCGGCATGGTTTTCCAGGAGCCGATGACGGCGCTCAATCCGGTCAAGACGATCGGCGAACAAGTCGCCGAAGGCATACGCTGGCACACCAGGGCAAGCCGTGCCGACGCCGAGGAGCGGGCGCGAAAAATGCTCGACCGCGTCGGCCTGCCCGAAGCGAAATTCCCGCTGTCGCGCTATCCGCACGAATTGTCGGGCGGCCAGCGCCAGCGCGTCGTCATCGCCATCGCCTGCGCGCTGAAGCCGAAGCTGCTGATCGCCGACGAGCCGACGACGGCGCTCGACGTGGTGCTGCAGGCACAGATCCTCGACCTCCTGCGCGATCTCGTGGCGGAGAACCGCATGGGTCTGCTGCTGGTCTCGCATGATCTCGCTGTCGTAACAGAGATGGCCGACCGCATCACCATCCTGCGCCATGGCGAGGTGATGGACGCCGGCGACACGGCGCGTACGCTCTCGGAACAGTTCCATCCCTATACGCGCCAGCTGGCGCAGGCCTCGATGCATGTTCCGGCGCGCGCCAAGCCTCATCGTGTCGGGATGGACCAACCCTTGCTGCAGGTTGAGGGCGTCAGCCGCGACTACCCCGGCCGCCGCATCGCGCTGTTCAGGCGCGCGCCCGACATACGTGCGGTCGACGATGTCTCCCTGTCGATGGCGCCGGGCCAGTCGGTGGCGCTGGTCGGCCGCTCCGGCTGCGGCAAGTCGACCCTTGCCCGCATGATCCTGGCGTTGGACCGGCCGAGTTCGGGCGTGATCCGCTTTCGCGGCGAACCCATCACCGGCAGGAGCGAGGCCGAGCTGAAGCCGGCCAGGCGCGATATGCAGGTTGTCTTCCAGGACCCCTACGGCTCCTTCGATCCGCGCCAGAAGGTCGAAAAACTGGTCGCCGAACCCCTGCATGTCCTGGAGAAAAAACCGACGCGCGCCGAGCGCCGCGAGATGGTGGCGCATGCGCTGCACGAGGTCGGCCTCGACGAACGCGACATGCACAAATATCCGCACGAATTTTCCGGCGGCCAGCGCCAACGCCTGTCGATCGCCCGCGCCATCATCACGCGCCCCAAGCTTGTCGTCGCCGACGAGCCGGTCTCGGCGCTCGATGTTTCGATTCGTGCACAGATCCTGGACCTCTTCGCCGGACTCAACCGGAAACTCGGCATCGCCTATCTCTTCATCACTCATGACCTGGCCGTCGCCCGCGCCATCACGGATGAGGTGCTTGTCATGCATGACGGCAAGATCGTCGAGCGCGGCAGGACGAGCGAACTGCTCGATCACCCACAATCAGAGGCGGCCAGGGCGCTTGTCGCTGCGGCGCCGGATCTGCGCCGGGCGATCGCGAAACGGATGCAGGAACAAGGGTGAGTTGCCGCCGCCCGCTACTCTTCCGGCTTCACCACGTCGACCGGGCTGATGTCGAGCAAATCGAGCGTGCGGCGCAACAGGCGCACCTCGGTCTCGGCCAGTTGCGAATCCGCCTTGGCGATTTCCGCCATGTGCTGCGCCAATTGCTTGCGCCGCCCGACGTCGAGGTCGCGAAACAGCGCGATCGCCTGCGAGCCGTTGGTCTCGTAGCCGAATTCGTTGAGATATTCGATGACCGCGTCGATGCTGGTTTCCGGAATGCCGAAAGCATCCTTGCAGATGCGCCGGAAGGCGATCATCTCGCTCTCGCTCACCGTGCCATCGGCCAGGATCATCCGGAACAGCATCAGCAGTTCCGCCGACAGGACGGGATCGTCCGCGACCTTGCGCACGCCCGGGTCGCCGTCGAAGATCGAGCGTATCTGGTCCAGCAATGCGAATGCCATGAACGGCCCCTTTCCGATTCCTCTTCAACAGAATTAGCGCGGAATCGGCCTTGCGCAAACGGGGTGGCCGTGGTCGAACGCGCGCCAAAGCCGACGGACATCTCGATATATCAGATGATCGACCTCACCGCCCAGACCATCGCCATGCTCGCTTTCGCCGCCTTTGCCGCGGGCTTTGTCGATTCGATAGCCGGCGGCGGCGGGCTGATCACCATTCCGGCGCTGCTGCTCGCCGGTTTTTCGCCGGTCGAGGCGCTTGGAACCAACAAGCTGCAAGGCATGTTCGGCTCCGGGTCGGCGACGATCCACTATGCCTCGAAAGGCCATGTCGACCTGCGCCGGCAGTTGCCATCGGCGCTGCTTGCCCTCGCTGGCGGCGCCATCGGCGCACTGCTGGCCACGATCGTGCCCGGCGACCTGTTACGCGCGGCCCTGCCGCTGGTGCTGATTGCCATTGCGCTCTACTTCGCGCTCAAGCCCAACATGAACGATGTCGACCGGGCCGAGCGCCTGTCGCCCTTCCTGTTCGGCGTGACCGTGGTGCCGGCCATCGGCTTCTATGATGGCGTATTCGGGCCGGGCGCCGGTTCCTTCTACATGCTGGCCTTCGTGACGCTCGCCGGCTACGGCGTGCTCAAGGCAACGGCGCACACCAAACTGCTCAATTTCGCCTCCAACATCGGCGGCTTCATCATCTTTGCCGCTGTCGGCGTCATCTCATGGAAGATTGGCCTGATGATGGGCGTCGCCCAGTTCCTCGGCGCCCGCGTTGGCGCGAGCTTGGCCATGCGTATCGGCGCCAAGCTGATCAAGCCGCTGCTGGTCATCGTCTGCGTGGCTCTGGCGGTGAAGCTGCTGGCCGATCCGGCCAACCCGTTGCGTGTCATGATTGGTCTGTGATCACGCGCCTGTTACAGTGCTGATGTTCGAATCATGTTGGAGGAGTCAGACATGAATCTCAGCGCGCCTACCCAGATTATTTTCATCATCTCCGTTGTCATCGCCATCATCGGCATTCTTGCCGCGCTTGGCGTCCTCGCGTTCATTCCAATCGCATCGGTGTGGATTGTTCTTATCGCCTACATCGTGCTGGCCGCCGGCTGCCTGATGCGCGGCGCCTGACAAGTTTCCCTCGACAAGCGGGGACTGAGAGCGCCCGGCCAAGCCGGGCGTTTTTGATTCTAATGCGGGCTCTGCTAGATTCGCTTGGCGGAAGGATGGGCAATGCCAATCGAGATGTCTGGTCGTTCGGCACCTACTGGCCGAAGGCCAGCGAGAAGGCCTGACCTTCAACGCGCCAGCGAAAAAATCGCGTCGCAGTCCAGATGGGTCTCCAACTCGGCGGCGACTTCGTCCAGCGCCCGCTCGACTTCGGCACGATAGTCGAGGCCACCGCCCTTGATGCCGAGGCTTTCGAGAAATTTCCCGCGAAAGCCGTCGGCGCCGAACAGGCCATGCATGTAAGTGCCGATCACCTTGCCGTCCGCCGAGATCGCGCCATCCTCGGCACCATTGATGATCGCCGACGGGCGCCTGGTGTCCGGACCCGTGGTGCGGCCGAGGTGGATCTCGTAGCCTTCGAGCGGCAGGCCGAACGGCACTGACCGGGCGCTGACATTTCGCACCGTCTTTTCCGGCTCCATCACCGTCTCGACATCGAGCAGGCCGAGCCCCTCGGCTTCCATGACGGAGCCTTCGATGCCGTCGGGATCGCGTACCATGCGGCCGAGCATCTGGAACCCGCCGCAGATGCCGACGACATGGCCGCCGCGCTTGCGGTGCGCCGCAAGATCCCGATCCCAACCATTCTCGCGCAACTTCAGGAGATCGCCGATCGTCGACTTGGAGCCGGGAATGACCACCAGCCCGGCATCGGCCGGCAGCTTCTTTCCCGGCGGCACGAACACCACTTCGACCTGCGGTTCGGCCTTGAGCGGGTCGAGATCGTCGAAATTCGCAATGCGGCCAAGCATCGGCACCGCCACTTTGAGCGCGCGCGCCTCGCCGGATGCCAGCCGCTCCAGCACCACGGAATCTTCCGAGGGTAGCCGTGCCGCGGCCTTCAGCCACGGCACGACGCCGAAACAGCGCCAGTCGGTGAACTTCTCGATCGCCTTGATGCCGTCATCGAACAGCGAGACATCGCCCCGGAACTTGTTGATGAGATAGCCGACGATCATGCGCCGGTCTTCTTCCGGCAGGATCAGATGCGTGCCCGCGACCGAGGCGATGACGCCACCGCGATCGATGTCGCCGACCAGCACCACCGGCACATCGGCGCGCGTGGCAAAGCCCATATTGGCGATATCGCGGCTGCGGAGGTTGATTTCGGCCGGCGAGCCGGCGCCCTCCACGATGACGAGGTCGGCGCCCTCGCCGACCTTGCCCCAGGACTCCAGCACTGCATCCATCAGCCGGCCCTTCAGCGCCTGGTAGTCGCGCGCCCGCGCCTCGCCGAACACCTTGCCCTGGACGATGACCTGCGCGCCGACATCGGTCTGCGGCTTGAGCAGCACCGGGTTCATATGCACCGATGGCGGCACGCCGCAGGCGATCGCCTGCAGCCATTGCGCGCGGCCGATCTCGCCGCCACCATGGTTGTTGTCGCCGGGGATATCGGCGACGGCGGCGTTGTTCGACATGTTCTGCGGCTTGAATGGCCGCACCTTCAGGCCACGCTTTTTCGCGGCGCGGCAAAGGCCTGCGACCAGCACCGTCTTGCCGACATCCGACCCTGTGCCTTGCAGCATGATTGCCCTGGCCATCAGCCTCTGACCTGCGTCGCGGTGCCGGTGATCGTGGATTTTTGCGCCAACGGCCCGCCGCGCCAGATATAGAGCGCCAGCAGCGGGTCCTTGCCGGTCCGCATGGCGTGGTTGACATTGGAGGCATGGTGGACGACCTCGCTGGCCTCCCGCCTGCGAAAACCGCTTTCGCCCATGCGCCATTCCGTACCGCCGGTCAGCGGAATATAGATTTCCTCGGCGACATGATGATGGTCGGGGTAGACGATCCCGGGTCCGAGAATCAGCAGCCCGGCGGCGACCTCTTCGTTGACGAAGTGCCCGCGCGTGCCGAAGATTTCCAGCCAGCCGTAATTGTCGGTGAAGGCCCTGCCGAAATCAGCCTCGGTGTAGGTCTGCCCCCAATGCAGTTCGTTGCGCTGCTCGGCCAGCAATCGCACCAGCGGCCTCGCATCCGGCGGCGCCAGTTCGGCCGCGCGATCGAGATGGCGCAGGCAACCAAGCCGGTGCGGCTCCAAATTTCGGGCTGGCATATCCCAGCCGATACGCGCCACCGCCTCGCGCACCAGAGCGTCATCGACGGAAGCGAGATAGGCGTGGAACTTTTCCAGCAGCTTATCGAATTTTGTCGTCACATCTTGCTCCGGGCATGCATTGGTGCACAGCCGCTCCGCGGCGGGTCGGGTTGCGCGGCGGCATCATTGGTCTAGATTGGTCCGCGCGCAAAGCCAAAAACGACGGGCCAGCAGGTCAGACATCAGGGAGCACGCCATGGACGCCGCGGTCGATGCGAGCACCAGCCAGTTCGAACTCAACGAGGAACAGCGTGCCATCCAGGAGATGGCGCGGGCCTTCGCCGCCGATCGCGTCGCGCCCAATGCGCTCGACTGGGACCGCAGGCGACATTTCCCCGCCGATGTGATCCGCGAGACGGGGCCGCTCGGCCTCGGCGGCATCTATGTCAGGGACGATGTCGGCGGTTCCGCGCTCGGCCGGCTCGACGCCGTACTGATCTTCGAGGCGCTGTCGCATGCCGACCCGGCCTTTTCGTCCTTCATCTCGATCCACAACATGGTGGCCTCGATGATCGACCGCTTCGGCAATGAAGAACAGCGCCAGCGTTTCCTGCCGAAGCTCGCCTCCATGGAATGGCTGGCGAGCTATTGCCTGACCGAGCCTGGCTCGGGTTCGGATGCGGCGGCGCTGAAGACGCGCGCGGTGAAAAGCGGCGGCGATTACATCCTCAACGGCGCCAAGCAGTTCATCTCCGGCGCCGGCGACAGCGATGTCTATGCCGTCATGGTGCGCACCGGCGCCGACGGCCCGAAAGGCATCTCCACCATCGTCGTGCCCAAGGATGCGCCCGGCCTCTCCTTCGGCGCCAATGAGCACAAGATGGGCTGGCACATGCAATCGACCCGCCAGGTTATCTTCGAGAACTGCAAGGTGCCGGCGGAGAACCTCTTGTCGGGCGAAGGCGCCGGCTTCGGCATCGCCATGGCCGGGCTCGACGGCGGCCGGCTGAACATCGCCGCCTGTTCGCTGGGCGGCGCCCAGTCGGCGCTCGACAAGGCGCTGTCCTATACCGCCGAGCGCAAGGCATTCGGCTCGAAGATCAACCAGTTCCAGGCGCTGCAGTTCAGGCTGGCCGACATGGAGACAGAGTTGCAGGCGGCGCGCATCTTTCTCTATGCGGCGGCCTCCAAACTCGACCGCAAGGCGCCGGACGCCGGCAAATGGTCGGCAATGGCCAAGCGCTTCGTCACCGACACCGGCTTCAACGTCGCCAACGACGCGCTGCAACTGCTGGGCGGCTACGGCTACCTGCATGATTACGGCATCGAGAAGCTGGTGCGCGATCTCAGGGTGCACCAGATCCTCGAAGGCACCAACGAAATCATGCGCGTCATCATCGCGCGCGCCCTGATCGGCCGCTGACGCCAGCAAACTCCGGGAGAGAGACTATGACGACGATCGCCTTCATCGGCCTCGGCAATATGGGCAATCCGATGGCCGCAAACCTGGTCAAGGCTGGGCATGCCGTGCACGGTTTCGACCTGATGCCGGAAAACCTCGCGGTCGCGCGCGAACATGGCGTCGTCGTTATGGCCAATGCGCTCGCGGCGGTGAAGGATGCCGACGTGGTCATCACCATGCTGCCGGCCGGCAAGCACGTGCTGTCGGTCTATGGGGACATTGCTCCCAAGGCCAGGAACGGCGCGCTGTTCATCGATTCCTCGACGATCGACGTCGAATCGGCGCGCAAGGCGCATACGATTGCAGCAAAGCACGGCCTGCTGTCCATCGACGCGCCGGTTTCGGGCGGCACCGGTGGTGCCACGGCCGGTACATTGACCTTCATGGCTGGGGGAGCCGACGATGCTTTCTCGGCCGCCGAGCCGATCCTGAAGCCGATGGCCGGCCGCATCGTCCATTGCGGCGGTGACGGCGCCGGACAGGCGGCGAAGATCTGCAACAACATGATCCTCGGCATTTCGATGATCGGCGTCGCCGAGGCGTTCGTGCTGGCGGAAAAACTCGGCCTGTCGCATCAGGCGCTGTTCGACGTCGCCTCGACCTCGTCGGGCCAGTGCTGGTCGCTGACCACCTATTGCCCCGTGCCTGGCCCGGTTCCCACTTCGCCCGCCAACAGGGATTACAAGCCCGGATTTGCGGCGGCTCTTATGCTGAAAGACCTGAAATTGTCGCAGGAAGCAGCGCTTGGCGCGGGCGCGGTGACACCGCTTGGCGCAGAAGCGGCGCAGCTCTATGCCCTTTTCAACGCCCAGGGCCATGGCGGCGCCGATTTCTCCGGCATAATAAATTTTCTGCGCGGCAACTCGGCGTAAGCAGCGGATTTGGTTTAGTTTTTTTCGGGTTCTTCGGACCAAGGGCCGCAAATTTAGATTTGCTTAAGCTCTCGATAACTCCGCGGTAACGATGTCCCTATAAAACAGATTGCGAGGCGGACATATCGCATCCGCCCGGCGCTCCGGATCAGGTCTCGCGTACCGGAGCCCGTAAGTTTCGCAAGTGTCTTGGTAGCGAAACGCCATGCGTATCTGGCAAAGCCGCGTTCCCGATGGGGCGCGGTTTTTGCATTTCCGGCCCCTTTATTACCGACGATCCGTCTATATTCCGATCGCCGCACCCGGGATCGGCACATGGTCTTCATTGGTCAGCACGATCGGTGCATCGACGCCGTCGACGCGGACCACGAGCAGGCGCGTGCTCCATGTGCCGGCATTGCGAACCAGATGGGAATATACGGTGCCCTTGCCCTTGGCGCCGTGGACGGGAATGCTGAACTGGGCGTCGCCCGCGCCATTTGCATTGACGTTGAGATGACCGCCGACCCAGAAATTGTCGGCCAAATCGTCGCCGATGGCGGCCTTGACCCGAACATCGGTGCGGACGGCGTCCATGGTCATGCGGTAGGCGTCGCTGCCTTTGAGCACGAAAGGGATGCTGCCGACCATCGTCGCACAACCGCCGATACTGACCACCCATACGGCAAGGCCGGCAATCGCCCAATTGCGCTGCGTCTTGCGGAACTGCTCGGCGTCGCGCCAAGCCCGGTTTTGCCAAGCCCAGCGGCTGCCGCGCGCGCCGAGCACGAAGATCATGATGAGGTTGACGACGGGGATCAGCGCCAGCAGCGCGATGAAGGTGCTGTTGCCGATGCCCCAAATCCAGTTGAGGAAGAAGGCGCCCCAGTTCCAGCGATCGAGTTCGGCTGGAATTTCAGCCGGTTGGTTGAGCGGTTGTCCGGCCATGTTGTTCCCCATCGGCGTGTATGCCGATTGGTTCTAGCGCAAGACTTCGACGATGCGCAAAAAAGTTCCGGGGCTTCCGCCTCAACCCTTTGTGGAAAGGCGGCGAAAATTTGCCCTCACCGCGCGGCCGGCCGGCTTCAGCGCTGCGCTGATCGACCGTTCGGCCGCGACGCCGTTGAACAGCGACGGCGTTCGACCCGAGAGAACCTCCGGCCAGAAACGTGACGCCGATTGCAGGAAAGACATTTGCGCCGCAAGCGCGCCCTCGGCCATGGCGACGGTCTTCTCGCTGACAGCCATTGCCGTCTCCGCGCTCCAGGGCTCGCCGCTTCGCGCCTCCATGGCCATCAGCGGCAGCCGCATCATCACCACCAGCGGCGCCAGCATCAGGTCCGCGCCAAGGCTGGCCGCCTCTTGCACGCGTCGGCTTTTGCCGGTCTTTCTCATGTGGGCAATCCCCTGTCGCGGCCGGATCGGCCGCCCCTTACATTACGCGCCGAAGGCGAAATTCGTTCCCGCTCATAGCGCATATTTCCGGGATTGGGCGTTTCTTCGCAAAAACGCCCAATCGAGGTTTGCTCCTATCGCTTGCGCAGGTCCGCCTGTGCCAGGTCGAGCGCCTTGCCGATGCGCTCGCAAGCCATGTCGATCGTATCGCGGGTCCAGATCAGCGGCGGCGACAGGATCATCGTGTCGCCGGTGGCGCGCAGCATCATGCCGTTGGCGATCGCGTGGTCGCGCACCGTCACCGCGGCACTCCCCGACGGCAGGAAGCGCTCCTTCGTCGCCTTGTCCTTGACGATCTCGATCGCGCCCATCAGGCCGATCGAGCGCACCTCGCCGACCAGGTCATGCCCGGCAATACGCTCCTGCAACGCGCTAGCGAAATAAGGTCCGGTGTCGTTCCTGACACGGTCGACCAGCCCTTCCCTCTCGATGATCTCCAGGTTCTTCAAGGCCACGGCGCAAGCCACTGGATGCCCCGAATAGGTGTAGCCATGGTTGAACTCGCCGCCCTTCTCGACCAGCGTCGAGGCAATGCGGTCGCCAACCAGCAGCGCCGAAAGAGGCTGATAGCCCGAGGTCAGCGCCTTGGCCGTGGTGATGGTGTCCGCTTCGATGCCGAAGGTCTGCGCCGCGAACCACTCACCTGTGCGGCCATAGCCGGTAATGACCTCGTCCAGCATCAAAAGCACATCGTATTTGCGGCAGATGCGCTGCACTTCGGGCCAGTAGCTCGCCGGCGGTATCTTGACGCCGCCCGCGCCCATCACCGGCTCGCCGATGAAGGCCGCGACCTTGTCGGCACCGGCCTCGAGGATGGCATCCTCGACGGACTTTGCCGCGCGCAGGCCGAAATCGTGGTCGCTTTCGCCCGGCAGAGCCAGCTCGTAGGCATAGGGCATCATCACATGGACGATGTTGGGCACCGCACCGTTGAGCTGCTTGTGCATGGCATCCATGCCGCCGAGCGAAGTGCCGGCAATGGTCGAGCCGTGATAGGCCATCTTGCGCGAAATGACGCGGTTCTTCTCCGGCTTACCCTCAAGCACCCAGTAATGGCGCACCAGGCGCAAGGCGGTGTCGTTGGCCTCCGATCCGGACGAGCCGTAAAACACCTGATTCACGTTGCGTGGTGCGATCTCGGCCAGCTTCTTCGACAACAGCACCGGCGTCGGCGTCGAGCATTTGAAGAAGGAATTGTAGTAAGGCAGTTCCTTCATCTGTGCATAGGCGGCCTCGGCCAGCTCGTCGCGGCCATAGCCGATATTGACGCACCACAGGCCGGCCATGCCGTCCAGCAGTTCCGTCCCTTCGGAATCGTAGATGAACGGGCCATTGGCGCGGGTGATGACGCGGGCGCCTGCCTCACGCAGCTCCTTATGGTCGGTGAAGGGATGCAGGTGATGCGCGGCGTCGATCTGCTGAAGCTGCTTCAGCGAATAATTCTGATAGGTCATTGATCTGGTCTTTCCTCTGAAATCATTCCGGCGGTGCCGGGGCGAATTCGTCAGAGGACGGCAGGCGGCGAATAGCCGATGCGGGCGCACAGCCGCAAAAGCTCGGCGCGCAGCGTGCGTGACGACGGTGTCACCGCGACCCGGAATGCGCGAGCTGATAGTGTAGCGAGAGCCATGAAGGTACCTTAGAGCAAAGGGCGGTCGAGGTGAACCACCCTTTGCTCAGGGGTGCCATGGAATGAGGTCAGGCTTTTCCGCCCAGTGCGCGCTGCAGGAAGACATACTTCATCGCCGTCTGCGCCGCCTGCGGCCGGCGGTCGCCGCGCCCGCCATGTCCGCCTTCGGTCTCCTCGAAGAACAGCGTCTTGCCGTGTCCTGCCTCCTGCAGGCGGGCCGCCATCTTGCGCGCATGGCCGGGATGGACCCGGTCGTCGGCGGTCGAGGTCGTCAAGAGCACCGGCGGATAGGCGGCATCGGCCTTGACATGTTGATAGGGCGAATAGGCGGAAAGCCACTTGGCGTCTTCCGGCTTCGACGGATCGCCATATTCGGCCATCCACGAAGCGCCCGGCGGCAATTCGGTGTAGCGCAGCATGTCGAGCAGTGGCACCTCGATGATGACGGCGCCGAAAAGCTCGGGATGCTGCGTCAGGGAAGCGCCGGTCAGCAGGCCGCCATTGGAGCCGCCCTGGATGCCGAGCGATTGAGCCGTGGCGATACCGCGCCTGACGACGTCCTGCGCCACTGCCGCGAAATCATCAAACCCGTTCTGGCGTTTGCCTTTCAGCGCCGCCTGGTGCCAGGCCGGTCCGAACTCGCCGCCGCCGCGAATGCAGGCCTGCACATAGGCATTGCCTTTCTCCAGCCATAGCTTGCCGCGCACGCCGGCATAGCCGGGCAACAGCGGCACTTCGAAACCGCCATAGCCGTAGAGTAGCGTCGGCACCGGACCGTTCTGGTCGCGCCGCCTGACGACGAAATAAGGGATCATCGTGCCGTCCTTCGAGCGCGCCTCGAACTGCTCCGAGATCAGCGGCGAGGCATCGAAGCGGGCCGGCTGCGATTTCACGGTCGCCAGCGTCTCGCCATTGTCATCGGACCAGATGATCGAGCTTGGCGTCAGGAAATCGGTGAAGGAAAAGGAGACGGTGGAGCCGAAATGCTCGGCATGGCTGATGCCGACAGTGCCGTTTTCAGGCAGCGCGATGGGTTTCAGCGACCAGGCGCCGCGCTCGCGCTCGCAGACGAGAACCTTGCCGCGCACATTGTCCATCAAGCTGATGAACAGGCGGTCCTGCGTTCTTGCGAGCCCGGCAATGGAAACCCGATGCGCCGGCGCCAACAAGGTTTCGATGGCGCCAAAACCGCCGGTTTCGATCCAATGCGCGAAGTCGAAGGAGTAAAGCCCGTCCGGCTGGCATGCGGTGCCGTCCGGCGCCGTCCATGGCGTGCGCACCCCGAACACCAGTTGATCCCTAAAGAGCGAGGTGTCGGTGACGTCGTCGGGCAGCGGGATGCGGCGGTTCTCGCCCGAAGGCAGGCGCAGGAAACTGTGCGATGCGAAGAAGTTGAGTGTCCGCGCCAGAAACAGGTGACGCTTCTCGCCGTCGAACTCGACACCGGCGCCAACGGCAAGATCCTCGATCTCTGCCTCGAAGATCGGGGTCGCCTCTTCCAGCCTGGTGCCGCGCTTCCAGAGCTTGACCACGCGCGGATAGCCGGATTCTGTCTTGTCGGCCTCTTCGAAAGCGGCCGAGATGATGACCGTATCCTCGTCCAGCCAGCCGAAGCCCGATTTCGACGCCGGCGCCTGAAAACCGCCTTCCACGAAGGACTTGGCCGCGATGTCGAACTCGCGCATCGCGCTGGCGTCACCGCCATCGGGCGACATCGAGACCAGGCAGCGGTTGAAATCGGGGTAGAGCCTGACGGCGCCGCCGAACACCCATTTTATCCCCTCCCTCGCAGCCAGCTGGTCGAAGTCGATGATTGTCTCCCAGTCGGGCTTGTCGGTCTTGTAGGAAGCGACTGTCGTGCGGCGCCACAGGCCGAGCGCATTGGTCTTGTCCTGCCAGAAATTGTAGACATGACCGGCGATCGCCGCGCCAACCGCGATATTGTCCTCGGCCGTCATCAGGTCGAGCGCCGTCTGGAACGACGCCTGGTAGGATGGATCGCCCTGCAATTCCGCCACCGTGACCTCGTTCTGGCGATGCACCCAGTCGAGCGATTCCTTGCTTGTCCTGTCCTCCAGCCAGAGGAACGGATCGCCGGTCTTCTGAAAGGGCTGGGCTCTGGTTGTCGAAGCGGTCATGCAGGTCTCCGGGATTTTGAACGGCTTCGCCTACATTGCGTTGGCGGCGCTGACATTCAAGGTGCGATACGGCCTTTCGCGGCCCTTGCGGCGTTGCTTCACCGCACCCGCCGACGGATAATCGTCGCCAACGCAAGCGCGGCGCAGATCGCGCCGAGCGTCAGCGGCAGGCCGCTCGCACCGGTCACATCCATTATGCCGCCCGCTAGCGGCGGGACGACAATGCCGCCGACACCCCACATCAGGGAGAATGCCGCGTTGCCGGCAACCAGCGCCGAACCGGTGAAGCGCTCGCCAAGTTCGATGATGGACATCGTGTAGATGCCGTAGGACACAGCTCCCCAGACGAAGACGCAAGGCCAGATCAGCGGCGTTTCGATCAGCATCGGCAAAAGCACGCAGCCAAACAGCGTCAGCAGGACGCAGATGAAGCGCACGAAACGGGCCGTCAGCCGCTCGGCCAGCAGGCCAAGCGGAACCTGCATGGCGATGTTGCCGGCGATCATGACCGATAGCAGCGCCGACATGCGAGCCTCCGCGATGCCATAATGCGTGCCGTAGACGGGCAGCAGCGCCAGCACCGCCTGCTCGAAGCCCGCGGCTACGACCACCGCCGACAGAAGCAGCCAGGCGAGCGGCATGAAACCCATCACCGAAACCTGATGCCCGGCCTCGTCTACTCTGGGCAGCCGTGGCAGAACCGACGCCAGGCAGATGCCGCAGAGCACGAAGGCGCCAATGCCGACAAGGAACGGCGGCCAGCCTTCTGTGCCAACGGCGAGCAGACAAAGCGGACCGGTCGCGAAGCCGGCGGAAATGATCGTCGAATAGAGGCCCATGATGCGGCCGCGCCGGGCCGGCGGCGCCAGCGCGATTACCCAGATTTCGCTGAGCACATAGAGCGGGTTGGTCACGACGCCGATCAGCAAGCGCAGCGGAAACCAGAGATAGACGTTCTGCGTCCAGCCGATCAGCGCCAGCACGACAGCCGAAAGCGCCGCGCAAGTCAGAGCCGTGCGCCCTGCTCCGAACCGCCTCGCCAGCGCTGGAATAATTGGCGACGAGACGATGAACCCGATCGGCGTCATCGCCGCCGACAGGCCGATCATCGCGGGCGAGACACCCTGGCGCTGCAGGATGAAGCTCAGCAGCGGATAGGACAGGCCCTGCGCGATGGCGAAAACGGACACGGTCGCGATCACACCGGTGATCGCTGCCCATTGCATCGTCTCGTCGCTTCTCGTATCCACCAGGTCCATGATCCATAACGCTGTCGCGGTTGCAGACTTAGCGGTTCGGCCCGGCGGCGGTAAGCCCCGCGGCCCGGACGGATGCCCGGCTCCAGCCAGACCCTGTCAGGACCCTCCGCGGTTGGCCGATCTATAAAGCGCGAACGCGACCAGCAAAGCGTCGAGGCCAATGATCACGGTTGGCAAACCCACCGGCCCGATCGCCTGCATCAGCAGGCCCGCGCCCGGCGGACCAACGATACCGCCGACACCCCATAGCAAGGCGAACGCCGCATTGCCGGTGACCAGCAGCGAACCCCTGAAGCGGCTGCCGAGTTCGACCAGCGCCATCGTATAGACACCGTAGCCCACCGCGCCCATCACCAGAAGCACGCCCCAGATCAGCGGTGTGGTAATCAGCAGCGGGAGCAGAACAGCGCAAACGGTCGTCGCCACCGCGCAGGCCAGGATCATCGGTCGGCCACCGAAGCGTTCGGCGAGCAGGCCGAGCGGGATCTGCAGAAGGATGTTGCCCAGCGACAGCGACATCACCAGCGCGGCGAGCACCGCCTCCGGCAAGCCATAGCCGGCCCCAAACACAGGAACCAGGGCATAGGTGCTTTGCTGGACGGCGGCCGAGACCAGCACCGCCAGCAGCAGCGCCGGCGCCAACCGGGCAAAACCGACAAAGCTGCCGGCAGGCTGGCCGTCATCTTCGAAACCGGCGAGCTTCGAGGAGACAAGGCGCAAAATGACGGCGCAAAGCACAAACCCGCCAATGCCGACACTGAAAGGTGCCCAGCCCTCGATACCGACCAGAGTGAGCGTAAAGGGGCCGGCGGCATAGCCGGCGCCCATCAGTGTGTTGAACACGCCCATCACTCGCCCGCGCCGAGACGGCGGCGCCAGCGACAGCGCCCAGACTTCGCCCAGCACATAGAGCGGGTTGATGACGATGCCGATGATGAATCGGATGACGTACCAGGCAACCCAGTCTTGCAGACAGAAGATGGCCAGGAAGCACATCGCCCCAATCAGCGAGCAGCCAACCGCCAGGTTTCGCGCCCCGACCAGCCGCACGGCAGCCGGCACGAAAGAGGCCGAAAGAATCAGGCCAACCGGCATCATCGCCGCCGACAAGCCGATCAGGGCGGGCGACATGCCTTGCTTCTGCATCAGGAGCGTGAACAGCGGCGAGCTCAACCCTTGCGCCGCTCCGAACATGGCTAATGCGGCGGTGACGCCCGCGAGCGCCGCCCATTGCGTTCCCGCTTCGCCTTCGCTCGAGCCGGTCGCGACCATGCCGTCATCCATGTCAATGCGGCCATCGGCCAGCAAGCACGACTAGCTACTGGTTCGACCAGAGGAAAGGAAGAGCCGAACCGAAGATCCGCTTGCACCAAGGAAATCGACCGACCGGCCGACGCCAATCGGTCCCGAATGAACTTGGATGCAGAACGCGACGGCTACGGGAAGTAGCGGGCGATTGCGCCTTTCTTGCCGTCCGCATAGGGCTTCAGCCACTTGTCGTCGATGGCAATCCCGTCAGCGTCGGAAGGCCCCTTGCCGATCGTCCTGCGCCAGGCCCGGAACTTGTAGTGGTCGAAGACGTCGAGCATGTGCACGGCATAGGCCGCGGCAAAGGTCTTGTCGCCTTCCACGATGACCAAATTCTCGTCGTTTTCGTAGGACGCCTTGTAACCGAGGTTATGGCTGCCGGTAATGACGGTGGCGTTGTCCTCCATCGGATCGATGATAACAATCTTGTCGTGCACGATCGCGTGGCCGACGGTGAGCACTTCGGCCTGGAAATCCGTCGCGATCGTGGTCCCGGTCAGGTTCGCCGCCCGTACAATGGAGACATTCGGGGCCTCCCAGACCTTCTCCGGATAAACAAAGGGCGACTTGCCGTCCTTGTTCGACTTGTGGGTGACCGGATCCTTGGTGGGAGCGACATAGTTGGGCATGGCCGTTTCGTCGCTGATCGCGCCCTGCACGATGAGGTTCGGATCGGCTTTCGCCGCCGCAACCGCTTGGTCTACGATCGAATTTTCGCCGAGCAGCGAAGGGTTGAACACCAGGAACAGTACGGCCCGCTTCGCCGCTTTGATGCGGGCAAAGACGTCCTGGAGGTCGACCGGACGTACCGAAATGTCCTTCTTGTTGCGGTTCGGGTCGTTGGGCGAAAACCACACCGTCATGCCGTCCAACACCGCCGAGGCGCCGTTGAGCGGGTTTGGCATGTGGTTCTCCTTGCGGAACGGCACGCCCTGCGTCTGCGCGACGTGGCCGGCAGCACTTTCCGAAGCCGGTGGCGGAAACACATCGGCTTTCATGCGTTCCCAATAGGCGTCGAACACCTTCGCCATCGCCGGATCGTCGCGGACAAAAGCGTTGTTGGACTGGCCGCATATGCCGGTCGACGTCCAGTTGGTACTGCCGGCCATAACCGCTTGCGGATTGCCCTGGGTGTCGCGGTAGACGGCGAACTTGTTGTGGCCGATATGGTTGTTGTTGAACAGGCGGTCCGTCACCACGACGCCCGCATCGTGCAAACGCTTCCTGTAGGGTGCGCTGCCGGTATCCCAGGCCTTGGTCTGGTCATCCCTGCCCGAATTGGAGAGGATGACTTCGACTACATCCCTGGCTGCGATGATGGCATCGCACAATTCGTCGTCGCCGAGCTCATAGAGCGCAAGCCTGACGGTGCCGCCTTCGGCCTTGGCCCTTTTCAACAGGCTGGTCAGCACGTCAGGCACGTCGCCATGCAGATAGGCCCGGATCTTGCTGGTCGGGTCATGCAGCACCGCCCTGATCTTGTCGCGCTGGCCGACTTTGATACCGGCTTCCGCCAGCGCATGCGACATCCATTGCGTCGAAAGCACGCCGTTGGTGAAGGCAACGCGTGCCTTGCCGAACATTTGGCCCAGGAAGATTGGCGAACTGACCGCGCCCTGCCCAAGATAGCCAAGGGGTCGCGCCGGTCCGGTATAGGCGGGTTTGCCGTCGACGACCTGATCGGGGCGCACCGGCACGGGATCGAGACCCGGCTTCATGTCGCCAACGGGACGCACGCGGTAGGCGATCATCTCGCCGTCCGGCCTGACGTCTATGCTGTCGCGGCGGCGCCTGACAGTCAGATCGCGCCAGAATGTCTTCTGCACCGGCCAGACACCGGTATCCTGAGGAATCCATCGGGGATTGCGCTGACCCTTGAAGGGCACCCAGGACGCAAGGCAACGCTCCTCGCCTGTATCGGGATAGAGGCGCACGATCTCGAAACCGAGGCAGCCTGGGATCATCCCGTCAAGATCCCAGGAAAGGAACGCGACTTCGTTGTTTGTCGCGGCACGCACTTTGACGACGTCAGGCATGGCGTCCCTCCAAAAACAGTTCAACGCGCAAGTATGTCAGAAGTAAAAGACGGTACTGTAACGCCTCTTTAAATCTGCACCATCCGACGGCCTCACTCAGACGCCTGCCGGCGCGCCGGCGTGGCCAGGGCGGATGTCGCGCCCACCTGGCTGCCGTTCCGGCATGTCGCTTCCCTCGCTCTAGTGGTCGCCGCCTCCGCAATGGCCGGAGGGGCGCCGGTCCATTATGCCGCCCGTTATCGCATCCTACGAGGACCATCATGACCGCCGCCCTACAACCCTCAGAACCGGCATTGGCGCCCGACCGTGCCCGCCGCGGCGGTCGCGCCGGCAAGCGCGCCGGTGGCTCGGCCGCGTTCGAGCAGCCGGCTTTCCGCCAACTGAAAAATCCGCTGACGCCGACCAAGCTGGTGTCCGAGGACGAGCTGGAATCGATCCACCTCGCCTCCTTGCGGGTGTTGCGCGAGATTGGCGTAGACGTCCTGCATGACGAAGCCCGCAGCATCATGAAGGCTCACGGCGCCGACGTACGCGAGGGTTCGGAGCGCGTGCGCTTCGACAGCGACATGATCCTGGAGCTGGTGTCGAACTGCCCGTCCGAATTCACCATCCATGCCCGCAACCCCGAGCACAATGTCCGCTTTGGCGGTGACAATCTGATCATCTCGATGATGGCCTCGGCGCCCAATTGCTCCGACATCGATCGTGGCCGCCGGCCCGGCAACCAGCAGGATTATCGCAATTTCCTGCGGCTGGCGCAGATGCACAACATCCTGAATTGCACGGGCGGCTATCCGGTCGAGCCGACTGACATCCACCCGTCGGTGCGCCATCTCGAATGCATCCGCGACCTCGCCACGCTGACCGACAAGGTGTTCCACATCTATTCGCTCGGCAAGGAGCGCAATGTCGACGGCATCGAGATCACCCGCATCGCGCGCGGCATTAGCCATGAGCAATTGCTCGCGGAACCGTCCGTCTTCACCATCATCAACACCAATTCGCCGCTCAAGCTCGACGTGCCGATGATGGAAGGCATCATCCAGATGTCGAGCAAGGGCCAGGTCGTTATCGTCACGCCCTTCACCCTCTCGGGCGCCATGGCGCCCGTCACCATCGCCGGCGCGCTGGTGCAGCAGAATGCCGAGGCGCTGTCCGGCATTGCCTTCGCCCAGATGGTCAGGAAGGGGGCGCCGGTCGGCTATGGCGGCTTCACCTCCAATGTCGACATGAAGTCCGGTTCGCCGGCCTTCGGCACGCCCGAATACATGAAGGCACAGCTCGTCGGGGGCCAGCTCGCCCGCCGCTACAACATCCCCTACCGCACCTCCAACACCTGCGCCGCCAACACCGTCGATGCGCAGGCAGCCTATGAAAGCGTGTTCTCTCTGTGGGGCGCGGTGCAGGGCGGCGGCAACCTGATGATGCATGCGGCCGGCTGGCTGGAAGGCGGCCTGCGCTGCTCCTACGAGAAGACTATTCTGGATATCGACCTGTTGCAGATGGTGGCCGAATTCCTGACCCCGCTTGACCTTTCCGATGAAGCGCTCGGCTTCGACGCCATCCAGTCGGTCGGCCCCGGCGGCCACTTCTTCGGCACCCAGCACACGCAGGACCGCTACAAGACCGCGTTTTATTCGCCCATCCTTTCGGACTGGCGCAATTTCGAGACCTGGGCGGAAGCCGGCTCGCCAACGGCAATGGAAAAGGCCAACAAGGTGTGGAAGGAGCGGCTGGCCTCCTATGACGAGCCCTACATGGATCCCGCCATCCGCGAGGAGCTCAACGCCTTTGTTGCGAAGCGCACAGCCGAAGGCGGCGCGCCGACCGATTTTTGAGCGGCAGTGTTCGTTTTGATGAGCCGATCATTCGTATGGATTCGATGAATAGTCGACCCCCACTCCGTCGAGCTTCGCTCGACACCTCTCCCCCGATCGACGGGGGAGAGGAAAAGCGCGAGCCTAGCCCAGTTGGCTCCCTTCCTCTCCCTCCGGAGGGGGGAGAGGTGGCGCTGCGAAGCAGCGACGGAGTGGGGGAAGGCGCTCCTCAAACGCGCAGTCGCCGAAAAACAGGCACAACCCAGAGAGCCAGAAAACTCAGGCAAGGCGACAATCAAGCGGAAGCACTGCTTTGGCTCGAACTAAAAGCCCGCAAGCTTGGCGGCTACAAGTTCACGCGACAGTTCTCTATCGAACCCTACTACGCTGACTTCGCCTGCCGCGAAAAATGGCTTGTTGTCGAAGTCGACGGACACCAGCATGCGGACAGTCCCTATGACCGCCGCCGCGACGACTTCATGCGCGCTCAGGGCTATTCGATCCTGCGCCTTTGGAGCCATGACGTCGTGAAACATCGCACTTCCGTCTGTGAAACCATCCTTGCCGCGCTTGACGGCAAGCTGATCGAAAACATCGCTGTATCCGACCTCCGCTTTGTCTTCGTGTCCCATTCCTCCGATTCAATCTCTTCAAAAACGGAACTATCCTCATGAAATCCCATGCAAAAGCGGTTGTCATTGGCGGCGGTGTCGTCGGCTGCTCGGTGCTCTACCACCTGGCCAAAGCCGGCTGGACCGACATCATGCTGATCGAGCGCTCGGAGCTCACCTCCGGCTCGTCCTGGCATGCGGCCGGCGGCTTCCATACGCTGAACGGCGATCCGAACGTCGCCAAGCTGCAGGCCTATACGGTCCAGCTTTATAAGGAGATCGAGGAGATTTCGGGCCAGTCCTGCTCGCTGCACCTGACCGGCGGCGTGATGTTGGCCGATACGCCCGAGCGCATGGACTTCCTGCGCCTTGCCCACGCCAAGGGCCGCTATCTCGGCATGGACACCGAACTGATCACGCCGTCCGAGGCCAAGGCGATGTTCCCGCTGATGGACGAGACCAATTTCGTCGGCGCCATGTGGGATCCGGTCGAAGGCCATCTCGACCCCTCCGGCACCACCATTGCCTATTCCAAGGCGGCCAAAAAACTCGGCGCCGAAATCGTGCTGCGCAACCGCGTCGTCGACCTGACACAGCAGCCGGACGGCACCTGGAACGTCGTCACCGAACAAGGCACGGTTCACGCCGAACATGTCGTCAACTGCGGCGGCCTGTGGGCGCGCGAGATCGGCCGCATGGTCGGCGTCGAGCTGCCGGTGCTGGCCATGGAGCACATGTATCTCTTGACCGAGCCGATGCCGGAGGTCGAGGAGTTCAACAAGTCGACCGGCCGCGAAATGATCGGTGTGCTCGACTTCAAGGGCGAGATCTACACCCGCCAGGAGCGCAACGGCATCCTGCTCGGCACCTATGAAAAGGCCTGCAAGCCGTGGTCGCCGGTCAACACGCCGTGGGACTTCGGCCATGAACTGCTGCCGCCCGATCTCGACCGCATCGCGCCGTCGCTGGAAATCGGCTTCAAGCATTTCCCCGGCATCGAAAAGGCCGGCATCAAGCAGATCATCAACGGCCCCTTCACCTTCGCGCTCGACGGCAATCCGCTGGTCGGCCCGGTGCAGGGCCTGACCAATTTCTGGTGCGCCTGCGCCGTCATGGCCGGCTTCAGCCAGGGCGGCGGCGTCGGCCTGGCGTTGTCCAACTGGATGGTGCATGGCGATCCGGGCTTCGACGTCTGGGGCATGGATGTCGCCCGCTTCGGCGAATGGGCTGGGCTGCGCTACACCAACGCCAAGGTGCGCGAAAACTATTCGCGCCGCTTCTCGATCCGCTTCCCCAACGAGGAACTGCCGGCCGCCCGCCCGGCGCAGACGACGCCGCTCTACGACACCATGCTCGCCAACAATGCCGTGATGGGCGACTCCTGGGGTCTCGAAACCCCGCTCTGGTTCGCGCCGAAGGGCAGCGAGCCGAAAGACGTCGTCTCCTTCCACCGCTCCAACGACTTTGGACCGATCGGCGAGGAAGTGCGCGCCACGCGCGAGCGTGTCGGCGTCACCGAGATCGCCAACTTCGCCAAGTACGAAGTGTCGGGGGCGGGCGCGGAAGAGTTCCTCAACCGGCTGATGACCAACCGCATGCCGAAGACCGGCCGCATCGTGCTGACACCGATGATCAACGAGTTCGGCAAGCTGATCGGCGACTTCACCATCGCCAAGGCCGGTGAAGACCGCTTCATGATCTGGGGCTCGTCGGCAGCGCAGAAATACCATATGCGCTGGTTCGAAAAGCACCTGCCCAAGGATGGATCGGTCCGCATCCACCGTTTCGACCAGACACTGGTCGGCCTGTCGATCGCCGGCCCGAAATCGCGCGACCTCCTGCAGAAGCTGGTCGATGTCGACATCTCGACCAAGGCTTTCCGCTTCATGGATTTCCGCGAGATGGCGGTCGGCGGCGCGCCCTGCCTGGTCAACCGCATCACCTATACCGGCGACCTCGGCTACGAGATCTGGATGGCGCCAGCCTATGAGCGCCTTGTCTACAAGGCGATCAAGGACGCCGGCGAGGAATTCGGAATCGTCGATTTCGGCATGCGCGCCTTGCTGTCGATGCGCCTGGAAAAGAATTTCCCGACCTGGTTCCGTGAGTTGCGGCCGATCTACGGGCCGTTCGAAGGCTCCATGGACCGCTTCATCAAGCTCGAGAAGAACGACTTCATCGGCCGTGAAGCCGCCGCCAAGGAACAGGCGCAAGGGCCGAAACTGCGCCGCGTCTCCTTCATCGTCGATGCCGCCGATGCCGACGTGATGGGGGACGAGCCGATCTGGGCCAAGGTCGGCAAGGATCACGGCACGGTTGAAAAGCCGCATGGCTACGGCGCGCCGCGCTTCGACACGTCGGGCAAGGAAATACGTGGCTCGAAGGCCGCCGAAGGCGCGTCGGCCGTGCGCGGCATCGTCGACGGCGACTGGCGCGTGGTCGGCTGGGTGACATCGGGCGGCTATGCGCACTACGTGCAAAAGTCGATGGCGCAAGGCTATGTGCCGGCCGCCCTTGCCGAGGATGAAAGCGCGGGGCTGTTCGAGATCGAGATTCTTGGGTCTCGGCGTCCGGCCCGCATCAATGTCGAGGCACCCTTCGACCCAAGCGGCGAGAAGATGCGGACCTGAGGACGGGATGGACAGCGGGGCGCCAAAGGGAAGCTTCGGCCGACACCGCAAGATCATGCCGTTTGTATCAGGCTCGATCGAGGCGCTGCGCGACGCCTCCCGCGAGAAGGCGGCTTCGCTCAACCAGCATGTGCTGGGCTATGGCGCGCAAGCCGAAGCGGAATGGGCGGCGGCGGGTGTTAGCGCGCCCGACCTGCCGACAATGCGAAAATACCGGCTCGAGCGCATCCGCGCCGAGCTGAAGCGCCGCGGCTACGCCGGCGCCTTGCTCTATGATCCCGTCAACATCCGCTATGCGACCGACTCGACCAACATGCAGCTCTGGGTCGCGCACAATCCGACGCGGCATTGCTTCGTCGCCACCGAGGGTCCGGTGGTGCTGTTCGACTACTTTTCCTGCGAGCACCTGTCCGATCATTCCGGCATCGTCGACGAAGTTCGGCCGGCCGTGTCGTGGATGTATCTTTATGGCGGCGAGCTGACCGAGCAGAAAGTCCGCCGTTGGGCCGCCGGTATCGCCGATTTGATCAGGGAGCATGGCGGCGGCAACAACCGCATCGCGGTCGATCACATCAACCCGGAAGGCGTTGAAGAACTCCACCGCCTCGGCATTTCCATCGGCAATGGCGAGGCGGTGATGGAAAACGCGCGGCTGATCAAGTCGCCGGATGAAATCCTTGCCATGCGCCGCGCCATCATCGCTTGCGAGGCGGCGATGGGCGAGATGGAACAGGCGCTCAAGCCTGGTATCTCCGAAAACGAATTGTGGGCGCAACTCCATCGCGGCAACATCGCGCGCGGCGGCGAATGGATCGAGACGCGGCTGCTGACGTCGGGGCCGCGCACCAATCCGTGGTTCCAGGAATGCTCGTCGCGGATCATAGAGGCCGGCGATCTCGTCGCCTTCGATACCGATTTGATCGGCCCCTACGGCTTCTGCGCCGATCTCTCGCGCACCTGGCTCTGTGGCGATACAAAGCCGACCAACGAACAGCGCGACCTGTTCCGCATCGCCGCCGACCAGATCGAGTACAACACCGCTTTGATGCAGCCCGGCGTCTCGTTTCGCGAACTGGTCGAACGCTCGGCTGTACCGCCTGGAGACTGCTTCCCAACCCGCTACGGCGTGCTCTACCACGGCGTCGGACTGGCCGACGAATATCCGACCTTGCCGCATGCCAGCGACTGGACATCCGATACACCCGACGGCGTGCTGGAACCGGGCATGGTGCTGTGTGTGGAGAGCTATATCGGCCGGCTTGGCGGTCGCGAGGGTGTCAAGATCGAGGAACAGATCCTGATCACCGACACCGGCAACGAAAAGCTTTCAACCTACCCGTTGGATTCGAGGCTGCTCGGCTAGCCCGGCAAGGGCTTCACGCATCGCCCGCACGGTCTTTTCCGGCGTCGTCATCGCGGTGATGAACGGCAAGCCTTTGCGCCTTCCCGTCCAGCCGACGATCACGATCTTGCGCGCCGCCGGCTCGAAACGCTGTGCCAGCGCCCAGCTTTCGCAATCGATCGCGGCAACATCCGCTTTGCCTTCCGCGACCGCCACGATCGAGTCGCGATGGCCGCCGCTTTCGCTGCGCGATGAAAATATGTCCAGGTTTTCGCCGGCCGCTTTCAGGTCACGCGTCAGCGCGATGATGCCCGACATGGAATCGAGGCTGTTGAAGGTGAAGCGCCTGCCCCGGATGAGATCGAGCGGCAGCAAGGCCCTGCCATCGGCGGGCGACCGAACCTCCGGCCCCTCGCCCGAACGCATCACCAGCGCGCTCGAATAAAGTTCGCCCTGCCCGCCTTCATAGGCTTCATAGCTTGGCTGACCGACCACCTGCACATGCCGGGACAGACCGAGTTCCATCGGCCCCCAGCAGGTCTGCGCGAACAGCAGCGCCGGATGCATCCAGAGCTTGTGGAAATCGAGTTCGTCCGGCGGCAGCGTCGCCGGATCGGGCGCGACGAGTTTACCTTCACCGTCCCGAATGCCGCCCGGCACCGGCGGCAGGTCGCCATTGCGGCGCACGATGGATTGCGGCGCATCGATACCCCTTCGCCGGAATGAATCGCGCAACGACGCCCATTGGGCGTCGACCTCGTCGCGCGCCTCCGGCCAGTCATACATCGGCAACGCCGCAATCAATTCGCTCATACCGATATCAAACCACCATGCCGGGATAAAGGATCGCAAAAACGCGGCGCCCAATCAGAATTGGCCGACACGCTATCCACTCTACACGCGGATACTATTCCTTGGGCGGCTCGGCGGGAACCGGCGCGCTGCCAAGCCCACTGATGCTGCGCGCCCTGACGCGCGGCTTGAACGCCCTGCCCGGCTCGGGCGCGCGCCGCAGAACCGGATGCACGATCGGCTCCTTGGCCTTGAAGGCATAGGATCTGAGCAGCGCGAAATAGTTCGGATAGACATAGCCATTGTTCATCCGCAGCCATTCCTCACGCCGGTCACGAAACAGCTTCGGCAGCCGGTACCAGGCGATGGTCGGGCTCTTGTGATGGACGAAGTGCAGATTGTTGTTGAGGAACAGGAACGATAGCGGCGAGCGCTCGACAATCACCGTGCGGCCTTCCGGATGCTCCGACCACTGGTGCTCGGCATAGGTGCGGATCGAGATCAGCGACTGGCCGAGCCAGACCGGCACCAGCACATAGAGCCAAACCGGCATGCCGAAGCCGAACTGCACGACCGGCAGCACGACGGCAAGGCCGATGGCGTGCAGCAGCCAGGCCTTGCGGATCGCCTTGTCCCCGGCAATCATGTGCTTGGCGTCATCGATGAAGAAGCCGATGCAGGACAGCCATGGCCCCAGGACGAGGCGACCGGCCATGGTATTGTTGACCTTCAGCACGAATTTCATCAGCGGCGGCATTTCTTCGTGCATCCAGAGCGCCTGGTAATAGCTCTCGGGATCGTCGAGCGGATCGGTCAGCCGCTCGTCCGCGTGGTGGCGCAGGTGAATGGTCTTGAAACGGCGGAACGGCCAGGCGAGGCCGACCGGCAGGAAGACGAAGGCTTCGTTGACGAGGCCGTTGCGGGTCGGGTGACCATGCAGCACTTCATGCATGATTGAGGACTGCAGAGCCAGCGTGACGGCCATGACGATCAGCGCTGCTATGGGATACGATGGCCAGAGGAAGAAGCCGGCGGCCAACCATGTGCCGTAGCAGAAGAAAGCGAGAACCACGGTCGGCCATTCGATGGCCGGTCTGCTGCTTCGACGGATGCTCTTGCCAGTCATGCTATCGACCACTGTCCTCAGTCGCCGGAACCCCAACCGGTTCCTGACAGAATTGTGTCAGGAGATATGATTCCACTCAACGCGACAAAGTGCACAAAATGTTGCGTCTGCGCATTCTTGGCTGCATATGTTATACATTGTAAACAGTATTAGGGATTCGTTTACGTCTGAAGCGCTTCTTCGGCCGCTTCGGCGAAAAATTTTCCTCCCGATCCAAGGAGTGAGATGATGGACAAGCGCGACCTGTCGGCAATCTTCCGGGAGCGTCTGAAGCTCCTCCTGACGCGCTCCGACCTCAACCAATCGGCTTTCGCGTCAGCAGTCGGCATCGACAGGTCGGCGCTGTCGCAACTGCTGTCGAGTGCCTCGACCCGCCTGCCGCGCGCCGAAACCTTGCTCAACATCGCCGCCGAATTCAAAGTGTCGCTAGACTGGCTGCTTGGTCTTAGCCAGGACGAGGGCGTGACCGGCGAAATCCGCGAGAGCCTGGAGATCGAGGAAGCGCCCGACGGTTTCGACCGCACGCTGCTCGCAAAATGGTTCGCGGAAGCGGCGGGCACCAAGATCCGCTATGTGCCGGCCGGCATTCCCGATCTCCTGCGCACCCACGCGCTCGTCGACTACGAAGCCAACATCACCAACAGGAGCCGACTGGCGCAGGCCAGCGAAACGCAATACCGCATCGAGTACAACCGGCGGCCGGAAACCGACATGGAAGTCTGCATGCCGCGCCACACGCTGGAGATCTTCGCCCGCGGCCTCGGTGTGTGGGACCGTTTCCCGGCGGCCGACCGCCAGCAGCAGCTTGCCCATATGGCGACGCTGCTCGACGACCTCTACCCGACCTTCCGCCTGTTCCTTTATGATGGCCGCATGCGCTATTCAATCCCGCTGACCATATTCGGCCCCTATCGCGCGGCGATCTATGTCGGCGACATGTATGTGGTGCTGAACGCCACCCAGCCGGTCCAGGCCCTGACCCAACATTTCGACAATCTGATCCGCGCCGCCGACATCAATCCGCACGAAGCGGCCGCCTTCGCGCGCAACCTGGCCGGCATGTCGTTCGCATCAGGCTCTGCCTGAGCGCTCAGCACCGCATTTTCATTGACTGGACATAAAGACTTCTTTATATCCTTATTCGAATTCCCAGACATGTTCGAATTCCCAGACATGTTCGAATTCCAAGACACGGTTCGAATTCCAGGACACGAAAGCCAATCCGATGACGACGAGCAATCCGATCGATGCGCTGCTGGCTGAAAAGGGTGTGCTGCTGGCCGATGGCGCCACGGGCACCAATTTGTTCGCCATGGGTCTGGAGGCCGGCGAGGCGCCGGAACTGCTGAACGAAACCGCGCCCGACACCATCACCAGCCTGCACCAGAATTTCGTCGACGCCGGCGCCGACATCATCCTGACCAACTCGTTCGGCGGCACCCGCCACCGGCTGAAACTGCACCATGCGCAGGACCGCGTGCATGCGCTGAACAAGCGCGCGGCCGAGATCGCCCGCGCTGTCGCCGACAAGGCCGGCCGCAAGGTGATCGTCGCCGGCTCGGTCGGTCCGACAGGGGAACTGCTGGTGCCGCTTGGTGCCATGACCTATGACGAAGCGGTCGACGCCTTTGCCGAGCAGATCGAAGGTCTCAAGGAAGGTGGCGCCGAAGTCGCCTGGATCGAGACGATGTCGGCGCCCGACGAGATCCGCGCGGCGGCCGAAGCCGCCATCCGCGTCGGCCTGCCCTACACCTATACCGGCTCGTTCGACACCGCCGGCCGCACCATGATGGGCCTGCTGCCGAAAGACATCCACGGCGTCGCCGACGGCCTGTCGCAAGCGCCGCTCGGGGTTGGCGCCAATTGCGGCGTCGGCGCTTCCGACATCCTGGCCTCGCTGCTCGACATGACCGAGGCCAAGCCGGAGGCGACTGTCATCGTCAAGGGCAATTGCGGCATTCCCGAATTCCGTGGCACCGAGATCCACTATTCCGGCACGCCGGAACTGATGGCCGATTATGTCCGGCTCGCCGTGGATGGCGGAGCCAAGATCATCGGTGGCTGCTGCGGCACCTCGTTCCAGCATCTGGCCGCGATGCGCAAGGCGCTCGACGCCCACACCAGGGCGGATCGCCCGACCGTCGAAAAAATCGTCGAGCGCATTGGCCCGATGCGCAACAAGGTGGCGACGGCAAACACCGCCGAGACCAGCGAAGCCCGCCGCGAGCGGCGGCGCAGCCGCGCCTGAGGCGATTTCTTTTTGCGGTTATTCGCTGTTGTCGGCGTAGCTTGACTGCGCCGACTGGAAATCGACCACGTTGTCGCCGCGCATTGTTGCCAGCGCACCGGAAGCGATCGGATCAGAAATCTGCTCCAGCATGGCGCGGAAGCGGTCATTGGTCAGCGCCGACATGGCGGTGTGGCGCGCCTGCGCGACATCGTCGCTGATGCGTCTGGATTCGGCTGACGGGGCTGATAAACCCGCCGAAGCATCACGGGCCGGCGGAGTCGGGTTGGCGATGGTTGTGATTTTCAATTCCGGCTCCCTCAAGCCTTAGACATGACCGGTGTAGCGAGAGGAAATTGCGATCCGGTACCGGAAATGCCGAGCAATTTAACGATCCTGCGCGCTGCTCCTGGATCGGTTGAGATTCAGGTCAGGCCGAGCCGAAAACAGTGACTTCCGAGAACCGGAGCGGAGCGTACTTAAGTACGTGAGCACCGGAAGCGCAGGGAGCCACTGTTTGCAGGCCGGTCTCACCTGAATATCGACAGATCCGAAAAAAGGCCGGCAAGGGCAAAGATCCCTCGCCGGCCTGCCTCACCGCCCGTCGGCCGGTTATCAGAACGATCCCATCATCTGAAAGAAACCGGCCGTCATCGCCCTACCGGTTGCCGCCCAGCGCCGAGGCAAGGCGCACAAGCGAAAGGAACTCGGACCTGTACCCAAACGGGTCGGCTCCTCGGGCGGCAGTGGCAATCTCCACGATCTTGTCGTAGCCGAACTTCGCGGTCGCATCCTCGTCGCGCAGCTTCTGGCCGAAGGCCGCGACGGCGACGGAGAAACGCTGGTCGGTACTCGCCTGATCGAAGGACCCGATCTCGTTGGCCGAGGTCACCGGCGTGGTGATCAGCTTCGAGACGTCCTCGTTGGGCAGCTTGTAGCGGATCTTGACGAAGGCATATTCGTCCGCATTGGCGACGCCGCCATTGTTGACTGTCGCCTGGCCGTAGCGCAGCGGATCGATCTGCTCGCCGCCACCGCCTTTGGGCGTGACCTCGTAGATCGCGGTGACCGAATGGCCCGAGCCGATATCGCCGGCATCGACGCGGTCATTGTTGAAATCCTCGCGGTTGAGCGCCCGGGTCTCGTAGCCGATCAGCCGGTATTCCGACACCTTGTCCGGGTTGAACTCGACCTGGATCTTGACGTCCTTGGCGATGGTGAACAGCGTCGAGGAGGCATCTTCGACCAGCACCTTCTCGGCCTCGGCCAGCGTGTCGATATAGGCGGCGGTGCCGTTGCCGTTCTGGGCAATGGTCTGCATCATTTCATCGTTCAGATTGCCGCGGCCGAAGCCGAACACCGACAGGAACACGCCGGTCTTGCGTTCGCTCTCGATCAGCCGCTTCAGGTCGTCATCATCGGTCTGGCCGACATTGAAGTCGCCGTCAGTGGCAAGCATCACTCGGTTGACGCCATCCTTGATGAAGGACTGCTGGGCAAGCTTGTAGGCTTCCCTGATGCCGGCCTCGCCTGCCGTCGAGCCACCGGGCTGCAGATTGTCGATGGCATTGAGGATCTTGTCCTTCTCGGCAACCTTTGTCGGCATCAGCACGGTGCCGGCATCGCCCGCATAGGTGACGATCGAGATGGTGTCGTCGGCCTTCAGCTTGCTGACCAGCAGCCGGAACGCCGACTTGAGCAGCGGCAGCTTGTCCGGTTCGTCCATCGAGCCCGACACGTCGATCAGGAAGACCAGATTGGCCTTCGGCTGCTCGGTCGGCTTGATGTCGAAACCCTTGATGGCGACGTGCATCAGCTTGGTGTGCGCGTTCCACGGCGTCGGCATGACGCTGACGGTCGAGTTGAACGGCGTTGAGGCCGATTCCGGCCCCTTCCAGTCATAAGGGAAGTAATTGATCATCTCCTCGACGCGGACCGCGTCGGCTTGCGGCAGGTAGCCCTGCTTCAGCGAGCCGCGCACGAAGGAATAGGACGCGGTGTCGACATCGATCGAGAAGGTCGAGACCGGGTCTTGCAGTGCCGCATGCACGGGATTGGTCTTGAAATCCTGGACGCGATCGCGGTTTTCCTCCTGCGGCGCGATCTGGTCGGCCGGGATGGCCGCCGGCTGCTGCGGGGCCACAAGCTTGGGCTCGGCTCCCTGGACGCGACTGTCCCGCGCGGCATTAGGCGCGTTTGGCGTGAGGCCGGCACTCTCCCGTGAAACCTCACCGCTGGGTGCGGGGGCCGGCCTGGAGGTCGGCAAAGTCCCATACTCCACCTCCTTGCCGCTGTAGGTCTTTAGGTCAAACCTCGACGATACAGTGGGGCTCACCGGCGCGCTCGATTGTGCTGCGCCACCGGCGGCATCCGATTCGGAGTTCGGCGGCGCGGCCGGCGCAAGCGCATCGCTGGCATCACGGCTTTCCACGTCCAAGTCTGCTTTCTTGTCCTTCTCCAGCGCCGTCGGAGCCTGTTTCGGCTCGGCGGCGGTTGGCTTCAGCGTCGCCGGCTTGTCGGCCAGCGTCTCGGTGATCTTCTCGTCGCCGCCGAACGGCGACGGCTGTTCCCTCAGCATATGGAAGGTGGCGTATCCGGCGATCGGCAGGGCGACGAGCCCGGCAAGGGCCGGCATGGCAATGAGTTTCTTTTGCATGATCTCGCTCCAGAGCTTTTGTGCTCGCTCCGTGAGACGAAGGCCGCCGACCGATCCTTGGGTGACGGCGGAAATATTTTCCTGATCGTAGGCGCGCAGGGCAGCTTCGAAGGCGCGTGCCTTCGCACTCTCGCCCGGCGCCGGTACCGCTGCATTGCGCAGCTTTCTGAGTTCGTTGTCGTCGACCATGGTCACACTTCCCCGGCTGAACGCATCAACGTCTTCAGCCGTTTCTTCGCTTCATGGATGTGCCAGGAAACCGTCGTCTCCGAGATCGCCATCGCTTCGGCGGCGGCCGCGTGGCTCAAGCCTTCGCCATGGACAAGCATCACGGCATCGCGCTGCTTGTCCGGCAATTGCCGCACCGCCGCCCACAACGCCTCGGTCGGGTCTTCACCCTCGGCCGGGCCTTCGCCCGAAATCAGCGCATGGACGCCATAGGCCTCGGTCTTGACCGTCTCGCGCTGGGTCTTGCGCATCGTGTCGCGCGCGGCGTTCATCGTCATGGTGTAGAGCCATGTCGTGAACGCGCCGCTGCCGCGATAATCGCGGATCGCCTTGCCCAGCCTGACACAGACTTCCTGGGCGATGTCTTCGGCATCGGCCTTCCTGCCGCACCAGCGATAGGCGACGCGATAGACGAAGTCATAGTGACGCTCCAGCAATTTGCCGAAGGCCCCCCTGTCTCCGCCCTTCGCCCGCCCGATCAGTTCGGCGTCGGAGGCTTCGCTCTCATCCAGCATCATCGCCATCATTTGCCTGTTGGACGAAGGCTAATGGCTAATCCTTGGGGTGATGGAAAGATTTTTCTCGAATTTGGACGTTCGCGTGTAGGGCGTGGCGAGTGAGGTCAGGCCGGTCTCACCTGAACGTCAACACGCCTGGCCCGCCGCCCAGCCCGACGACCACGCCCATTGGAAATTATAGCCGCCGAGCCAGCCGGTGACGTCGACGACCTCGCCGATGAAGAACAGGCCCGGCACCAGCTTCGCCTGCATCGTCTTCTGGTCGAGGCCGTTGGTGTCTACCCCGCCGAGCGTCACTTCGGCCGTCCGGTAGCCCTCCGAACCGGCTGGCTTGATGCGCCAGTCGTTGACCGCGGCCTCGACGGCTTTGATCTGGGCCTCGGAAAGATCGGCGAGGTTGCCGTCCAGCCCGGTTCGCTCGGCTATCGCTTGTGCCAGCCGTTTCGGCAAATGATTTGCCAGCACGGTCTGCACCCCTTGCCGGCCATTGCCACGCCTGGCGGCGCGGATGAGCTCAGCCACATCCGTGCCCGGCAGCATGGCGATGCGGATCTCATCGCCCTCGCGCCAATAGGAGGAGATCTGCAGGATGGATGGCCCGCTGACGCCGCGATGCGTGAACAGCATCGCCTCGGAAAACCGCGTCTTGCCGCAGGCAATCTCGGCGTCGACCGCGTTTCCGGCCAGGGGCGAAAGCCGCTCAAGCGTTTTTGCGTCGAAGGTCAGCGGCACCAGGGCAGGCCGTGTTTCGACGACGGCAAGGCCAAACCGTTCGGCAAGCTCGTAGCCGAAGCCCGTCGCGCCCATCTTGGGGATCGACTTGCCGCCACAGGCCACGACCAGGGACTGGCAGGAAACCGAGCCCGTGGAGAGGGCGAGTTCAAACCCTTCCTCGGTTCTGCCGATAGCCTCGACGCGGGTCGACAATACCAGCTCGGCGCCCCTGCCCCGCATTTCCGAGACCAGCATATCGATGATCTGGCGCGCCGAGCCGTCGCAAAACAGCTGCCCCAATGTCTTCTCGTGATAGGCAATGCCGTGGCGTTCGACCAGCGCAATGAAGTCGCGCTGCGTATAGCGGCTGAGCGCCGAGATGCAGAAATGCGGATTCCTCGAGATGAAATTCTTCGGGCTCGCATGGATGTTGGTGAAATTGCACCGGCCGCCGCCGGAGATGCGGATCTTTTCGCCAGGCGCCGCCGCGTGATCGAGGATCAGCACCGAACGGCCGCGCTTGGCGGTCTCCACGGCGCACATCATTCCGGCGGCGCCGGCGCCGATGATCACGACATCATAGGATTGCATCAGGTTGATCGTTCCCGCGCGGCTCCCGCTCATTCAGCGAGACCGCCCTGATACCGCGAACGGATCGGGCAGCCAACAGGCGGGAATAGCCGCGAGACTCAGGTCAGTGTCTCGGCAAACAGCGCCGTCAGCCGTTTCCAGTGACGCTCGGCTCCAGCTTCGTCGTAGACACTGTGGTCGGGCACGCACCAGCCATGCGCCATGCCGACATAGTTCTCCAGCAGATGGTCGACTTCCGCCGTTCTCAGCGCCTCGGCCAGCTTGGTCGACTGCTCCGGTGGGAAACTCCGGTCGACGCCCGCCATGCCGACATACACACGCGCCTTGATGGAGGCCGCCTTGCGGTGCGGGCTGTCGGCGGCATCGCTGGCGAGGTTGCCGCCATGGAAACTGGCGGCGGCCTTGACCCTGTCGGGGTAGGTTGCAGCGGCGTTGAGCGCCCGCGCCCCGCCCATGCAATAGCCGACAGTGCCGATCGGTCCCGTGACGCCTTCGCCGGCGAGCGCGTCGACAAAGGCGGCGCTGTCGCTGATGGTCATTTCCTGCGTCGTGCCGGTGACCAGCGCCATCAGCGGCGCCCTGGTCCTTTCTTCGACAAAAGCGGTCTTGGGGTCGAACGGCCCATAAGGAGCATTGCGATAGAAGAGATCGGGCACCAGCACCGCATAGCCCTCGCCCGCCAGCCGTTCCGCCATCAGGTCAAGCGCCGGGCGCGGACCGAAGGCGTCCTGGTAGAGAATGACGCCAGCCTTGGCTGAAGAAACCTTGGCCGAGCGGAACAGGCCTGCCTTCGCCACACCGTCACGGGTCTTGATGTGAAGGTCCTGCTTCATCATTGCGTGCTCCGTTTGCCAGATGCGCGATACATATCCGCGCAAGCCGCCACGGCAAGGCGTTCCCTGAGCCCGGCGGTCAACATTTCGTGCGGGATCGCGTGATGCGCTAAGGACCAGCGAACGCAGCCATGTGGAAGGCCTGGACCTCCGGCGGATAGCGATACTGCGCGCCATAGGGGCAGGCATTGCGGTCAAGACAACCACCGGCCCGGCACGGCTCGCCATTCGCCCCCCGCACATGCGCGAGGCAGGCCTGGTAGGCGAAACCATCCGTCGAATAAGCGGCGACCGGACAGGATTTCAGACAAGGTTTGTCGACGCAGGTGTCGCAAAGATGGATCGTCTCCCGAAATTCCGGAAGCGTTATCTCGTCCTCGAACAGCAGCGCGCCGCGATAAGCATGCCAAAGCCCGTATTGCGGATGCATGAGGATCCCGAGCGGCGACGGCCTCAGCCCTTCCGCCCGAACAGCCCATTGCTGGAACGGCAGGTAAGGCTTGTCCGACGGCGAAACGACGCGGGCACCAAACTCTTGCGCCACCTCGCCGATGACCTCCCGCGACCAGGTGTCGAGCGGATCGGCGATCGCCTGTGGCTGCTGGCCCCGCCAGCGCAGGAAATGCGGCCAAGGCGCGGCGCCCGCCTGCCCTACCAGCAGGACAGACTTTGCCGGCTCACCCGAGGCGCCATCAGGGCCACCCTCGTCATCGGGAAAGAGAAAGCCGCCACGCAGGATGAGGCCGTTGGCGCCAAGCGCGGCCGTGATCTCGTCGATCATGCCGCGCACGCAATCATCCCTTCTTGTCCGGATCGGAGAAGGCACTCCGCCAGACTTCCTTGTGGATGATGTTGGCGACTTTAGCCCCGCCTGACTCGGGCTCCTTTCAGGTGAAGGCGTCGGGCATCGACCCCTTCTTCTTGGCGATGAAATCCTTCAGGGCTTCATCAATGCCTTCATCAAGGTGCGGCGCTTCGTAAGCCTCCAGCCAGCGCCGCGCCAGATCGTTGGCGCGCTGCGGTGCGGTCTTCTGGCCCTCGGCCAGCCACTGCTCGTAGGAGTTGTTGTCGGCGATCGACGAGCGGTAGAAGGCGGTCTGGAAATTGGCCTGGGTATGGTCGCAGCCGAGATAGTGGCTGCCTGGGCCGACCTGGCGGATGGCGTCCATCGCCTGGCCGTTCTCCGACAGGTCGACGCCCTCGGAGAATTTCTGGGTCATGCCGAGCTGGTCGATATCCATCATGAATTTTTCGTAGCAGGAGGCCAGCCCGCCTTCGAGCCAGCCTGCCGAATGCAGGACGAAATTGGTGCCGGCGAGAATGGTCGAGTTCAGCGTGTTGGCGCTCTCATAGGCTGCCTGTGCGTCCGGAACTTTCGAAGCGCAAAGCGAGCCGCCGGTACGGAACGGCAGGCCGAGCCGGCGGGCCAGTTGTGCAGCGCCATAGGAGACCAGCGACGGCTCCGGCGTGCCGAAGGTCGGCGCGCCCGACTGCATCGAGATCGACGAGGCGAAGGTGCCGAACAGCACCGGCGCGCCCGGACGGATCAGCTGCGTGAACGAGGCGCCGGCCAGCACTTCGGCCAGGACCTGCGTCAGCGTGCCGGCGACCGTCACCGGGCTCATCGCGCCGGCCAGGATGAACGGCGTGACGATGCAGGCCTGGTTATGACGCGAATAGACCTTCAGGGCGCCAAGCATGGTCTCGTCGAACACCATCGGCGAGTTGGCGTTGATCAGGCTGGTCAGCACCGTGTTGTTCTCGACGAAGTCGTCGCCGAACACCAGCTTGGCCATCGCCACCGTGTCCTCGGCGCGCTCCGGTGCGGTCACCGAACCCATGAACGGCTTGTCGGAGTATTTGATGTGCGCGTAGACCATGTCGAGATGGCGCTTGTTGACCGGCACGTCGACCGGCTCGCACACCGTGCCGCCCGAATGGTGGATCGACGGCGCCATATAGGCAAGCTTCACGAAATTCTGGAAATCCTCGATCGTCGCGTAGCGCCTGACGCCGTCGAGATCGCGCACGAAGGGCGGACCATAGACCGGCGCGAACACCGTCGCATTGCCGCCGATCTGCACCGAGCGTTCTGAATTGCGGGCATGCTGGGTGTAGATGGGCGGCGCGGTCTTCAAGAGCGAACGGCAGAGCCCCTTGGGAAAATGCACGCGCTCGCCCTTGACGTCGGCGCCGGCCTCTTTCCAGAGCTGCAGTGCTTCGGCGTCATCGCGAAAAATGATGCCGATCTCTTCCAGCACCGTGTCGGTGTTCTTCTCGATCAGCGCCAGGCCTTCCTCGTTCAGCACCTCGTAGACGTTGATCTTGCGCTTGATATAGGTGAGCTGGGTGCCGGGGCCGCCGCCTGAGCGCGCCGCACGCCTGGCCGCCGCTCCTCCGCCACTGGCGCCACGCCCACGCCGCGCGTTTGACGCTTCCTGGTCGACTGCCGCGTGTTCGCTCATGATCGCTCTTCCCTGAATATGGCCCGCCTGACTATGGCTGGTCGGTAACCGTTGCGGCCGCATGACGCGGCTTTGCCCGGATCGTAGCCATGCACCCTATTCGAAACGGCCCGTCCGCGCCAACGCCTGTCGCAAAATCGACAAGAAAACCGATAGATTTTCCAGTCGCTTTCCTTTTGCGGGAAGTCGCAAATCAGCTATGGATACCCGCCCGTTGCGGGTTAGGTATGAACACCATTATTTTGTGCCTTGCGACACAGTCGCGATGCCGTGAGGAGCTGGATAAAAATGTCCGACGACGAGATCATCCTTTCCGAGCTTTCCGACGACGAGCTGGTGCAGCAGATGCACGACGATCTCTATGACGGGCTGAAGGAAGAGATCGAGGAAGGCACCAACATCCTCCTCGAGCGCGGCTGGGCGCCCTACAAGGTGCTTACCGAGGCGCTGGTCGAAGGCATGCGTATCGTCGGCGAGGATTTTCGCGACGGCATCCTGTTCGTGCCGGAAGTGCTTTTGTCCGCCAACGCCATGAAGGCCGGCATGTTCATCCTGCGTCCGCTGCTCGCCGCCACCGGCGCGCCGAAACAGGGCAAGATGGTGATCGGCACCGTCAAGGGCGATATCCACGACATCGGCAAGAACCTCGTCGGCATGATGATGGAGGGTGCTGGCTTCGACGTCATCGATCTCGGCATCAACAACGCGGTCGAGAAGTATCTCGACGCGATCGAAAAGCACCAGCCCGACATCATCGGCATGTCGGCACTGCTCACCACCACCATGCCCTACATGAAGGTCGTCATCGACACGATGAAGGAAAAGGGCATTCGCGACGACTACGTCGTGCTGGTTGGCGGCGCGCCGCTCAACGAGGAATTCGGCAAGGCCGTCGGCGCCGACGCTTATTGCCGCGACGCGGCGGTAGCGGTCGAGACCGCCAAGGATTTCATGAAGCGCAAGCACAACGTGCGTGCTTCGGCCTGACCCAAGGCATCAGGGCGACGAAAAAGAAGCCGCGCCTTGCAGCGCGGCTTTTTTGTCCCCAGATGAGAGACGGCCGCCGATCAATTGGCGACGGTGTCTTTGACCGCCCTCGCCGTCGATTTGACATCCTTGCCGACACCCCGAACGGTGTTGGCGCAGGCCGTAAGTGCAAGAGCGCAGGCAAGGATAGCCATCGGCGCTATGCGTAGCAGTTTCATGGACGGTGTCTCCCTCGACAGATAAATTAGCCCCGCAGCGAAAAGCCGGCTCGACTTGGTCAAGACGAAAAAAACAAAACCGAATCAGACAGACAGGCTGCTCGTCATCGCCTGCGGGATGATTGCGCGCGAGGTGTTGGCCGTCAAGGAACAGCTCGGGCTGGATCACCTCGAATTGACGTGTTTGCCGGCGGAGTTTCATTTCCATCCCGACCGCATCGCGCCGGCCATGGACAAGGCGATCGAAAAGGCCAGGGCGGAAGGCTATGAACATATCTTCGTCGGCTATGCCGATTGCGGCACTGGCGGCCTGCTTGACCGCGTGTTGGAGAAGCATGGCGTCGAACGCATGGCCGGCCCGCATTGCTTCGCGTTCTATCAAGGCATGGACGCCTATGCGAAGGTCGCCGACGACGACATGATGTCCTTCTACATGACGGACTTCCTGTGCCGCCAGTTCGATGCCTTCTTCATGAAGCCGCTCGGGCTGGATAAGCACCCGGAGCTGATCAAGGACTATTTCGGCAATTACGAGAAGCTGATCTATCTGGCGCAGACCGATGATCCGGAGCTCGACAAGGTCGCGGAAAAGGCCGCCGCCCTGCTCGGCCTCGCCTATGAGCGCCGCTCCACCGATTTTGGCGACCTGACGCCAGGCCTGGCGCGGGCGGCCGCGAACGCCTGACGGCTTCAGGCCGGGTCTTCGGCTGCCAGCGCCGCCAGCACGTCGGCAAAGCTCGTCCTGCAGGCAAAACCCAGCCTGTCCCTCGCCCGCGACGCGTCATAGATCCGGTCGATCGAGGAAAACATCGTCCAGCCCTTCCTCGCGTAGAGAGCGGGAAATTCAGGAAAATACCGCGCCACCACGGACGGCGCGTCCTTGATCAACGCCTCGCAATCTTCGGGTTGGAACGGCGTCGGCGCACAGATGATGAAGGTGTCGAAGCCGAGCTCCGGTGCCTTCTCCAAGGCGGCGACATGCGCCTGCGCCGCGTCCTCCACCATCAGCCGCCGAAACAGCAGTTCGTTCGCCTTGGTGTTGGCGTCCGACTGCTCGATGGCATGCGCCATGTCGTCGGCCTCGGGGAAGAAACGTGCCGTGCGCAGCACCACCACCGGCAGGCCGTGCTGGAGGTGGTAGAGACGGCAGAGATGCTCGGCGGATAGCTTGGTGACGCCATAGATGTTGCGCGGCTCGGGCGACATCGCTTCCGTCAGCCACGCCGCCTTGCGCGCACCGCCCTTGAAGCCGTCGCGTATCGCCTGCGAGATCATCAGCGAGGTCGTTGACGTGAAGACGAAGCGTTGCACATTGGCCGCCACCGCCGCGTCGAGCAGGTTTAGCGTGCCTTGCACGTTGGCCGCGATGAAATCGCTGTTGGCGTGGCTGTCTATGTTGGGCTTGTGCAGCGCGCCTCTGTGAATAATGGCCTCTATCCGGTTTTCTCCGACGGCACGCATGACGAGGTCACGGTCGGCAATCGAACCGACGATCCGCGTTTCGACCGATGGAACGGGATCGAGGCCGGTCACGTCATGTCCAAGCTCACGCAGGAGTGGCGCCAGCGCGCTGCCCAGCCAACCCGACGATCCCGTAAGCAAGATTCGCATGCGTCACACCATGAGTTTTGACCGAGACGCTGTTAAGCACGGATGACAGGCGCCAGCGACCCGGTAAGTTATGCGCCAGGCGGCGGCAGCGCCGTTCCAGACAAAACAGGGAATTCTTTGATGATCCTTCGCTCATTGATCGCCGCCCTTGGTCTCCTCTGCTGTACTTTGCCCGCCCTTGCCGACGGACAAGTGCAAAAACTGATCACGCCTGCCGATAAGGCGCGGCTCGACAAATATGGCGACACCCGCAAGGCGGCGCTCGCCGAAGCAAAGGCGGCCAACCCCGCCGAGCTCAAGCAGCTCGACACGCTGTTGGCCAAGCCGCTGGTCGCCTTCTCCGACAAGGATCTCACCGGCAACTGGCGGTGCCGCACGATCAAGGTCGGCGGACTGAGCCCGCTCGTTGTCTATGGCTGGTTCAAATGCAGGGTCACCGATGATGGCTCCGGCTGGCGGCTGGAAAAGATCAGCGGTTCTCAGCGCACCCAGGGCCGCTTCTTCGACGACGGCGACAAGCGCTCGATCTATCTTGGCTCCGGCTCCGTCAACGACGATCGGGCAAAGCCCTATGGCAGCGGCCCGCAGACCGACCAGGTTGGTTACGCCTTCCGAAACAGCGCCAAGGAATGGCGCATCGAGTTCCCCGCGCCCTACTATGAATCGAAGCTCGACATCATGGAGTTCAAGCGCTGACCAAGTCTTCATGCGCTGACCGGGGGGCTTCATGGGTTGGTAAGGCTTCCGGCATACCAAGGATTAACCCGCCCGCCCTAAGGTCCGGCCATATCAGCCGGTCCTTGGAGCACGGAAAGATCAATGGCAGCGTCGCAACCAAATCCGCGACCTATTGTGGTCGTCACCGGTGGCGGCGCGCATGTCTGGGCCATGATCAACGACCTCGCCGACCGCGTCGGCCCTGTCAGCGTCGTCCTCGAAATCCCTGAATCTAAAAAGCAATTGCTGCGCGGCCGCGCCCGACGCCAGGGCTGGATCTCTGCCATCGGCCAGCTCGGCACTATGGTGCTGAGCAGGCTCGGCAAACGGCTTAATGTCAAACACGCCGCCCGGTTGATTGCCGAGGAGAAGCTTGAAACGGAACCGCGGCAAGGCCAGGTCATCATCCATGTGGCATCCGCCAACGGGCCGGAATGTCTGCAGGCAATCGAGACGATCAAGCCCGGCGTCGTGCTGCTGAACGGCTGCCGGCTGATTTCCAGGGAGATGCTGGCCAAAATGCCGTGTCCGGTGCTCAACTATCATGCCGGCATCACCCCGAAATATCGCGGCATGAATGGCGGCTATTGGGCGTTGACGTCAGGCGATCCGCAGAATTTCGGCACCACCGTCCATCTGGTCGATGCGGGCGTCGACACTGGTGGCGTGCTGAAGCAGGTGCGCGGCGAGCCGAAACAAGGTGACACCATCTCAAGCTATGCGCTGCGCCAGGCGGCGTTTTCGCGCGACATCTGCGTCGAGGCGGTCAGCGACGCGCTGGCCGGTAAACTCGCAACGTTCGATCCAGGGCTGCCGTCGAAGCTGTGGTACCACCCGACGATCTGGTTCTACGTCTGGACAGGGCTGAGAACCGGCATTTGGTAACGCATCCAGTGTCCGGAACAGCGCAAATTCCGTCGCCATTACCGCTGCAGTGACCCCGTCGCGGCATGGGTCGCAAACGAATAAACGCACCTTTCATTTTACGACATCCAAATGCGTCGCTTTTGAATGCGCGCGCGTCGTCCCATAACAAGCGGGCCCACTGCGCTTGCGGCAATGCTCGGGGATCGAGGAGCGAGAATTCATGGCCGATCTTATCGTCGTCTACTGGCGCGACATTCCTGCCCAGGTCATCGTCAAGAAGGGCCGGCAGAACGCCAAGCGCGAACTGCCGTTGCGCTTCACCGAGGCGATCGACATGTGCGCCATGCGCACCGGCGCCGGCGGCACGGACGACTATCTGGCCGAATGGCGCAAGGCTGATCCAGTTCCGGTCGGTGACGATCTCGAAGCCGAGGTCGAAAAGGCCTTCAACGAGATCGACGCGAAATATGACCGCGAGCGGCTGGTCGCTCTGGTCAAGGCCGGCGGCAAAGAAAATGTCTGAAACCACTCCCGTCAGCAAGGAAGGCGTGGCCATTACGCAGGCCACTCAGGTCAAGAAGGCGGCGCCGAAGTCCGACTACAAGCCGGCCGATGTCTCGCCGCAGCGGCGCGTACAGCGCTCCTTCGCGATACGGCTGTGGTCGATCAGGCATTCGCGCTTGCTCGAATGGTTTTACGCCCGCTTCGCCGACACCTTCTTGCTGCTGCACCCGTTGTGGAAGGGTATCGGCTATGGCCGCGTCGAGGCTCCAATCAAGTTCGTCGAAAAGCGCGTAAAAGGCTTCATGTTCGACTGCCGCATGTGCGGTCAGTGCATCCTGTCCTCGACCGGCATGTCTTGCCCGATGAACTGCCCCAAGCAGTTGCGCAACGGCCCTTGCGGCGGCGTGCGCGCCAACGGCAATTGCGAGGTCGAACCCGATATGCCCTGCGTCTGGGTCAAGGCCTGGGAAGGTTCGCAGAACATGGTCAACTCCGACAGGATCCTCACCGTGCAGAAGCCGGTCGACCAGTCGTTGCGCGAAACCTCTGCCTGGCTGCGGGTGACCGCGCAGGCTGCGGCAGCCCGTGAAGCCGCCGCTGCCGCGAAGACCGGAGCCTCCGCGTGACCGGCCGCCAGCTCGACGAAAATCCGGCCGGCATCCATTTGCCGCTCGATCCCCTGCCCGGCCACACCTCGCGCGGCCGGCTGGAGCGCGTGCTCAGGCGCGGCGAGTTTGCGGTGACGACCGAACTGAACCCGCCCGACAGCGCCGATCCGGAGGATGTCTACAACCGTGCGAAGATCTTCGACGGCTGGGTCGACGCCATCAACGCCGTCGATGCGTCCGGCGCCAATTGCCATATGTCGTCGGTCGGCATCTGTGCACTTCTGACCCGCATGGGCTACGCCCCGATCATGCAGATCGCCTGCCGCGACAAGAACCGCATCGCCATCCAGGGCGACGTGCTGGGCGGCGCCGCGATGGGCGTCGCCAACATGCTGTGCCTGACCGGCGACGGCGTGCAGGCCGGGGACCAGCCGGGCGCCAAGCCGGTGTTCGACCTCGATTCCATGTCGCTGTTGGAGACCTGCCGCATCATGCGAGACAACGGCAAGTTTCTGTCCGGCCGCAAGCTGACGACGCCGCCGCAGCTGTTCCTGGGCGCTGCCGTCAATCCGTTCGCGCCGCCTTTCGACTTTCGCCCGATCCATCTCGGCAAGAAGATCGCCGCCGGCGCGCAGTTCGTGCAGACGCAGTATTGCTTCGACGTGCCGATGTTCAAGACCTTCATGCAGAAGGCACGTGATCTCGGCCACACCGAGAAAGTGTTCATCCTGTGTGGCGTCGGCCCTCTCGCTTCCGCCAAGACGGCAAAATGGATCCGCTCCAACGTGCCGGGCATCCATATCCCTGACGCTATCATCAAGCGGCTGGAAGGCGCCCAGGACCAGAAGAAGGAAGGCAAGCAGCTCTGCACCGACATCATCAACGAGGTGAAGGAAATTCCCGGTGTCTCCGGCATCCATGTGATGGCCTATCGCCAGGAGGAATATGTCGCCGAGATCGTCGATGAATCGGGCGTGCTGAAGGGCCGCCAGCCGTGGAAGCGCGAGATCCGCCGCGACGACCAGATGGTCGCCGACCGGCTGGACCGCATCCTGCACGACGACATTACCGAAACCCAGGTGGACATGGTGAAGACCGCGCATTGACTTGCGCGGAGAGCGACCATTCGCTTGATCGACAAGAGATAACGATATAAAGAACTCTTTATATCACGACGGAGAGATTTCATGACCCGGACCATCGTCGCCTCGGCGACACGAGAAATCATCATCGGCTTCGACCAGCCTTTCTGCGTGATTGGCGAACGCATCAACCCGACCGGCCGCAAGAAGCTCGCCGCCGAAATGGTGGTTGGCAATTTCGAGACCGTCATCAAGGACGCGCTGGAGCAGGCCGCCTGCGGCGCCACCATGCTCGACGTCAATGCCGGCGTCACCTCGGTCAACCCGAACGAAACCGAACCTGGCCTTCTGGTGCAGACGCTGGAGATCGTCCAGGGCCTGGTCGATCTGCCGCTGTCGATCGACAGTTCCGTCACCGCCGCGATCGAAGCCGCGCTGAAAGTCGCCAAGGGCCGCCCGTTGGTCAATTCCGTCACCGGCGAGGAGGAAAAGCTCGAGGCCATCCTGCCGCTGATCAAGAAATACAATGTGCCGGTCGTCGCCATCTCCAACGACGAGACCGGCATTTCGATGGATCCGGACGTGCGCTTTGCCGTCGCCAAGAAGATCGTGCAGCGCTGCGCCGATTTCGGCATCCCGGCGCATGACGTCGTCGTCGATCCGCTGGTGATGCCGATCGGCGCGCTGGGCGATGCCGGCCGTCAGGTGTTCGCCCTGCTGCGTCGGCTCCGCGAAGAGCTCAAGGTCAACACCACCTGCGGCCTGTCCAACATCTCCTTCGGCCTGCCGCACCGCCACGGCATCAACGCCGCCTTCATCCCGATGGTGATCGGCGCTGGCATGACCTCGGCGATCATGAACCCGGTGCGCCAGCAGGAAATGGAAGCGGTGCGCGGCGCCAACGTGCTGAACGGCACCGACGAGAACTGCACCAAATGGATCAAGACCTACAAGGATTACAAGCCGGCCGAAGGCGGCCAGGCGGTGGCAGCGCCGACAGCGGTCAACGCGCCGGGCGAAGGCGGCGGCAATGGCGGCCGCCGACGCGGTGGCCGTGAAGCCCGCATGGGCCGGGGATAAGCGCGCAATCGTGAACTCGCCTGCAAACATAACCGATCCGCTCGTGCTGTTCATGCCGTCAGGCAAGCGCGGGCGGTTCCCTGTCGGCACGCCCGTGCTCGACGCCGCGCGCCAGCTCGGCGTCTATGTCGAGAGCGTGTGCGGCGGACGCGCCACTTGCGGACGCTGCCAGATCGAGGTGCAGGAAGGCAATTTCGCCAAGCACAAGATCACCTCCTCAAACGACCACATATCACCCAAAGGCCCTAAGGAAGAGCGCTATGAACGTGTGCGCGGCCTGCCCGAACGGCGCCGCCTCTCCTGCTCCGCCCAGATTCTCGGCGATCTCGTCATTGACGTGCCGCAGGACACGGTCATCAACGCCCAGACCATCCGCAAGGATGCCGACACCAGGGTCATCGCCCGCGATTCCGCGATCCGCATGTGCTACGTCGAGATCGAAGAACCAGACATGCACAAGCCGCTTGGCGATCTCGACCGCCTGAAGATCGCCCTGATGAAGGACTGGAACCTCAAAAGCCTGGACTTCGATTTTTATCTGCTGCCGCAAGTGCAAGGTATTTTGCGCAAGGGCAACTGGACGGCGACCGCCGCCATCTACAAGGATACGGACACCGAGACAGCGCGCGTCATCGCGCTGTGGCCGGGCCTCAAGAACGAGGCCTATGGCCTGGCCTGCGACATCGGCTCGACCACCATCGCCATGCATCTGGTGTCGCTGCTGTCGGGCCGCGTCGCCGCCTCGTCCGGAACGTCGAACCCGCAGATCCGCTTCGGCGAGGATCTGATGAGCCGCGTCTCCTATGTGATGATGAACCCGGATGGCCGCGAAGGCATGACGGTTGCTGTCCGCGAGGCAATCTCCGGCCTCGTCGATAAGGTTTGCGCGGAAGGCAATGTCCAGCGCAACGACATCCTGGATTCCGTCTTCGTCGGCAATCCGATCATGCATCACCTGTTCCTCGGCATCGATCCGACCGAACTCGGTGGCGCGCCCTTCGCGCTTGCCGTCTCGGGCGCCGTTCGCATCAAGGCCTCCGACATCGGGCTGAAGCTCAACCAGGGCGCACGGCTCTATATGTTGCCTTGCATCGCCGGTCATGTCGGCGCCGACGCGGCGGCCGTGACCCTGTCCGAAGGCCCGCACCGCCAGGACGAGATGATGCTGATCGTGGACGTCGGCACCAATGCCGAGATCGTACTCGGAAACCGTACACGGGTAGTCGCTGCTTCCTCGCCTACCGGTCCGGCTTTCGAAGGCGCCGAAATCTCCGGTGGCCAGCGGGCTGCGCCCGGCGCCATCGAGCGCGTGCGCATCGATCCAGACACGCTGGAGCCGAAATACCGCGTCATCGGCTCGGAACTGTGGTCCGACGAGCCCGGCTTCCTCGACAGCGTGCAGGCGACCGGCGTCACCGGCATTTGCGGCTCCGGCATCATCGAGATCGTCGCCGAAATGTATCTCGCCGGCGTCATCTCCGAGGATGGCGTCGTCGACGGATCGCTTGCCGCGCGCTCGCCGCGCGTCGTTGCCAACGGCCGCACCTTCTCCTACGTGCTGAAGGAAGGCGAACCCAAGATCACCATCACCCAGACAGACGTGCGTGCCATTCAGTTGGCCAAGGCGGCGCTCTATGCCGGCACCAAGCTGTTGATGGAAAAACAGAACACCGAGCATGTCGACCGCATCCACTTCGCCGGTGCCTTCGGCTCCTTCATCGATCCGAAATACGCCATGGTGCTAGGTCTCATCCCCGATTGCGACCTCGACAAGGTCTCGGCCGTGGGCAACGCCGCCGGCGCGGGTGCTCGCATGGCGCTGCTCAATCGCGGCTATCGCCGCGAGATCGAGGAGACGGTGAGCCAGATCGAAAAGATCGAGACGGCGCTCGAGCCGAAATTCCAGGAGCACTTCGTCTACGCCATGGCGCTGCCCAACAAGGTCGACCCGTTCCCGAAACTGGCGGCGGCGGTGAAGCTGCCGCCGCGCAAGACGGTGAGCGAGGATGGCATCGCCGGAGATGCAGCACCGCGCCGGCGCTCCCGCGAAGGCCATGCTGCTCGGCGCAGCCGCGAATAGACGCGCCGGCCACTCCCTCGATTTATTTGTATGCAAATGTTTCCGGATCGTCCGATCCGGAAACCGAAACGCTGTTTTCGCGAAATCCAGCAGATACATGCACAGCGCATTTACCCGCACATCGAACGGCGGCTGAGGACAGTCCTTGGCCATCGCCGTTCTTCAGGGGAGATGACAATGACGATGTTCGAAAATTTCGGCCGCTTGGGTGTGGCCATCAGGCAAGCCCACGCCAGGAACAAATCGATCCGCGCGCTGAACAGCTTGCCGGCGCATGTCCAGAAGGACATCGGCTGGCCGGCATCGCCGCCGAACGATCCGCAGGCCACACTCGCCTCGCTGCTGCTAGGCTCTACGCGGTGACGACGTTCGCCGACAAATACAAATTGCTCGGCGTCCACCGGGGATCCCACACATCCCCGATGGCCACCAGCAACCGATTGCGCACGGCACTTTTGCCGCGGCGCCGACGACGCGCGGATCACACCAGCGTGTGGGCACGCCGTAAATCTTGACATTCTCGGCCAAGGCACGATCTTCGTTGCAAGGGGGAGTTCTCTTAGTCGGCTGCAGCCGAAGTTCGTGTATTCGCATGCCAAGTTTGAAAAGCCACGTTGTGTCCTTCGTGCTCAGGCACAGCCGCAAGCAAGCCTTTTCCAGCCCGGAAAACCTGCAGCGCTGGATCGCCGCCGCGCGCAAGACAGAGGATCACCATCCGCCGGCCGCGCTGCATCAGCGTTTCGAAATCCAGACGCGCAGCGTGGACGGTTTTCCGGTCTACGAAATCGCCCCCAAGGCCGGAGAGCACAAGCGGATACTCTACCTGCATGGCGGCGCTTATGTCTTTGAAATCACGCCCTATCACTGGTATCTGATCGCCGACATGGCCGACCGGCTGGGCTACGGCATCACCGTGCCGATCTACCCTATCGCCCCGGAACACGATTTCCACGCCATGTTCGGCATGGTCGGCGCTGTCTACCGCCAGATGCTCGATGAGACAGAGGCGGAAGATATCGTCTTCATGGGCGATTCCGCCGGCGGCAACATGGCCGTGGTGCTGACCATGATGGCGGCGGACGAGGGTTTGCCGGTGCCGTCGCGCCATGTGCTGATTTCACCCGGCCTCGACGTCTCGCTCGCGAACCCCGAAGTGTTTGAGGCGGAGCGGAATGATCCATGGTTGGGCATCGCCGGCGGGCGTGAGGCAATCCGGCTCTATAGTGCCGGATTGGATCCGACAGACTGGCGTATCAGCCCGGTCTATGGCGATCTGTCGGTATTGCCGAAGACACTGCTCCTGACGGGCTCCCGCGATCTTCTCACGCCCGACAATCTCATCTTTGCACAAAAAGCCAGCGCCGCCGGTGTCGAGGTGGAGCTGATCTACGAGGAAGGCATGTTCCACGTCTGGCCGCTGATTGACATGCCGGAAGCGCGGCGCGCGCGTCAGCACATCGTCGCGTTTCTCACCGACGACGCCTACACTCGGGCTGAAAGGGAAACGGTCAAGTCGTCGACCAAAGCTTCATCCCAGCACACCAACCATTTCGGCCAGACGATCAATCGGCTCGGCGAACGTGACGAGATCGCCGAGCACTGAAACTCGGCCCCACGACATCGATCAGAACTTGCCGGTTTCCCTGAACACTTCGAAGGTCGCGCGGATGTGGTCGGCGACGGCCTTGACCGGCGCGCTGGCGTCCGGCGCCACCACCATGGCAAGATTGTAAGTGCCGATATCGGGCATTCCGTCCTTAGGGCAGAGTTCGACCATGTCGTTGCCCAGGAACGATCTCGGCAGCGGCGCGACCGCGAGGTCGGCCATGATCGCGGCGCGCTGGCCTGCGGTATGGGCACTCATATAAGCGACGCGATAGTTGCGGCCCTCGCGGCCCAATGCCTCGAGCGCGCCGGCCCGCCAGGCACAGCCCTCTTCCCAAAGCGAAACCGGCAGCGGTTCGCGCAGATGCGCGCAGCCGCCCTTGGCGCCGGCCCACACGATCGGCTCGGTCAACAGCACCTCGGCACCGAGCGCGCTGGTCTTGTACGAATTGGTCAACAGCGTGATGTCGAGCGCCCGGTCATCCATGCGCCGGCGCAGATTGCTGCTCTGGTCGATGGTGACGTCGACGGCGATCGAGGGATGCGACTGCGCGAAACGCTTCAACACATGCGGCAGCACGCGCTCGCCATAGTCGTCAGGTGAGCCGAGCCGCACCACCCCGACAATATCGGGGATGATGAACTTCGATACCACCTCGCGGTTGATCGACAAAAGCCGCCGGGCATAGCCGAGCAGCATTTCGCCGTCCGTGGTCAGCGTCACCGAACGCGCGTCGCGCGCGAACACCGAGCGGCCGAGAATATCCTCCAGCTTCTTGATCTGCATGGAGACGGCCGACGGCGTCCGAAACACCGCATTGGCCGCGGTGGTGAAGCTGCCGGTCTCGGCAATCGCCACGAAGGTGCGCAAAACGTCGAGGTCGAGCAGCGGCAGCGGGTGATTGAGTGGGGCGTTCATGACGATCGACCTTCAATTTTTCTGATACAAAACATCATTCCATTTCGTTTGATTGAACATCAGACCGGGAGCATAGTCAACTCCATCGAAGCAGCATGCTGCCAAAAGCGGCCACGAAACGACCACGGCGCAGACCTGCATCGACGTGAAATGAAGCTGAAACAGACCTGACGTAACGCATTGCCGGCGCTTGCCGTGCCGTAGCAAAGGAGATCGAAATGTCTATCCTATCGTCCCTCGGCCGCATCGCGACCGAATTCAACGCGGCCCGCACCCGCTACCAGACCGAACGCGCCATCCGTTCACTGCCGATCGAGCTGCAGAAGGATATCGGCTGGCCGGAAGCTTCCGACGCCAAGACCGGCATTCGCAACGGCGTCGGATCCTGGGCTGGAGCAAAGTAAATCGTGTGTACCCCGTGCTGAAGGCCTGCCGCGCAGCCCGCCCGGCAGGCCTTCTCTATTTAATTTGTATTCAAACGAATTCACGAGCCATGCCGCCGCCGCATGGCGCATATGAGCAAGCCGCATAGCAGCTCGATTTTTAGATTAACCCGCTGTAAATATTCATGAATCCTAGGCATCTTGCTCGTAGCTTGCCAAAATTTGTCGCATCTGGTGTCGCTTTTCATATCAAGCGCTTCGCTTTTGCGATTTAGTTCCTGCTCACACAAGCCTATATCACCGTCAGCAAACGAGCTGCCCCACTCCATCAAGCGAAGGCGACCCGTTTAGAGCGACGTGCGTCCTATTGGACGCACAAAGTACGCTCTAACACTTTGAGTCTGCGCATCGTGCTTTCCGAAAATCAATTCGATTTTCGGGCCGACGCGCGAGCAACCGATTGGAGATGATCATGAAGCTTTTTGCCCGCCTCTTCGCCCGCCGCGAAATGAACCTGACCACCGCTCTCGAGCGTCAGCGTCTTGCCAACACCATGCCCGGCCAGACCGGCGCCATGGCCGCGGCACGTCTCGGCTTCGTCGCCTGAACGAGCGCGGTTCCAGGAAAACCGTATTTTCCCGGCCGGAACTGCGTAGAAATCGAAAATACAAGACACCTCCAGAGCCGCGCCCCTGCCGCGGCTTCAGGGTTGACTGCCGCCGCCTCGGTCCGCCGAGGCGGCGTTTATTTTGTTGCGCTTCCATCGCCCTTCACAACCTGACGGTGGCCTGGTTCGAGCAGCACCGCGTGGCGATTGCCCATTTGCGACCCATGTCGCAAATTTAATCTTCCCAAAGCCGTCTAGACGATTGACAGGAATGGTTTTTCCTGATGACGCTATGCTATTCGCGACATCCTGTTCGCGTCATGGCCAGATGAGGTTCCCCGTGAACGCCGTCAAGCATCCGATCAAGCGATCGTTTGTGTTCTTCCTTATCCCCGATTTCACCATGATCGCTTTTGCGACAGCGCTCGACCCGCTGCGCTCGGCCAATCGGATGCTCGGCTACGAGGCCTATCGCTGGCGCCTCGCCAGCATCGACGGCAAGCCGGTGCGCGCCTCGAACGGCGTCGAGTGTGCGGTCAACACCTCGCTGGAGGAGGAACGCAAGAAGATGGCGGGGCCGGATCGCCCCAATATGGCCATCGTCTGCAGCGGCACCAATGTCGAGCGCTACCAGAACAAGTCCGCCTTTGCCTGGCTGCGCGAGGAATACAATCGCGGCGTCGCCGTCGGCGGCCTGTGCACCGGTGCGCATATCCTCGCCGCCGCCGGGCTCCTGTCCAACAAGCGCTGTGCCATCCATTGGGAAAACCTGCCCGGTTTTTCCGAAGCGTTCCCGAAGGCCAATGTCTTTGCCGACCTGTTCGAGATCGACCAGAACATCTACACCTGCGCCGGCGGCACCGCCGCGCTCGACATGATGCTGAAGCTGATCGGCGACGATTTCGACGAGAACCTCGTCAACCGCGTGTGCGAGCAGGTGCTGACCGATCGTGTGCGCAGTCCGACCGACCGCCAGCGCCTGCCGCTGCGCGCCCGCCTCGGCGTGCAGAACTCGAAAGTGCTGACCATCATCGAGCTGATGGAGGCCAATCTGTCCGAGCCGCTGTCGCTGATCGAGATCGCCGACCATGTCGACCTGTCGCGCCGCCAGATCGAGCGCCTGTTCCGCACCGAGATGGGACGGTCGCCTGCCCGTTACTACCTCGAAATCCGCCTCGACCGCGCCCGGCATCTCTTGATCCAATCGTCGCTGCCGGTGGTCGAGGTGGCGGTCGCCTGCGGCTTCGTCTCGGCCTCGCATTTCTCGAAATGTTACCGCGAGCTCTACGCCCGCTCGCCGCAGCAGGAACGCGTCGACCGCAAGCAATTGCTGGCGGCCTGATCCCGATCAGGTCTCGGCCGACCGCACTTGCGCCGTCCGCATCGCCTCGACGCGGATGTCCTCGGTCAGCCGCGCCTTCAACGCCGAGAATTCGGCACTGGTCTTCAGCGTATAGTGCCTGGGATGCGGCAGGTCGATGGAGACATCCGACTTGATGCGGCCGGGCCGCGCCGTCATCACGATCACGCGCGAGGCCATGAAGATCGCCTCCTCAATGTCGTGGGTGACGAACAGCACCGTTTTCTTGCGCTGTTCCCATATGCCGAGCAGCAATTCCTGCATCAGCCCGCGTGTCTGGTTGTCCAGCGCCCCGAACGGCTCGTCCAGCAACAGGATTTCGGGATCGTTGGCTAGCGCCCGGGCAATCGCCGTGCGCTGCTGCATGCCCCCTGAAAGCTGTTTCGGCCAATGGTTCTCGAACCCCTTCAGCCCGACGAGATCGACATAGGAGGCGACAATGTCGTCCCGCTCCTTTTCGGCCATCCCCCGTTCGCGCAGGCCGAAGCCGATGTTTTCGGCGACCGTCAGCCATGGAAACAGCGTGTAGGACTGGAAGACCATACCGCGGTCCGGCCCGGGCCGCGTCACCGTCTTGCCGTCTAGCCGAACGCGGCCTTCGCTTGGCGCCTCCAACCCGGCGACGATCCTCAACAGTGTCGACTTTCCGCAACCTGACGGTCCCAAAACGGTGATGAAGTCGTTGGCCGCCACCGCCAGGTCGATTGGCATCAGCGCCTTGACGGGTTCTCCACCCCGCACGCCGGCAAAGGTTCGCGAGACACCCTCGATAAGAAGCTTGCTCACGCCAGGCTCCATGGAAAGAGCCAGCGGTTGAACGCCTTGAACGCAAAATCGGACAACAGCCCGATCAGGCCGATGACGATGATGCCGAAGATGATCTGCCCGGTCGCCAGCCGCGACTGGCTGTTGATGATCATGTAACCGATGCCCGACGATGAGCCGATCAATTCGGCCACGATGACATAGGTCCATGCCCAGCCGAGCACCAGCCGTAGCGTCTCGGCGATCTCGGGCGCATTGGCCGGCATGATGACCCGCCTGACGATGCCATTGTTGGTCGAGCCCAGCGTATAAGCGGCCTCGACCAGGTCGCGCCGCGTGGCCCCAACCTTGACGGCAATGATCAGGATGATCTGGAACACCGAGCCGACGAAGATGACGAGCAGTTTTTCCAGCTCGCCAATGCCGGCCCAAAGGATGAGCAGCGGAATGAAGGCCGACGCCGGCAGATAGCGGGCGAAGGAGACGAAGGGCTCCAGAAACGCTTCCACCGGCTTCCAGGCGCCCATGGCGATGCCGAGCGGCACCGCGACGACCGAGGCCAGTACAAAGCCGCCGAAGACCCGCCAGATGGTGATCAGTATGTCGAGCCAGAAACGATCCTCGACCAGCAGCCGCCAGCCATCCCGCAGCATCGACAGCGGATCGGCGAGGAAGATGCGGTTGACGTGGCCGCCAAGCGTGATCCAGGCCCAGAAGGCCACGAACAGCACGAAGAAGGAGATACCGAGCACTGTTCGCAGGCTCGGAGAGACAGGATGCAAGGGGCGCATCTTCGTCCTTTGTCAGCGGCAAGGCGGCGGCGCTCTGCGCCACCGCACGGTGCCCAAGGGTTGAACCGTCAATTCGCCACGGCGCTGGTGTCGGCCAGAGTGGCGACGTCGGGTGCCTCCTTGATCAGCCCCATTTGCAGCAGCAGATCGCCGGCGGTCTTGGAAAAGTCCTGGAATTCCTTGGTGAAGAACTGCTTGTTCTCGGCCTTGTCGGCCCATTTCAGGTACTTTGCCGAATCCTCGAATTCATTGGCCGACTGTTTCACGTCAGCGCCCATGATCTCATAGGATTTCTGCGGCTCCTTCTTGATCATGTCGAGGGCGTCGAAATAGCTGTCGGCAAGCGCCTTGGCGGCGTCGGGATTGGCCTTGAGGAATTCGGGCGTGCAGCCGACCGTGTCGAGAACCATCGGATAGTCGAGCGTGGTCGCCAGGATATGCCCCTGGTCGGCCTTGTCGCGCACGGCCGAGATGAAGGGCTCGTAGGTGACGGCCGCATCGTTCTGGCCGGCGAGGAAGGCTTGCGCCGCCGCGTCGGGTTCGAGATTGACGACCGTGACATCCTTGGTCGACATGCCGTTCTTGTTCAGCACCCAGGCCAGCAGGAAGTAGGGCGACGTTCCAGGCGCCGAGGAAGCGACGGTCTTGCCCTTGAGATCGGCGACCGTCTTGATGTCGTTGCGCACCACAATGCCGTCGGCGCCATAGGATTTGTCGAGCTGGAAAATCTGCTTGGTGGTCACCCCGCTGGCGTTCCAGACCAGCCACGTCTCGACCGTGGTGGCGGCGCATTGCAGGTCGCCGCTGGCGATGGCGAGCGGACGGCTGGCCTGCGGCACCTTCTTCAAGGTCACATCGAGCCCATGCTTCTCGAACAGCCCTGCCTGCTTGGCGAGTGTCAGCGGCGCGAATCCGGTCCATCCGCTGATGCCGATGGTGAGCGATGTGGCGGCCATCGCCGGCGCGGACAAGCCTGTGGCAAGTGTCAATGTCGCGGCAAGGACGGTTATTCTGTTCATATCGGTTCCCCTTTTGTTTTTCTGCGGGAAATTGTTCACAGAGGCCGATGGGCTTGTCAATCAACAGGACCGTGTTTGCGCGCAAAGCAGCCGGCAATCCGGTTTTGGAATTGCGCTATCTGGCGTCGGGCATCCAGTTGCGGTTGCGCCACATTTTCTCGCCGACCTGGCAGTCGGCGATGGGCTTGTCCTGCGCCAGCACCACTGGCGGGTGATCCGCCTCCTCCGCCGCCCATTGCAGTGACGCCGGGCCGGCAAGCTCCAGCACCAGCTTGCGGCGGATGGCTTCGGGAAATTGCGTCCAGTCGTTAACCGGAATCATGAAGGCGCCGGGACCGCCGATGACGCAGTCGCTGTAGTAGCGATCGAGATCGTTGACGTCATAGACGCCGGAAAAGCCGCCTCGGGTCATCAGCGGCAGGCCGTTGATGACTATGCCTTGCCTGACCACCCCGTCGCGGGCGAGATTGACCGGCGCGCCCTGGTTGTTTGGCCCGTCGCCCGAAATGTCGATGACGCGCTTGGTTCCCTGGTAGCCGCTTTCGGCGAAAAGGTCGCTGCCGAACTCCAGCGCGCCGGAGATCGAGGTGCGCCGCGCGCTGTTGGGCGGCTGAGCCGACAATTGCGCCACCACCCGCTCCGCATCGGCCCGGGTCGCGATCGCTGTCCACGGCACGATGACGCTTTGCCAGTTGGTGCCGGCCCATTCGACGTAGGTGACGGCGATCTTGCCATAGGCGCCATCGGTAATCGCCTGCAGCACATTGTCGTGCGTCAGCGCCGCCGCGTAGCCATGACGCTGGATCTCGAGCTCGTCGGCCGACATCGACAGCGACACGTCCACCGCCAGCACCAGTTCGACATCGACCGGCTCGTCTGCGCGAGACATTGTCGTCGGCCAGAGCGTCAGCGCCAGCGCGACGACGCTCGAAAGCAGATGTCTTGCAGTGCCAAAACCAGACATGCCGCGAGGGTAAGCCAGAATCGACAGCTGAAAAAGAGAAAAGCCCGACCTGGGCCGGGCTCATCCAAAACACGCGCGAGATTCTTGGCGAAGGCTCAGCTCCGCGGCTTGAGATTCTCCGCGTCGTAAAGCGGCTTGTAGCCGACGCTGGCGACCTCGACCGGATAGGTCTCGCCGAAATACTCGACCTTGAGCTTGCGGCCTTCCTGGGCATAGGCCCAGGGCAGATAGGCGAGCGCGATGTTCTTGCCGATCGTCGGGCCATAGGCGACCGATGTCGTGAAGGAGCGGCGGCCGAGTTCGTCGACCAGTGTTTCCCCGCTCTCGGGGTCCATCACCGGCATGATGCCGACCGGATAACGGGCGACACCTCTGGAATCCTTGTTCTCGGTCATCACCAGCGTGCATAGCATCGCCGGCTGGTGCGCGCGCTCACGATACTCCAAGTGCTTGGCCTTGCCGCAGAAATCGTTCTCCTTGACCTTCGGGCGGGCGAGATCGGCTTCCAGCAGATTATACTCGGTCAAGAGGTCGGCGTTCTGCAGCCGCAGGCTCTTCTCCATGCGGCGCGTATTGGCGTAGGTCTCGACGCCGAATGGCATGACACCGGTCGAGCGCAGCGCGTCCCAGACGGCGAGACCATCCTCGTAGCGCATATGCAGTTCCCAGCCCTGCTCGCCGACATAGGAAATACGGAACGCCGTAACGTCCTTGCCGCCGATCCGGACCGGCTTGATCGCCGCGAACGGAAAATTCTCCGACGAAAGCCCATCCGGGTTCTCGACCACCTTTTGCAACGTCGTGCGGGCATTCGGCCCCCAGATGCCGATGGTGACGTACTTCTCGGTCACGTCGGTGATGGTGACGTCGAACCCTTTGTCCTGGGCCGTGCGGCGCATGTATTGGTAGTCGCGCGGCCCAGCGTCGGCGCCATCGATCAGCCGGCAGCGGTCGGCCATGCGGATCACCGTGAAGTCGGCGCGCACCATGCCTTGCTCATCGAGGAAGTGGGTGTAGATGCCCTTGCCGATGTTGTTGTCGCCGCCGATCTTGGCCGCGCACAGCCATTCCAGCAGCGCGACATGGTCGGGTCCTTCGATGTCATACATCGAGAAATGCGAGAGGTTGACGATGCCGCAATCCTCGCTCATCGCCAGATGCTCGGCGTTCGAGACGCGCCAGAAATGGCGGTTGTCCCATTCGTTCTCGCGCACCGGCACGCGGTTTCCATACTTCTCAAGCAGATGCTCGTTGGCGGCATAGCCGTGCGCACGCTCCCAGCCGCCCAGCTCCATGAAATAACCGCCGAGTTCCTTTTCACGCTCCCAGAACGGCGAGCGCCTGATGTTGCGGGCCTTGGAGAAGGGTTCGCGCGGATGCACCGCCGGATTGTAGACCTTCATCGCCGTCTCGGTGCAGCGATCCCAGATGAATTGTTCCTTGGTCTGGTGCGGATAGAAGCGCGCATAGTCGATGGCGTGGTGGTCGATCGCGGTGCGGCCATCCGTCATCCAGTCGGCGATCAGCTTGCCCATGCCGGGGCCGTCCTTGACCCAGATGGCGACGGCGTACCACAGGCCCCTCACCTTCTGGCTCTCGCCCATGGACGGGCCGCCATCGGCCGTCACCTGCAGCAGGCCGTTGAAGGAATGGCTTTCGTTATAGCCGAGCTCGCCCAGGATCGGCGTCAGTTCCATGGCGCGCTCGAGCGGCGCCAGGATCTGCTCCATGTCGAGATCGCGCTGCGACGGCGACAGTCGTGCCTGGTCCTTCTCCAGCAGGTCGCGCGGATGGCAGAGGCGCGGATTGGTCTCTTCGTAGTAACCCCATTCGATCTGGCCGCCCTCGGCGGTCTTGGGGTCGCCGGTGTCGCGCATATAAGCCGAGTTGCCCTGGTCGCGCAGCAGAGGCCAACCGATCTCCTTGCCGGTGCCGGCGAACTCGGTATAAGGGCCGAAGAAGGTCAGCGGATGGTCGATCGGCATGACCGGCAGGTCCTCGCCGACCATCTCGGCGATCAGCCGGCCCCAGATGCCGGCGCAGACGATGACATAGTCGGCCTCGATCGTGCCGCGGTCGGTCACCACGGCACTGATGCGGCCGTCCTTGACGACGAGCGACTTCGCCGGCGTGTTGGCGAAGGATTTGAGCTTGCCTGACGCTTCCGCCTGGTCGACCAGCTTGCCGGCAACGGTCTGCGAGCGCGGAATAACGAGGCCGGCATCCGGATCCCATAGGCCGCCCTGCACCAGATCCTGTTCGATGAGCGGGAATTTTTCCTTGATCTCGGCGGGATCGATCAAACGGGCGCGTGTGCCGAACGCCTTGGCCGAGGCGATCTTGCGTTTGATCTCGTCCATGCGTCCGTTGTCGCCGATACGGGCGACCTCGAGGCCGCCGACGCGCGCGTAATGGCCCATCTTCTCGTAGAAATCGATGGAATAGAGCGTCGTCCAGCACGACAGGAAATCGTGGCTGGTGGTGTAGCAAAAGTCGGAAGCGTGCGCGGTCGAGCCGATATCGGTCGGGATGCCCGACTTGTCGATGCCGACAATGTCGTCCCAGCCGCGCTCGATCAGATGATGGGCGATCGATGCGCCGACAATGCCGCCGAGGCCAATGATGACGACCTTCGCCTTTTTCGGAAACTCTGCCATTGCCCGCGACTCCAGAATGCTGTTGCGGGCGGCGTCGGCGCCCGTCTGATCGGCGCACAATATGCAGGCGACGGGGACGGCGCTACCGCCTGTTTGCGACACGCCTCGGATGCCGCGCGACCCCTCCCCAAATCAGGAAAAACATCTACCCGTCAGGCGAAAGCCCAGACGTCCTCGGCCTGGAAGCCGACCTGATAGCCCGCCGTCTTCAGCTTGACCACGACCTGTCCGATCTCCGGCGCGGGCAGCGCACCAACCTCGACCTTGATCATGCCGGGACGATAGCGCTTGAGGTCGAGCTGCTCGAACACGATCCAGTCGGCGCCTTCACAATCGACGAGGAAGGCGTCGATATGGGTGATGCCGTTGCGGTCGAGCAATGTCTGCAAGGTCTCCGACGGCACCTCGATGTCTTTCAGATGCGGTGCGAACTTGTTGAAATTGGCGTCGGCCTCGCCCCAGGCATTCTTGCCCGACATCAGGTTGGTGTCGGTCACCGACGAGCAGCCGATGAACTCGATCGGCAGCGTGCCGGCTTCGAGTGCGGCAGCGTCAAAGGTGTGGACCGTGATCGTGCCTTTAGTTCTCGTCACCGCGACGGGTTCTATGACGAAGCGGTCCGTGTCAGGGTAATTGGCGCGCAGCCGTTTCTGGTTGTACGGGATCGGCTCGACCAGCATGGCGCGGGCCTTTGGAATGCGGTGCAGCCAAGGCGTCACGTCATCGAACAGCGCGCCATCGCAGGCGCCGACATTGACCATCTGGAATGGCCGGCCGCTATCACTGAAGCGTGCCTTCAGCGCCGCCTTGGCGAGGAACTTGGTGCCGCGCAGCGACGGCCCGCGATCGAGCAGGCCGGCGGGAAGGCCGAGCGACAGGGCAATGCGCGCCAGGTTGGAAACTGAACTCATGATTTGTCTCCTGGTATGACGTGCAGGGCGGCGCGGTGCTGGCCGGTGACCGCCGCCCACAACGCCATGAAGGGCGGTGCCAGCAGCAGGAATGGCGGGATCAGATGCGGGAAATAGATGCGCGTGTCGTGGATCGGGAAGACGCTGAATTTGGCCAGCGCACCGAGCACCAGCGCAGCAAACAGAATGCCCGCGCGGCGGCCGAGCCTGAAGCCGGCGCGGTCGGCCGCAAACCACCCGGCCAGCGCCAGAACCGAGACCCCGACCCAGCTGTTCAGGTTGATGGCGCGCAGCAGCGAGGCGGCAAACGCCCGGAGATAGGCGATGACGGAAAAAGCCGGCTCGAACCCGTCCATATTGTAGTGCTGCCCGATGCTGGAAAACCACAGATGCGGCCACCAGCCGGGATGATGGGCCCAGTGCGAAATGGCGAAATACGCGGCGAGCGAAGCAGCAAAACCGACCAGCACGCCCCAGGCCTTCTGCCGGTACAGGACCAGCAGCACAGCGAAAACGGCAAGGAAAACTATGTTGTCCGGCCGCACCATGAAGGCGAGGAAGAGCAGGATCGCCGTCGCCACCTCGCGGCCTCGGACATAAGCGAAGAGACCGCCTAGCAACAGCGCCGAGGTAAGCAGGTCCGGTGTCGAAGCGCGCGCGGCGTCGCCGAAATCGGCCATGATCAGCACCGCGCCGACCACCGGTGCCAACGCCAGTGCCTTTTCCGCGCGCAGCCAGAGCAGCGTGATCGCGCCGAACAGCAGGACCGAAAACACCTGCACCAGCCGCATCGCTTCGACTGGCGACATGACGGAACTCAGCGTCGACAGGATTTCGGCATAGAGGAACTTGATCCGGTACATGCCGAGCAACGAATGGAAATCGGCGGCGTTCTGCGCCATGTGGCTGCGGAAGCCGCCGCCATCGTCGGTCAGCGCCTTGTAGTCGGCCGCCGAGACACTCGATTTGACGGTGCTGTAGGCATAGTCATGCAGTGCCTGCGCATCGGGGTAGGTGCTCTCCTCCGACATGGCGAGATAGGGCAGCATGTCCCAGTTGGCGTCGGGCATCACCCAGGCCGTGAACGCCGTCAAAAGCATATAGAGGGCGAAGGCAGCCGCACCGATCGGAGCCGCCAGCCACGCGTAGGTCCCCTCGCCCCACGCCAGACCGGCCTCGGCGAGCCGGTCGAGTGGACTTTGCGGAGCGGGCGACTTGGTCAGCATGTCTTCTCGGCGAACGTTCGTTTCAACGGACTTGGCTTTTGACGAAATCCTTCACGATCGCCACGATGCCGCGCGACAAGAGACTGTCGAAGGCATCGACGAAGCGATCGACATGCTCGCGCTGGCAGATCAGCGGCGGCTCGAGCCGGATGACGTTGCGGTTGTATTCGGTGAAGGCGACGAGCACATCGTAGTCGCGCAGCAGCAGCGCGCCGACGAAACCGGACAGCGAACCCTTCAGCTTCTCGTCGAGCACGCTGACGATGGGGCGCAGCACCATCGGCAAGGTCTGCGAGAAGTCGTGAAACTCCAGCCCGACCATGAAACCCTTGCCGCGCACGTCCTTGATGATCTTCGGGTATTTTTCCCTGAGTGCCTGCAGCCGCTGCAGCAGGTACTCGCCGGTGACGGCGGCGTTGTCGATCAGCCCCTCGTCGTAAAGCACGTTGATGCCCTCGATCGCCGTGGCACACGCCTCGCCCATGCCGCCGAAAGTGGCCATTGCATGGATCATCGCCGTCTTCGGCGTGCCGTAGGCCTTCATGTAGATTTCGCGGCGCGCAATCATCGCGCCGACAGCGGCCTTGCCGGCACCCAGCGATTTGGCCAGTGCCGTCACATCGGGCACGACGCCATGATGCTCGAAGGCATAGAAGCGGCCCGAGCGGCCATAGCCGCACTGCACCTCGTCGGCGACCCACAGCACGCCATACTGGTCGCACAGCGCCCGCAGCTTCTGCCAGTATTCAGTCGGCGCCTGGATGATGCCACCGCCGCCCTGGATGGTTTCCAGCACGATGACGCCGATCTCCGGATCGGAGCGGAACAGGCGCTCGACGGCCTTGATATCGGAAAAGGGAATGCGGACGGTATTGTCGGCCATCCTGAAGTCGGCGCGGTAGAGCTGGCCGTCGGTGATGCCCAGCACACCCTTGGTCTTGCCGTGGAATGAATTCTCGGCATAGACGATTTTCGACCGCTTAGAGCCGGCGGCACGCTCGGCAAGCTTCACCGCCGCCTCCATCGCTTCCGAGCCCGACGAGCCCAAAAACACCATGTCGAGATCGCCAGGCGAACATTTGGCGATGTTGTGCGCCAACGCGGCGGCATATTGCGACATGAACGCGATGGCGATTTCCTGCCGCTTCTCCTCCTGGAATTTCTTGCGCACTTCCAGAATGCGCGGATGATTGTGGCCAAAGGCCAGCGACCCGAAGCCGCCGAAGAAATCGAGGATCTTGCGGCCGTTCTGGTCGATGTAGAACATGCCCTCTGCACGTTCGATCTTGATCTTGTGGAAGCCGAGCAGCTTCATGAAATGCAGCTGGCCGGGGTTGAGATGCGCCTTGAACAGGTCGGTCATCCCCGCGACATCCATCGCCTTGGCCTGCTCGACGCTGATCAGGTCGGGCTTGGCGGTGGTGGCGGGCGACAGTGTCGGCGCGCTGACCAGGGTGCGCGTATTCGTCTGTTCCGGCTTGGCCATGACGGTCATTTCAATCTCCTGTTCGCGCCCGCGGCTGGCGTCGAGCGCAATAAACTGTTCGGCGCGCCCCTATTCGGCGGGGACATGTTTGGTGGCGACGGCGGGCCCGGCCTTCTTGGCGCGGTATTCGCTGTAGGCGGCGATCAGCATGTCCTCGTCGCGGTATTGCGGCACCCAGCCGAGCTGCCGCTCGGCCTTGGACACGTCGAGCACACAGTCCTCGTCGGCGATCAGATATTGCTCCGGATCCATGATCGGCAGGTTGAAGAGGTCGAGCAGGTCGAGCGTCCGCTTGACCGCCCAGCCCGGGGTAGGCAGCAGGATCGACTTCGAGCCGGCATGCCGGATCAGGTCGCCAAGCAATTTCTTCACCGGCGGCGGATTGAGCGACCCGAGATTATAGGCCTCGTTGGGCACACCGGCCTTCCACGCGGCGCGCGCCGCCTCCGCGCAGTCGAACACCGAGATGAACTGATAAGGGTTGCGGCCCGAACCGATCATCGGCACGGGAAAGTTCCAGTCGATCAGCTTGAACAGCTTTTCGAGGATGCCGAGCCGACCGGGGCCGATGATCAGGCGCGGGCGAAACAGCGAAATCGACATGCCGCGCTTGCGCCATTCGCCGGCCAGTTCCTCGGTCTTCTGCTTCGACCAGCCATATTCGCCGAGCGGCGCGACCGGGTGCTCCTCGGTCATCGGCTGGGTGACGGTGTGACCATAGATCATGTCGGTCGTATAGTGGACGAGCCTGCGGACACCAGCCTTGTCCATGGCCTGCAGGATGTGCTCGGTGCCGTGGAAATTGACCGGAAAGAAGAAGTCGTGCCGCTTCGCCCGCACCTGGATCGGTGACAGCATCTTGGCCGACAAATTGTAGACCATGTCGTCGGCCTTCAGCCCGACCGCGGCAACCGAGCCTTGGTCGGTAACGTCGCACTTGATGAAGCGGACGGTGCGGTAATGCGCAAGGTCGCTCCTGACGATGTCGGCGACGACAACCTCTTCACCGTCGGCCACAAGCTTCGGCGCCAGGTGACGGCCAACAAAGCCGTCACCCCCGAAAATCACATGTCTCATCGAACGATCTCGTTTGCTTGTATCTTGTCGGGCGTGATGGAAGCGCTCTGGTCTTCATGCCCTCGCCCACTTTGCGCGATCAGCACCGTACCGACGCAGATGCAGGCAATGCCGGCGATGCGCCAGCCATTCAGGTCTTCTCGGAAGACGAAATAGGCGAAGATCGCGACCGCGACATAAGCCAGGCTCAGAAACGGATAGGCGAAGGAAAGCTCGACCTTGGAAAGCACGTAAAGGTGCGAGGCCATCGAAATGACGAAGGTGCACAGGCCAAGGAAGACCCAGGGGCTGAAGACGATCTGCAACAGCTTGATCAGCGGATTGGTGCCCTCGAATGAAATCGGTCCGAGCGACATCATGCCTTGCTTAAGCATCAGCTGCGCAGCAGCATTTGTCATGACCGTAAACAAGATGAAGACGATATATTTCATGTAGCCCCGCAACCCTTTGATATTAGGTAATACAAATCTGAAAAGATTTCGTGAACCCACAAGACATTTTTGGGTAAATCTGGATGTTAAACGTTCGTAAACCACGATTCATTCAAAGTTTACCTATTCGGCTGCCTCTGCATCGCGCCGCCGCGGGTCGACAATCCCGGCCGTGCGCGCCCAGAAGTCGGACATGAAGGCGGGATCGCGCAGCGCCTCCAGCCTCGGCCACTCCGGAAACGAAGCGACGAAGGTTGCAGCACTCATGCGCGCATCCTTGTAAGGATTGACCGCCCCCCCGGCCGCGATCGTCATGCGGTCGAGTTCGCCGAGCAGGGCAAGCGTCGCCGCTCCCCTGTTGGGGAAGTCCAGCGTCAGCGTGTAACCCGTACGAGGGAACGACAGCAGCGCCGGCGAGCGGATCGAACCGAAGCGCTTCAAGACGGTGAGGAACGACCCCTGCCCTGCCTGCCTGGCCGCCGTGAGCAGTGCCGGCACGATTGTGCGCGCGGCCTCTTCCGGGACCACGCTCTGATGCTGGAACAGCCCCTTCGGTCCATAGAGCCTGTTCCAGTCGCGCACACCGTCGAGCGGGAAGAAGAAGCCCTGGTATTCGACCTTGCGCGGCGCCTTGGCCTGCCCCTTTTTCCACCTGTAGGCGGCGTTGAAAGCAGTCAGGAACGGCCGGCTGAGCACGTTGAAAGGCGGCTGGAGCGGAACGGAGAATTTCGCGCTCGCAGGCGCGGCCGCGTGCGAACCGTGCTCGGCGTGGTTGCCGGTAAACAGCAGCCCCCGTCCGCTGTTGCGGCCACCGGCGAGCTGGTCGATCCAGGCGACGGCATATTCATTGGCCTGGTCCGCCGCTTCGGCAAGGTCGAAATATTCGCGGAGGTCGCGAAACCGCGTCGTCTCTTCCACGATATCGAGCGACGGAATCCGCATCAGCCGGATCGAAGCCGACAGGATCAGGCCGGTGAGCCCCATGCCACCGATGGTCGCCCGAAACAGGCGCGGATTGTCGGTCGCAGAGCAGCGATAGCTGTGTCCATCCGACCGAAGGAGCGTGAAACTTTCCACATGGCAACCGAACGTACCGCGCCGGTGATGGTTCTTGCCATGGACATCGTTGGCAATGGCGCCGCCGAGCGTGACGAATTGTGTGCCGGGCACCACCGCCGGGAAGAAGCCGTGAGGCGCGGCATGTGCAATGACATCCGCGAGCAGCACCCCGGCATCCGCTTCGAGCAGACCGCTCTCGGCGTTGAAGCCGCGAATGCGGTTCAGGGGCCGCATGTCGATGACGGTGCCGAGCTGGTTCTGGCAGGAATCGCCGTAGGATCGGCCGTTGCCATAGGCAAGCAGCGACGCTTGCCTGGCCTGGCCGCCCTTCAGCAGCGCAATGGCGTCATCGGCGAGCATCGCCCTTGCCGCTGGCGGCGTGGCAAGGCCAAAGCTCTGGAAGCGTTCCGCCATGCCTACCAGCCCCCGATGACCAGCAGCACCGCGCCGATCGCCACCACGATCTGGCTGCGCCAGTCGCGAATGATGAAGACGACCGGGTCATCGTGCATTTCGTCGCGGCGCGCCAGGATCCAGACACGCATGGTGAGATAAAGCACGATCGGCGCCAGCGGCCAGATCAGCCAGGGATGCGGATAGAGTTCGCGCACCGCGACGCTGTCCATGTAGAGCGCCAGCACCAGCGCCGAGGAGAACGCCGAAGCCATGCCGGCCTGGGCGACAATCTCCTGGTCTTCGGTGCGATAGCCGCGGCCGGCAATGCGTTCGCCGGGCGGAATGGCTGTGGTGCGCAATTCGACAAAGCGCTTCACCAGTGCCAGCGACAGGAAGAAGAAGATCGAGAAGGCGAGCAGCCAGAACGAGACGTCGACGCCCGTGGCGGCCGCGCCGGCCAGCACACGAATGGTGTAGAGGCCGGCAAGCGTCAGCACGTCGACCAGAAGCATGCGCTTGAACGACAGCGAATAGGCCGTGGTAACGACCATGTAGCCGCCGAGCACAGCCAGGAATTCAAGCGACAGGAACAGCCCGGTGCCGATGCCGATCGCCAGCAGCACCGCGATTGCGCCAAGGCCGAACGGAATAGACAGCGCACCGCTGGCGAACGGCCTGTTGCGCTTGGTCAGATGCTTGCGATCGAGCGCAAGGTCGAAGAAATCATTGAGGATATAGATCGCCGACGCCACCGCGCTGAACGAGATGAACGCCAGCAGGCATTCCCAGATCATGTTGGAATTGAAATATTCGTGCGACAGCATCATCGGCACGGCGATCAGCGAATTCTTCAGCCACTGATGGACGCGCAGCATCTTGACGATGGTCCGCACCGTCGGCTTGGGCGCCGGCATCGTTTCGGCGCCATGCGCCGCCTGCCAGCGCGCGGCATGACGGTCCGGGGCCACTACGATCGCGCTGCGTGCCGCGTCGAACACCTGGAGGTCATGGCGGCTGTTGCCGGCATAGTCGAAACCGGCATCGCCATAGGCCGCAAGGAGGGAGGCTCGCTTCTTTCCCGAAGTGAGATTGTCGAGACCCTCGGTGGCCAGTACCCGGTCGAAAATGCCGAGATGGACAGCAATGGCGTCGGCGAACTTGCGCGGCGTGCCGGTGGCCAGCACGAGTTTGCGGCCTTCGGCGTGCTCGGTGCGGAGCCGGTCGAGCAGGGGCGCCCGATAGGGCAGCGTGGCGGGGTCGATGTCGATGCGTTGGGCGATCGCCTGCTTCAGCCGCGCCGGTCCGCCGGCCGCCCAGAAAGGCACCAGGAAGACATAGAACGGGTTCTTCTTGAGGAGGATGAACAATCCTTCCCACAAAAGGTCCGTCGCGATCAGCGTGCCGTCGAGATCGACCGCAAGCGGTATTGCGTTCCTGTCCGACCGCGCGTCCATGCCCGTCCTGCCCTGCCAGCGTCTGATCCGGAAACCGGAACCCGTTGAGCGCCGTGTTTCGGCGTCTTGATGCTGGTATAGCGGGGGATCGCCTAGCGAACATTAAAACGTACGGTTGCAAAGGGCTGCCGCCGCGGTATTTCCATCGTCATTGTTAAACAACAGCTACCGGAAACAATAAAAGGCCGAGCAAACGCCCGGCCTTTCCAATCATCACACCGAGATTACTTGATGCGGGCGACGCCGCCTGAAATCTCGACGGTTTCCGAACCGGTCAGGGCTTCAAGGTCGCCATTAGGCAAGGTGACAAAACAGCCGCTCTGGCAGAACTCGACGGTTTCACCGCCGGCCAGCGCAAGCTCGGTCTTGCTGCCGCCCTCGGTCACGACCAGCGTGCGCGTCTCGGCGTCCTTGTTGACCGCGCTGGCGGCATGGGCCGAGCCGCTCACGGCGAGCAAGGCCACGGCAGCGACGAGAGACTTCCACATTTGCAATATCGGTGTTCCCACCGCCTCTGTTGCATTTCCACAAGGCATTCTCGCCTTTGCATGGGAGCTTATATGAGATGGAAGCTGAACCGCAACTGAATGCCGCATTCATGCCGCAATTGGCATGCCGACATGCAATCTCCAATCTAATCCGGATCTGGCTTGCGTGTCTTGCGGCTTGATTTGGCCTGACGCTTTGCGTCTGCCTCGGCTTGCGCCTTGGCCTCTTCCCGTTCGGCGAAATCGGCCTCGATCTTGTCGTCGTCGGTCGGCCATGCCACGTGCTTCTTGGCCTCGACAACCGCGCGCGGCGTGGACGGGATTTCGATGTGCTGGTCGTCGAATCTTTCCAGCACGGTGAAGCGGACGTCGTTCTGCACGATGTTGCCGTTCATCACATCGGCCAGGAACACGCGGATCTCGAATTCGAGCGCGGCGGGTCCAAAATTGGAAAACAAGACGAAAGGCTCGGGGTTCTTCAGCACCAGCGGATGGCTGCGCGCGATATCCAGCAGTACCGCGTGGACCTGCTTGACGTCGCTGCCATAGGCGACGCCCACCTTGATGTCGATGCGGCCGAGCTTGTTGCGGTGCGTCCAGTTGCCGACGGCGTTGTTGATCAGGTTCGAATTGGGCAGGATCACCGACTGCCGCTGGAACGTCTCGATCTCCGTGGCACGCACGCTGATCTTCTTGACCGTGCCGCTGACCTCGCCGGCCACGATCCAGTCGCCGACCTTGAACGGCCGCTCGGCCAGAAGGATCAGGCCGGAGACGAAATTCGACACCACATTCTGCAGGCCAAAGCCGATACCGAGGGAAAGCGCACCCGCGACCAGCGCCAGGCTGGAAAGATCGATGCCGGCCGCAGAGATGCCGACCAGCGCGGCGAGCGCAACGCCGGCATAGCCGACCGCCAGCCGGATCGAGTTGCGCACACCGGTGTCGACCTTGCCGCGCGCCATGACCGAGCCGTCGAGCCAGCCCTGGAACCAGCGCGTCAGGAAATAGCCGATGACGAAGACGACGATGCCCGACAGGATGCCGGTGACCGAAATGGTCACCGAACCGATATTGATTCCGGTTGCGAGCTTGTACGCCCACGCCTCGATATCGCCGAGCTGGAAGCCCCACATCAAAAGGATCAACGGCAGAAACACCAGCACGATCATCACGTTGATGGCGATGCTGACGACAAGGCCGAGCTGGTCGAGTGCGGTATCTTCATAGCTGGAATTGGCCGACAGCCAACGCCCGACCGAGGTGTTGGCGAAAGCGCCCTCCTCGCCGATCGCCTGCGCCGACAGGAAGCCGATATAGGCCGTTATCAGCGCGGTGCCGGTGACCACAACCTGCAGCGAGACGAACAGGGCAAGGCCGATATAACCGAGCAGCGCCGCTATGATGGTGAAAAGCCCCAGCCCGAGCGAGGTGTAGCGCAGCCAGGCCGGCCACGGGCGCCAGCTTCCGTCACGCGCCCTGAACGGCCTCAGCATCGCCATCAGGATCAGGATGACGCCGACGATGATGGTGGCCACGAAACTGCGCGCGATGGTCAGCGACAGCGGCGACCCCATCTTGTCGTTGACGACCGACAGGAAGGTGTTGAAGCTGATGACCACGGCCATGGCGGTGGTCAGGCGGACCAGCCAGCGCGCCGGCCCGGTTTCGACGGGGATGAGCCGCCAGTTGGGCAAACGCGGCTCGAGTGCCGCGTTGGTCAGCCGATTGACACAGAACACCACGCCGATGACGGTGGCCAACGCATTGAGGAAGAGGCCGATATCGCCGCGCAACACGTTGTAATAATTGAAAAAGAAGATCGTCGAGCCGAGAAAGGCGGCGACCGCCAGCGTCGGCAGCAAGGTCGACCAGAAGGCCACCGACAGGCGGCTGAGATAGGATGGGTCCTCATTGGTCGGATCGGCCTCGAACACCCGTCCGAACAGGCGCCTCCCGCCGACCAGCAGCACCAGCGCCAGGCCGAGCGCCACGAAGGTCGCCGCCAGGATAGCCTGGAACTTGAACTTGATGGCGAAGCTCAGCCAGGACGACACCGCCTTGTAGAAATTGCCGAACTCGTCGCGCGCATCGGAAAACACCTGCGGGCTCAACGCGTCCGAGAGCACGTAGCGCTTGGTGAGGAGATTGCGGAACAGCGCGCTGCGCATGTTGCCGATCTTGTCGATCAGCCCGCTGATGCGGATCGACAAGGATTGAGCTTGCGCGATGACCGCGTTGATCTCGGCCTTTTCGGACGTCAGCCCCTCGCGTTCGGCGCTGACGATGTCGGGCTCAGCCGGTTGGCCGGCGGCGGGCGGCGGCCCGAGCTGTTCGAGCCTGCTGTTGATTTCGCCCAGGCGTGTGCGAAACGCCAGCGCGCTGGTCAGCGATTGCCGTGACAATTCCTCGAGTTGCAGGCGGATGTCGACGAGGTTGCTGTCGTCCTCGCCATCCTGCTGTATCTGCTTCTCGAAATTGTCGGCCTTGGTCGTCAGGCCCTGGATGATCTTCTGCTGGTCGGCGACCAGTCCGGCGGGCGCCTGGCTAACGCCTTGCGCCGCCGCCTCGAACGACAGCGGCGCCGAAACGACAAGCGCCAGGACCAGGATGAGGCGAAGCAATCGAAAAAACATGATGGATTGGCGACTCGCGGACGGCAAAGGCATTCAAAAAGCCTGTCCTTGATAAAGACGGCCATATCATGGGGCAAGTCACCGCGACGGTCGCGCTCATCAAGCGTCGGCCAGTCGAAAGGCGATGGCGCAATATTGGCTTTGTATCAGCCTCCTGCGTCTATAGTCTGCCGCATCACCCGCAACGGACATCATACACATGGCAGAGTACTCGGCCCTTTCGCTGCTCGCGAACGCGCTCAAGGGAAACAAGGACTGGAAGCCGGCCTGGCGCAAGCCGGATCCGAAGGCATCCTACGACGTCATCATCATCGGCGGCGGCGGGCATGGACTGGCGACCGCCTACTATCTAGCCAAGGAACACGGCATCACCAATGTCGCGGTGCTGGAGAAAGGCTGGCTGGGCTCCGGCAATGTCGGCCGCAACACCACGGCCGTTCGTTCGAATTACCTGCTGCCCGCCAACACCCGCTTCTACGAACATTCGATGAAGCTGTGGGAAAACCTGTCGCACGAGCTCAATTACAACGTCATGTTCTCGCAGCGCGGCTGCCTGAACCTGGCGCACACGCCGGCTCAGTTCGACGACTACTCTAGACGCGGCAACGCGATGCGCCATCTCGGCGTCGATGCGGAATTGATGACACCTGCCGAGATCAAGCGCTTGATCCCGGCGCTCGACATCTCCGACGGTGCACGCTTTCCCGTGGTCGGCGGCCTGATGCAGCGGCGGGCCGGCACCGCCCGGCACGACGCCGTCGCGTGGGGCTATGCGCGCGGCGCCGACCGGCGCGGCGTCGACATCATCGAGAATTGCGAGGTCACCGGCTTCCTGCGCGACGGCGACCGGGTTACCGGCGTTGCCACCTCGCGCGGCGATATCAGGGCCAAGAAGGTCGCGGTCGCGGTGGCTGGCAGCACCGGACGGGTCATGCAACTGGCCGGCGTCGAGACGATGCCAATCGAAAGCCATGTGCTGCAGGCCTTCGTGACCGAATCGCTGAAACCCTTCATCGACACGGTCGTGACCTTCGGCATGGGCCATTTCTACATGTCGCAGTCCGACAAGGGCGGCCTTGTCTATGGCGGCGACATCGACGGCTACAACAGCTACGCCCAGCGCGGCAACCTGCCCATCGTCGACGAGGTGATGAGCGAGATGCTGGCCCTTTTCCCGGGCCTTGCACGTGTGCGCATGCTGCGCTCCTGGGGCGGCGTCTGCGACATGTCGATGGACGGCTCGCCGATCATCACCATGGGCCCCCTGCCCGGCATGTATCTCAATTGCGGCTGGTGCTATGGCGGCTTCAAGGCGACGCCCGCTTCCGGCTGGTGCTTTGCCTGGACCATCGCCAAGGATCAGCCTCACGATTTCAACGCCCCCTTCACGCTGGACCGCTTTCATCGCGGGCTGGTGATCGACGACAAGGGCCAGGGTGCAAACCCGAGGCTCCACTAGACAAGGCTTCATTAGGAACATTCCGTGCTGATCACTTGCCCCTATTGCGGCCCGCGCGATGTCATTGAGTTCACCTATCAGGGTGACGGCAACCGCGAACGTCCCGACCCCGCCTCGCAGAATTTCGAGGCCTGGAATGCCTATGTCTACGACCGGCTGAACCCGGCCGGCGACCACAACGAGATCTGGCAGCATTCCGGCGGCTGCCGGGCTCACCTGAGGGTGGTGCGCAACACGCTGACGCATGAGATTTCCAGTGTCGCCTTCGCGCGCGGCGATCACAGCTCGGCCGCGCGCCGCAAGGCGGAGGACAAGCCATGAGCCCGCGCCGCACCGACACCGGCGGCCGCATAGACCGGCTGAAGACGATCCGCTTCACCTTCGACGGCGTTGCCTATGCCGGGCATGGCGGCGACACGCTGGCGTCCGCGCTGCTGGCCAATGGCGTCACCTTGTTCGGGCGTTCTTTCAAATACCATCGGCCGCGCGGCCTGCTGAGCGCGGGCGTCGAGGAGCCCAACGCGCTGGTCACGGTGCTGAAGGGCGAAGTGCGCGAACCCAACATTCCGGCAACCATGGTCGAGATCCATGACGGGCTGGTCGCCGTCAGCCAGAACCGTTTCCCCTCGCTTGCCTTCGACATCCATGCCGTCAACCAGCTCGGCGGAAAACTGCTGTCGGCCGGGTTTTACTACAAGACCTTCATGGGACCGGTTGTCGGCCCGCTGAAAGGCACGCGCTTCTGGATGTTCTGCGAGCATTTCATCCGCCGCGCCGCCGGCCTCGGCAGCGCCGGATCGGCAAAGGACCCGGCCCGCTACGAGCGCATGAACGCTTTTTGCGACGTGCTTGTGGTCGGCTCCGGACCGGCCGGCCTGATGGCCGCCAAGGCAGCCGCCGACCAGGGCGCCCGCGTCATCCTGGCCGATCTCGAGCCGCGTTTCGGCGGATCGGCCAACTGGTCCGGTGAAACCATCGATGGCGCACCCGCCGCTGATTGGGTGCGGCGCACCGTGGCCCAGCTTGAGGCGCGAGACAATGTCCGGCTTCTGCCGCGCACCACTGTCTGGGGCTACTACGACAACAATACGCTTGCCGCGCTCGAGCGGGTCAGCGACCACAAGGCGCAGCCCGCCAAGGGGGAGCCGCGCCATCGCTACTGGGCGATCCGCGCCGGATCCGTCGTGCTGGCCACCGGCGCCTTCGAAAGGCCGCTGGTGTTTCCCGGCAATGACCGGCCCGGCGTGATGTTGGCGCATGCGGCGGAGCGCTACGCCAACGAATTCGGCGTGCTGCCGGGCCAACGGGTCGTGCTGTTCACCAACAATGACAGCGCCTACCGCTCGGCGCTGGCGCTGAAGCAGGCCGGTGCGGCGGTCGTTGCCATCATCGACGTGCGCCCGCAACCATCCGCCGAGGTGAGCGCCCTGGCCGGCGAAGCCGAGGCGGAACTGCTTTCCGGCCATGCGGTGGTCGCCACGGAAGGCGGCAAAGCCTTGTCCGGCCTCAAGGTTCAGCGCTTCGACATGGTCGCGGGTACGCTGAGCGGTGATGCGCGCAGCATCCATGCCGATTGCCTGCTGATGTCCGGCGGCTGGTCGCCGACCATCCATCTGGCCAGCCAGGCCGGCGCCAAGGCTGAATGGAACGCGGCCCGGCAGGCCTTCCTGCCGCCCAAGCCGACGCAAGGCTGGATCGGCGCCGGCGCGTTCACCGGCAGCTTTTCGACGGGAGAGGCAATCGCCGAGGGGCGCGCCGCAGGCCTTGCCGCGAGTGGCGGCACCGCCACGCCGGCGGCGCTGCCCACTGTCGAGGCAGCTCCCGGAGATCCAGATCCCGCGCCTGTGTTCGAAATCAAGGGCAGCGGCAAGAGCTTCGTCGACTTCCAGCACGACGTCACGGCGGAAGATGTCCGCCTGGCGCATCGCGAAGGCTTCGTCTCTGTCGAGCACCTGAAGCGCTACACCACACTCGGCATGGCCACCGACCAGGGCAAGAGCTCCAACGTTCCCGGCCTCGCCATCATGGCGGAAGCGCTCGGCAAACCGATCCCGGAAGTCGGCACCACCCGTTTCCGGCCACCTTTCGCGCCGGTGTCGATCGGCTCGCTGGCAGCGGAGCGCTTCGGCGATCTCAAGCCCGAGCGGCTGACCCCGATGCATGACTGGCATGTCGACAATGGCGCGACCATGTACTCCGCCGGCCTCTGGTACCGGCCGATGATCTACGGGCTTTCGGGCGAAACCGTCGAACAGGCCTATGTGCGCGAAGCCAAGGCGACGCGCGAAAGCGCGGGCATCGTCGATGTCTCGACGCTGGGCAAGATCGCGGTACAGGGTCCCGACGCCGCGGCATTCCTCGACCGTGTCTACACCAACATGTTTTCGACGCTCGCCGTCGGCAAGGCGCGCTACGGGCTGATGCTGCGCGAGGACGGCTTTGCCTTCGACGACGGCACCACATGGCGCCTGGGCGAACAGGATTTCCTGATGACCACCACCACGGCCAATGCTGGCAAGGTGATGCAGCATCTGGAATATTTCCTCGACGTGATCTGGCCGGAACTCAAGGTCCACGTCACCTCGGTGACCGACGAATGGGCGGGAGCCGCCATCGGCGGCCCGAAAGCGCGGCAGATTTTGGCAGCCTGCGTCACCGGCACTGCCGTGGACAACGCCACCTTGCCCTTCATGGGCATCGTGCACGGAGAGATCGCAGGCGTTCCGGTGATGATTTGCCGGCTTTCCTTCTCCGGCGAAATGGCCTTCGAAGTCTATTCCGGCGCCGGCCATGGCACCCATGTCTGGGAAGCACTGGTCGAGGCCGGTAAGCCGTTCGGGCTGGTTACCTACGGCCTCGAGGCGCTGGGCACGATGCGCATCGAGAAAGGCCATGTCACCGGCGCCGAGATTGATGGCCGCACCACGGCGCGCGACCTGCATCTCGACTGGATGCTGTCGAAGAAGAAGCCGTTCATCGGCTCCGCGATGATGGATCGGGAAGGTCTCGTCGCGTCCGAGCGGCTGGAACTGGTCGGCCTGATCGCGCTCGACAACCGGCCGCTCAATGGCGGCGCGCACATTGTCGAGGACGTCGACGAAGCCAATCCGCACGGCTCGATCGGGCACATCACCGCCTGCTGCTATTCGCCGGCGCTCGGCAAGCATATCGCGCTGGCGCTGGTCAAGGGCGGCAAGGCCAGGCACGGCACGCGTGCGCATGTCTCCGATCCCTTGCGCAACCGCTTCGGGCCCGTGGAGATCGTCTCCAACCACTTCTACGATCCGGAAGGGACCCGCATGCATGGCTGAGCGTCAATCGCCCCTCGAGCCGGAGTTCCATGTCGGCTCGCACGGCAATTTCGAACATGGCGTCGAGATCCTGCTCACCGAAACCAGGCCGGGCTCGATCGTGCAACTCGCGGCATGGCCAGGCGAGGAGAAGAAACTGATGGAGGCCATCCGCACCGTCACCGGGCTTGCTCTGCCCGATGGCGCAGGCGGCGGCTCGAGCGACGGCGTGAAAGCGGTATTCGGCTTCGCGCCGGGAAAATTCACGGTGACCGATGAAGCCGAAGGACTGGCCCTGGCATTGACCAAGGCGGTGACGCCGGCCATCGGCACGGTGACGGACCTGTCGCATGGCCGCACCGCGATCCGCATTGCCGGGCCGAAAGCCGAATGGGTGCTGTCGAAATTCTTCGCCATCGACTTCGGCCTGCTTGCCTTTCCGGTCGGCGCCGGCCGCTCGACAACGCATCACGATGTCTTCGCCCAGATCCAGCGCACCGGCACCGACCAGTTCGACATCTATGTCTTTCGCTCCTTCGCGCGCTCGTTCTGGAAGGCGCTCTGCCACGCCAGCGAGGAAGTCGGTTACGAGGTGCAGTAGGCATGCGGTCTTAGAGCCGCGGCCTCTGGCCTCAATGCCGGCTGGTTCTGCCGCTAGAGAATCCTGCCGAAGGCGCCCAAGGTGGAAAACGTGGTCGTCCAACCGGCCCGAGGGGTGAAAATCCCGGTTTAGAGTCGGCATATTTGGTTCGAACATCCCCATGACCGCTGAACTATCCACCGGCGCTACCGATCGCGCCGATGTGCCGGCCAGAGCCGTGCTCCTGCTGCCGCTGACGGTCGCCTGCGGCGTGTTCATGACCAGCCTCGACCAGAATGTCGTGGTGACGGCGCTGCCGGGCATCAGCGAAAGCCTTGGCCGTCCGCCAAGCCAGCTCGGCCTGCTGATCACCGTCTACGTCGCCAGCCTGATCATCTCGATGCCGCTCGGCGGCTGGGCGGCCGACCGTTTCGGCCTGCGCAACGTCTATTGCTTTGCCTTGCTGGTGTTTGCCGCTTCTTCGGCCATGTGCGGGCTCTCGAACGACCTCTGGATGCTGGTTAGCGCCCGCGCGCTGCAGGGCTTCGGCGGCGCGCTGATGGGAACGCTCGGCCAGGTCGTCATCCTGTCGACCTTCCCGCGCAGCCGGACCTTGAAGATCAACATGTACATCTCGCTGGCCGGCCAGTCCGGACCGCTGGTCGGTCCGCTCGTCGGCGGCGCGCTGACCACCTACATCTCCTGGCGCTGGATCTTCTTCATCAACGTGCCGTTCGCGCTCGCGGCCGCAATCCTTGCCGCCTCTCTGTTCCCGACAATGACCAAGCCGGTGCGCACGCGGTTCGATTTTCCAGGCTTTTTGCTGGTCGGCAGCGGCATGGTCCTGCTGGTCTTTGGCATGGACTCGCTGGCGGCGAAGGACGCCGCCGGCGGCATGATCGCGGTCGAGCTTGCGCTGGCGCTCATCATCCTGACGACCGCCTCCTTCTACTGCCTTCGCGTGCGCAATCCGCTGCTCGATCTCAAGCTCCTGCGCATCCGCACCTTCCGCATCTCGTTTCTTACCGGCGGCGGCCTTGACACGATCGGTCTCAGCTCCGTCGTCTTCCTGCTGCCGCTGATGTTCCAGCTCGGCTTCGGCATGAGCGCGGTGCAGGCGGGATCGCTGACCTTCGTGGCGGCGGTCGGTTCGGTGGGTATGCGTATCTTCATGCCACGCCTCCTCAACCGTTTCGGTTTTCGCCGCGTGCTGGTCTTCAACACGCCCGTCGTTGCAGCCATGGTCGCGGGCTTCGCCTTGGTGCAGGCAACGACCCCGGTCTGGATCACGCTCACCTATATCTTCGTCTTCGGCGTCTTCCGCTCGGTGCAATGGGCCTCAACCGGCAACCTCGCCTATTCCGACATCGCGCCCGAACAGCTAGCCCGCTTCAGCGCGCTCTATTATATCCTGTGGCAACTGGCGGTCGCCATCAGCGTCGGGCTGGCGGCTGCGATGCTGTCGTTTCTCGCCGGCGGCGGGCCGGCCGTTGCCAGCGACTTCCGGATCCTGTTCGTGATCGAAGGCGTCATCACGCTCTGCGCGCTATCCGCCTATCTCAAGCTGACGCCGCAGGACGGCGCCCATGTCAGTGGCCACGGCGCGCACATGAATACGGAATAGCGGCCAGCGCCGGACGGGAGCCTATTCGCTGAACGTCACCCATTCCTCGAGCGGCTCACGTTCTGTGCGGAAGGCGTTCTCGGGCTTGGAAGTGTCTTCATAGCCGAGCGCCATGCCGCAGACGACGATCTCCTCGTCGGGAATGCCGAGCACCGGCCGGATCTGCCGGTGATAGGGCGCGAAGGCCGCTTGCGGACAGGTATGCAGACCCCTGCCCCGCGCCGCGACCATGATGTTTTGCAGGAACATGCCGTAATCGATCCACGAACCCTGGTTGAGCCGGCGGTCGATGGTGAAGATCATGCCGACCGGAGCGTCGAAAAAAACGAAGTTGCGGTCGTGCTGGGCGCGCATCTTGTCGACTTCCCTACGGCCTATGCCGAGCGCGCCATAGAGGCCGAACCCGTTGGCCCGGCGGCGGGTGAGATAAGGCTCGAAGAACTGGGTGGGATAATAGCGATATTCGTCCCAGTCGGCTTTTTCCGCGCGGATGCCGGAATTCATGATGGCATCCGTGATCCGCTGCTTGCTCCCGCCCTTGGTAACGTAGACGCGCCACGGCTGCATGTTGGTGCCGGAAGGAGCGCGCGCCGCAACAGTCAGTATGTCACGGATCGTCTCGTCGTCGATCATGTCGGGCAGAAATGCGCGCACCGAACGGCGCGACATGATCGCATCGTCGACGATTTCGGCGTCAACCGCGATTCGAGCCTTCTTTTCCAGCATGGGCCGTCCCTTAGCCGTGTTCTCGATCGGACGTCCCCACTCGCCGCTCGCGGCGGAGGCTTTGCATGAACCGTCAAAATCCTGCAAGCAAATCTTGAGCATTGGTGAAAATCTACTTGATTTTTTCATGAGCTTCATTTCTCATGAAATTCGCCTGAAAATTTTCATGAAGTGAGCGATTTGGCCTCCCCTACCGCACGAACATTGCAGGGACCTGGCGAACGAGTGCTGGCCGGCGACATCAGGGCGTTGCGCCGGGTGCGCGGGCTTACGCTGGCCGAGATCGCGCTGAAGCTGGGCCGTTCGGTCGGCTGGGTCAGCCAGGTCGAGCGCGGTCTGTCGACGCCGTCGCTCAGCGATCTCAGGGCCTTCGCCGAGTTGTTCGGCGTGCCGATCAGCCTCTTCTTCAGCCATGACGTGCCCGTGGAAAGCGAGCGCGGCGTCGTGGTACGCGCCGGCAAGCGCCGCACGCTTGGCACCAGCGAATCCGGCCTCGTGGAGGAGCTTCTGTCACCGGACCTCGGTGGTACCTTCGAAATGGTGCGGTCTGTCTTCGCGCCGGGCGCGGAGTTGAAGAACGAGGCCCGCCGGCCGACCGAGGAGGCCGGATACATCGCGTCCGGGCAGTTCGACATCGAGATTGCGGGCGTCTGGCACCGGCTTGGCGAAGGCGACTCCTTCCGCTTCGAAGGCAAGCCTTACCGCTGGCGCAATCCAGGCAGCGAACCGGCGGTTGTCATCTGGGTGGTGTCGCCACCGGTCTATTGATGCATGTCGCCGACGACATGCATCCATAAAGCAAAAGAAGCGCGGCGCGCTTGAAGATTGGGAGAAGAACATGGCGGGTTTGCCGAGCACGGCGCGCGTGGTGATCATCGGAGGTGGCGTTGTCGGCACCTCGTCGCTCTATCACCTGGCCAAGGCCGGCTGGACCGACTGCGTGCTCCTGGAAAAGAACGAGCTGACCTCCGGCTCGACCTGGCATGCGGCCGGCAATGTGCCCACCTTCTCCTCCTCCTGGTCGCTGATGAACATGCAGCGCTATTCGACCGAGCTCTATCGCGGCTTGGCCGACGCCGTCGACTATCCCATGAACTACCATGTCACCGGCTCGCTCAGGCTCGCCCACACAAAGGAACGCATCCAGGAATTCCAGCGCGCCAAGGGCATGGGCCGTTACCAAGGCATGGACATAGACGTGATCGGGCTCGACGAGATCAAGCGCCGCTACCCCTTCCTCGAAACGCATGAGTTGAAGGGCGCGCTGTACGATCCGAGCGACGGCGACATCGACCCGGCACAGCTGACGCAGGCGCTGGCCAAGGGCGCGCGCGACATGGGTGCGAAAATCATCCGGTTCTGCCCCGTGACAGGCGTGCGCCGCGAAAAGGACGAGTGGGTGGTCGAGACACCGCAAGGCGAGATCCGCTGCGAGATCGTCGTCAATGCAGCCGGCTACCGTGCCGCCGAAGTCGGCAGGATGTTCGGCCGCGAAGTGCCGATGATGGTGATGAGCCACCAGTACATTTTGTTCGAGGAAATCCCCGAACTCGCCGCCTGGTCGAAGGAACAGGGCAAGAAGCTGCCGCTGCTGCGCGACGTCGATACTTCCTATTATCTGCGCCAGGAAAAGGCGGGCATGAATCTCGGCCCCTATGAGCGCAATTGCCGCGCGCATTGGGCCACCCACAACGACCCCATGCCGGACGACTTTTCCTTCCAGCTCTTCCCCGACGACCTCGACCGGCTGGAACATTATCTGGCCGACGCCGTCGCCCGTGTGCCGATCCTCGGCACCGCCGGCCTCTCCAAGGTCATCAACGGCCCGATCCCTTATGCGCCGGATGGCAATCCGCTGATCGGGCCGATGCCCGGCGTTCCCAACGCCTTCGAGGCTTGCGTCTTCACTTTCGGCATCGCCCAGGGTGGCGGTGCCGGCAAGGTGCTGGCCGAATGGGTGACGCAAGGCCAGACCGAATGGGACATGTGGTCGTGCGATCCGCGCCGCTTCACCTCCTTTGCTTCCGCGCCGGACTATTGCGTGGCCAAGGGTATGGAGATCTATGGCAACGAATACGCCATCCAGTTCCCGCGCCATGCCTGGCCGGAAGGACGTGACAGGAAACTGTCGCCGATCCACGATCGCATCAAGGCGCTGGGTGCCCGTTTCGACGCCTACAATGGCTGGGAACGCGCCACCTGGTACGCGCGGGACGGCGACGACGTCTCCGAGGAAGCCACGCTGACCTTCCGCCGCGACGGGCCTTGGCAGCAGCGCGTGCGCGAAGAGTGCCTGGCTGTCCGCGACGCTGCCGGCATCCTCGACCTGCCCGGCTTCTCGCGCTTCAATCTCGAAGGCCCTGGTGCCGCCGAATGGCTGAGCCGGCAGGTGACCGGCCTGGTGCCGAAGCCCGGCCGCATCGGCCTCGTCTATTTCTCCGATGACAAGGGCCGCATCGTCACCGAAATGTCGGTGGTGCGCCATGGCGAGGAGTCCATGACGCTGATCACCGCGGCGGTGGCACAGTGGCATGACTTCGAATGGCTGAAATCGCACATGCCCGGGGATGCGGCGTTCAAGCTGATCGACCGGACGGAAGAATTCTCCACGCAGATCCTGGCCGGTCCCAACTCGCGAAAAATCCTTGCCGACGTCTGTGACGCCGACCTGACCTTGCCTTGGCTGACGCATCAGGAAACCAGGATTGCCGGGCGCTGGGCCAGGCTGGTCCGCGTCTCCTTCGCCGGCGAGCTCGGCTGGGAGATCCACACCAGGGTCGACGACACTGCCGCGATCTTCGATACGATCTGCGCTGCCGGGCAGAATCATGGGCTGAAGCCGTTTGGCATGTACGCACTGGATTCGCTGCGGCTCGAAAAAGGCTACCGCACCTGGAAGGGCGATCTGTCGACCGACTATTCGATCCTGCAGGGCGGTCTGGAGCGCTTCGTCAAATGGGAAAAGCCCGATTTCCGCGGCAAGGCGGCCCTCCAGAACGAAAAACAGCAAGGCGTGAAGAAACGCTTCGTCACGCTGGTGGTCGAAGATCCCGGCGATTGCGACGCGCCTTACATGTCGACCCTTTGGCATGACGGCCAGATCGTCGGCGAGACGACGTCGGGGGGCTGGGGCCATCGCGTCGACAAGTCGATCGCGCTCGGCATGCTGCGCGCCGACCTGACCGAACCCGGCACATCGGTTGAGGTCGAGATCTTCGGCGACCGCTTCAAGGCGATCGTGCAACAGGACGAGCCCTTGTGGGATCCCAGGAACGAAAGACTGCGCGCATGAAGAACGTTATCCTCACCGATGGCGGCATGGGCCAGGAGCTGGTGCGGCGCAGCCAGTCCGAGCCGACGCCGCTGTGGTCGGCCAGGGTGCTGATCGACGAACCGGACCTTGTGCGCGGCCTGCATGCCGAATTCATCAACGCCGGCGCCCGCGTCATCACCATTAACACCTATTCGGCGACGCCCGAACGCCTGGCGCGCGAAGGTGCGGAAGACCTGTTCAAGCCATTGCAGAAGCGTGGCATCGAGCTCGCCAGGCAAGCGCGCGACGAGGCCGGCGATGCGGCGATCGCCGGCTGTCTGTCGCCGCTCTTCGGCAGCTACGCGCCGGCGCTGACGATCTCCTACCAGGAGACGCTCGACATCTACCGCCGCATCGTCGCCGAGCAGGTGGACGGTGTCGACCTGTTCCTTTGCGAGACCATGGCGTCGTCGGAGGAAGCGCGCGCGGCGGTCACCGCCGCATCGGAAAGCGGCAAGCCTGTCTGGGTGTCATGGACGCTGGCCGATCACGGCACGCCGCGCTTGCGCAGCGGCGAGACTATTGCGTCGGCGGCCGATGCGCTCGGAAATCTGCCGGTGGCGGCGCGGCTGCTCAACTGCTGCCGCCCCGAGGCGATTGCGGCGGCCTTGCCTGAACTGATCGAGCTTGGCGGCCTGGTCGGTGCCTATGCCAATGGCTTCACTTCCACCGAAGCGCTCAAGCATGGCGGCACGGTGGATGTACTGCATGCCCGCCACGACCTCGGTCCGGATGCCTACGCCGACCAGGCTGTCGGCTGGGTGGAAGCGGGTGCGGACATCGTCGGCGGTTGCTGCGAGGTCGGTCCTGCCCATATCGCCGCCTTGCGCGACCGGCTGCAACAGGACGGCTACGCGATCACGGGAGTCTCACATGCCTAAACCATCATCGCGCATCACCGGCATTGTTCCATCGGGCAAGGACGGCTGGGAAGTTCATTTCGCCGCCTGGGCCCGCAAGGAAGCCGGCGAGGACATTATCATGCTGTCGGTCGGCGACCACGATTTCGACACGCCGTCGGAGACGATCGAAGCCTGCGTTGCGGCGGTTCGCGGCAGCAACCATCACTACACGCCGCTGCCCGGCCTGCCGCGCCTGCGCAAGGCGATGGCGGCGGCCTCCAGCGCCTGCACCGGTGTCGAGACGACGCCGGAAGAGGTCATCGCCACGCCGGGCGGCCAGGCCGCACTTTACGCGGCCGTGCAGGCCGTTCTCGACCCGGGCGACCACGCCATCGTGGTTGCCCCCTACTATGCCACCTATCCCAACACCTTCAGCGCCGCCGGTGCCAGCTTCACCGTCGTCGAGACACCGGCCGAGGATGGGTTCCAACCGCGCGCGGACATGATCCGTGCCGCACTCAAGCCCAACACGCGCGCCATACTGATCAACACGCCGAACAACCCGACGGGTGCCGTCTATTCGCGCGAGCGGCTGGAACAGCTGGCCGAAATCTGCCGCGAGCACGATCTCTGGCTGCTGTCCGATGAGGTCTACTGGACGCTGGGCGGCGGCGAGCATGTCTCGCCGCGCTCGCTGCCCGGCATGGCCGAGCGCACGCTGGTGATCAATTCGATGTCCAAGAGCCACGGCATGACCGGCTGGCGCATGGGCTGGCTGACCGGGCCGGAAAAAATGATCACGCTGCTGATCAATCTCAATTTGGTGACGACCTACGGCCTGCCGGCCTTCATCTCCATCGCTTGCGCCGAGGCGCTGGAGCAGCACTATGGCGTCAAGGACATCGCCGAACGCTACGCGGCGCGCCGCACCGTCCTGCTCGATGCGGTGCGCGGCATGAACGATGTCACCGTGCGCGGTTCCGAAGGCGGCATGTATGTCATGCTCGACATATCTGATGTCGAACCCGACGACGAGAAATTCGCCTTCGCCTTCCTCGACAAGGAGAAGGTCGGCGTCATGCCGGGCTCGAGTTTCGGCGAAGCCGCGGCCGGCCATATCAGAATCAGCCTGTGCCAGCCCGAACCCGTGCTCAGGGAAGCAGCCGCCCGGCTGCGCCGTTTCGTTTCCAGCTACCGTCGTGAGGCCGCATGACCGCCAGGAGCCTTCCCACGAAAGCCATCCCCACCAAGGCAAGGGCCGTCATCATCGGTGGCGGCGTCTCCGGCTGCTCGGTGGCCTACCACCTGGCCAAGCTTGGCTGGACCGACATCGTGCTTCTGGAGCGCAAGCAACTGACCTCGGGCACGACATGGCACGCCGCAGGGCTGATCGGACAGTTGCGCGGCTCGCAGAACATGACCCGGCTGGCGAAATATTCGGCCGATCTCTACGTCAAGCTGGAAGCCGAGACCGAGGTCGGCACCGGCATGCGCCAGGTCGGCTCGATCACCGTGGCGCTGACCGAAGAGCGCAAGCACGAGATCTACCGGCAGGCGTCGCTCGCCCGCGCCTTCGACGTCGACGTGCGCGAGATTTCTCCCAATGAGGTCAAGGAGATGTACCCGCATCTCAATGTCTCCGACGTGGTCGGCGCCGTGCATCTGCCGCTCGACGGCCAGTGCGACCCGGCCAACATCGCCATGGCGCTGGCCAAGGGTGCGCGCCAACGTGGCGCCACCATCGCGGAGAATGTGAAGGTCACCAAGGTCCATACGAAAAATGGCCGCGTCTCCGGCGTGTCCTGGGCGCAAGGCGAAGGCCAGGGCTCGATCGAGACCGATATCGTTATCAACTGCGCCGGCATGTGGGCGCGCGATCTCGGCGCCCAGAACGGCGTGAACATCCCGTTGCACGCCTGCGAGCACTTTTATCTGGTCACCGAGCCGATCCCCGGCCTTGGCCGCCTGCCAGTGCTGCGCGTGCCGGACGAGTGCGCCTACTACAAGGAAGACGCCGGCAAGATGATGCTCGGTGCCTTCGAGCCGGTGGCCAAGCCATGGGGCATGGACGGCATCCGCGAGGATTTCTGCTTCGACCAGTTGCCGGAGGACATGGACCATTTCGAACCGATCCTCGAAATGGGCGTTAGCCGCATGCCGATGCTGGCGACCGCCGGCATCCACACTTTCTTCAACGGCCCTGAAAGTTTTACCCCTGATGACCGCTACTATCTCGGCGAGGCGCCGGAGTTGCGCGGCTACTGGATGGCGACCGGCTACAATTCGATCGGCATCGTCTCCTCGGGCGGCGCCGGCATGGCGCTGGCGCAGTGGATCAACGATGGTGAAGCCCCGTTCGACCTGTGGGAAGTCGACATCCGCCGCACCCAGCCGTTCCAGAAGAACCGCCGCTATCTCAAGGAACGCGTCTCCGAAACGCTCGGCCTGCTTTATGCCGACCATTTCCCCTATCGCCAGATGGCAACCTCGCGTGGTGTGCGCCGCTCGCCCCTGCACGAGCATCTGAAGGCGCGCGGCGCCGTGTTCGGCGAAGTCGCCGGCTGGGAGCGTGCCAACTGGTTCGCCCGCGAAGGCCAGGAGCGCGAATATCGCTATTCCTGGAAGCGGCAGAACTGGTTTGATAACCAGCGCGAGGAGCATCTGGCGGTCCGCGGCAACGTCGGCCTGTTCGACATGACGTCGTTCGGCAAGATCCGCGTCGAGGGCCGCGACGCCTGCACCTTCCTGCAAAGACTCTGCGCCAACGACATGGACGTGGCGCCGGGCAAGATCGTCTACACGCAAATGCTCAACCAGCGCGGCGGCATAGAGAGCGACCTCACCGTGTCGCGGCTTTCGGATACGGCCTATTTCCTCGTCGTGCCGGGCGCCACGCTGCAGCGCGACCTCGCCTGGCTGCACCGGCATGTCGGCGACCAGTTCGTCATCATCACGGACGTAACCGCCGCTGAAAGCGTGCTCTGCGTGATGGGCCCGGATGCGCGAAAACTGATCCAGAAGGTCAGCCCCAACGACTTCTCCAACGAGAACAATCCGTTCGGCACGTTCCAGGAGATCGAAATCGGCATGGGCCTCGCCCGGGCGCACCGCGTCACCTATGTCGGAGAGCTCGGCTGGGAGCTTTACATCTCGACCGAACAGGCCGCCCATGTCTTCGAGGCCATCGATGAGGCCGGTGCCGATGTCGGGCTAAAGCTCTGTGGACTGCACACGCTCGATTCCTGCCGCATAGAAAAGGCTTTCCGCCATTTCGGACACGACATCACCGATGAGGACAATGTGCTGGAGGCGGGCCTCGGCTTCGCGGTGAAGACGGCCAAGGGCGATTTCATCGGCCGCGATGCCGTGCTGAAGAAGAAGGAGGCCGGATTGGACCGCCGCCTGGTCCAGTTCCGCCTCAAGGACCCGCAGCCTCTGCTCTTCCACAACGAAGCGATCCTGCGCGATGGCAAGATCATCGGTCCGATCACTTCGGGCAATTACGGCCACCATCTCGGCGGAGCGATCGGGCTGGGCTATGTGCCGTGCCAAGGGCAGAGCGAGGCGGATGTGCTCGCCTCGACTTATGAAATCGAGATCGCCGGCGAACGGTTTGCGGCTGAGGCATCGCTGAAACCGATGTACGATCCGAAATCGGAACGGACGAAGATGTAGCGCCGCTTTTTCCTTCTCCCCGTTCACGGGGAGAAGGTGGCCCGAAGGGTCGGATGAGGGGCGGCGCGAACGTCTCAAACTGAGGCAAACGCTGGCACCGCCCCTCATCTGCCTGCCGGCATCTTCTCTCCGTGAACGGGGAGAAGGACGCTAATTGCTTAAAACCGCTCCAGCTTCGCCCGCACCTTCGCCAGGAACGCCGCCCGGCTCTTCGACGTCGAGCTATCCATCAGATAATGCGCCAGGAAAAACGTCTTGCAGCGCGTGGCGCAGAGCGCCCGCATGCCGCGCAGCAGGGTCTTGCGCCCCGGCTGGCCGACGACGACGCTCCACCATGTCGGCGCGCCGCAGGTGGTGATGACGCCAACCATGGTCACATGCCGCATCAGCGATTTGATCCGCCCCTTGCCGGCCGGAAGCTTGAAGGCGACGTTGGTCGCCCACACCCGGTCGAGCCAACCCTTCAGCATCGCCGGCAGCCCGTACCACCAGGTCGGATAGACGAAGAGAATCGCCTCGGCCCAGTTGAGCAGCTCGAAATGCGGCTTCAGCGCAGGATCCTGCGGCGCCTGGTCGTTGTAGAAACGCCGTTCCTCGCAGTTCATCACCGGATCGAACTTCTCGGCGTAGAGGTCGAGCAGCCGCACCTCCCAGCCTCTTCCCGTCAGAACCTCCACGGCGGTGTCACGGATAGCGGCGCAAAAGCTCTCCGGCACCGGATGGCAATAGACCACCAGCGCGCGCATCAGAATCTGTCCATGCTGGCCGTGACCTTGGCCAGGAATGCCTTGCGCGTCTCGTCGGTCGAAAGGTTCATCGAATAATGCGCCAGATAGGAAACGGAAGCACCCGGCTTTACCGTGGCGCGCAGCATGCGCTTGATCAGTTTTCGCGGCGGGTCGCCCATCAGAAAGGCGCGGAACCGGCTGCCGCCATAGGAGGTGACCGCCGCGACCTTTCTTATGTTGTGCAGCGACGGCTCCACCTTGCCGTCGACCAGCTTGAACGACACGCCCGGCAGGAAGACGCGATCGAAAAACCCTTTCAGGATCGCCGGGAAACCGTAATTCCAGACCGGATAGGAAAGCACCAGCGCATCGGCCCGCAACAGGCGCTCGACGTATGGCGCCGCAGGATCCCCGGGACCGCGGAAATTGTGATAATCCAGCCTCTCCCTGCGCGTCAGACGCGGATCGAAATCCTCGCCGTAGAGATCGCAGTCATCGATCGAATGGCCAGCCATCGTGAGCCGCTCGACGATCATCCGGTGCAGGCCGGCATTGAAGCTGGTCTCGACGGGATGGGCATAGAGGACGAGGATGTTCATTACCCAGCCTTTTGCAACCCCTTGAACAGGAACGTCCGGCCCGAACGGTAGTCATAGTCCGGGTTTTCCCAGGCGATCATCTTGCCGGGATTGAGCAGGCCTTGCGGGTCGGTCTCGCGCTTGAAGGCGAGTTGCACCGCGTCGGTCTGCTTCATGCCGCCCTCTTCCAGCGTGTAGCGGTGCGGGTTGAAGATCGGGCAGCCATTTTCCTCATGCAGGCGGATGATCTCGTTAAGCCGCGCCTCGGTGGTGAACTTGACCAGCGGCAGGCCGAAGCAGGTGATGTTGCCATCCAGCCGCACGAATTCGAGATGCGAGAACACTTCGCCGGGAAACATCGCATCCATTTTCTCTACCAGCGCCAGCTGGTTGGGAAAGGGATAGAGCGACTGCAGGTAGGTGACGGCGGGGTCGACGCGCAGCGCCCGGAGCGTCGTGTGGTTCCAGGCCAGCTCATAGGCCGGCGGCAGGCCCTTTTTCTCCTCCGGCGTCGCCGTGGTGGCGTTGTAGATCACCTCACCCCCGGCGCGGCGCGTAAAGGCCAGAAAAGCATCCAGCCCATGTTGCGCCACCATGACGACGCAGATGCTTTGACCTTCCCTGAAGAATTTCTGGTGCCGCTTGAAATAAAGCTGCGGCACGGGTGCCGCGATCGGCGTGATCAGCTTGGTCAGGATGCCGTCCTGGCAGGCCAGCGCATTGCCATAGCGCGCCGCATCCATGAATTGGTCGAAGCCGACGATGACGTCGATCCAGTCATAGGCCGCCGTCAGCGGCATCTCGACTTCCGAGATGATGCCATTGGTGCCATAGGCGTGGGTCACCTTGTGCAGGTCTTCGCCGGTGAGTTCGAGCACCCTCGGCTCGGCCTCCATCGTCACCACGCGCAGGCGCAGCACATTGCCGAAATCACGCAATCCGCCGAAATTGATCGAGCCGACGCCGCCGGAGCCGCCGGCGATGAAACCGCCGATCGAGGCGGTATTGTAGGTGGAGGGCGACAGCCGCAGCTCCTGCCCGCAATGCGCGCGCGTCGCCTTGTCGATGTCGGCCAGGACCGCGCCCGGTCCGGTCACCACGCGCCCCGGCGCGATCGACTTGATCTCGTTCATCTCGGCGAGATTGAGCACCACGCCGCCCGAAAGCGGCATTGCCTGGCCATAATTTCCGGTGCCGCTGCCGCGCGGCGTCACCGCCACGCCATGGCGATGACAGGCGGCAAGCACGCGGATCAGTTCGGCTTCGTTCCTGGGCGTCACGATGAGGTCGCCGGTGACATGGTCGAGCTGTTGTTTCAGGACCGGACTGTACCAGTAGAAGTCCCGGCTCTTCTGCTGGACGATGGCCGGATTGTCGTCGAGTTTTATCCCATCGAGATCGCGTTTGAGCGCCGAAACATCCATCATTCCACCATCAGTCCGTCGAGTTCGGCATAGTCCGGCAATTGCCGGTCTATCGCTCGCCCCGCACGCACGACGATGCGATCCGATTCGGGGCGCGACAGCAATTCCGTCCAGCTTCGACCTTTGAACAGCACGAAGTCGGCATCGCCTCCGGCGGCGAGCGTGCCGAAGCCATCGAGCCGCATCACATGGGCCGGCGTCGCGGTGACCGCCTGCGGCCAGTCGCCGACCGGATGATCGAAATGCAGGACGCGCGTCGCCATGCGGTAGACCTCCAGCATATCGAGATCGCCATAGGCATGGAAGGGATCGCGCGTGTTGTCCGAAGCGACGGCCACCGGAATGCCCCTCGCCTTCATCTCGTGCAGCAGCGTCACGCCACGCCAGCGCGGTGTGGTCTGGTCAGCGCGACGGTCCTGCAAATAGAGATTGCACATCGGCAGCGACACGATTGCCAGCCCAGCCTTCGCCACCTTGTCCAGCGTGTCCAGCACCTCGAGATCGGGCTGGCGCGCCAGCGAGCAGCAATGGCCGACGAGGATGTTGCCCTCGAAGCCGTTCCACAGCGCCGCCTCGGCGATCTTTTTCAGCGAGATCGCGGCGATGTCGTCGGTCTCGTCGGCATGGAAATCAAGGTCGAGCCCGTGCTTGATTGCCTGCGCGAAAACGTGGTCGAGCAGCTCTTCCAGGTCCGGCACCATATAGGTGACGACGCCCAGCACGCCCTTGGCGGCGGCTACGCGTTTGGCCAGCCTGTCGAACCATTTCTTGTCGCGCACGCCCTCGATGCCGAGCAGGCAGGCACCCTGCAATTCGATGCGGCCACGCCATGCCTCGCGCATCGTCTCGAACACGGGCCAGGAGATTTCCTCCTGCGGCGCGACGCTGTCGATATGAGTTCTGAGCGCCCTGGTGCCATGCGCGTAGGCCGAGCGCAGCGAGAAATCCATGCGACGCGCCACATCCTCGGCGCTCCAGCGCGCCACGCGGTCGGCGCCCGTGGCGTTCAGAGC